>NZ_AUTR01000037.1:73882-123689 GCF_000497875.1 Pseudoalteromonas sp. S8-8
AACGACTGCAGTGAGCCAGTCGTCATTACTTGGACTTACCTCTGATCAAGCCGCTCAGCCTGATACTACCGATACACCAACAAGTGCCTCTTTACTTTCAAACGTGGGCAGCGCTACCGATTCAGTAACTCAAGCTGATGCAGCGAGTGCGCTTACAAACCAATTAGCAATTACTAATACGGCTGCAAACTCAGTGAGCTCTGCACTGCAAGTAGGTGATGCAATTAATACCAGTAATGAAGTTGTAAGCAGTGTTCAGCAATCTTTAATTGCCAGCGTGCAAGATAGTACGGTTAGCAGTTTACAAAGTACGGTACAGCAAAGTGTTAGCGGGCAGGTGAGTGCAGCGGTCACTGATCAAATTAGTAACGATGTAGCACTTAGCACCGCAAGTGAAGTAGTTACCAACATTACTAACGATTTAGACTTAGGTCTTTAATACGCCCTAAGCGTGTTTGCACAAATGCCGAATAGGGAAACCTATTCGGCCTGTTGGAGAATAAATATGAAAGCAGTTATAACCGCCACATTGTGTGTTTTTAGTGCCCAAGCGGTGCTTGCACAAACCAACCACGTTAAAACACCTGAGCAAAATAAACCCTTTAAAAGTAGCTTTGAGCTAAATGCAGATGCAGAAGTTGGGGTATTAAGCAATTCAGCGCTCTCTGTTCAGGAGCTTGACGATATTTCGTCGCAAAGCGACAGCGGCATAAAAACCGCAGCCGGTGTTAATGCAAAATGGCAATTAACCAAAGGCGCTAAATTAACTTCAAGCTACCGGTTTGAACAGCAAGACTACGATGAATTTGATCAATACGATTTAGACCTTCATCAATATGGTTTAGATGGCAGCTACAGCTTTAATAGCCATGAGGTAGGGGTTCGTTACGATGGCACAAAAGCAAATGTAGATGGCGAACCATTTTTACATTTTAATCAAGCCAGCGCTTACTATGGCCATTTTTTAAACCCGCATACGTATTTACGTATGAGCATAAAAAACAAAGCTAAACGTTTTGCTACTGCAAAAGCACGTAATGCTGATGGCGTAGGTGCCGATGTAGCGCTTTATCATTTTATAAATAATGGGCAAACCATGCTAATGGCAGCGCTAAGTGCCGATAAAGAAAACGCCGACGACAACCAGTACGACTTTAACGGCTACGGCTTTACTACAAAAGTTACGCACAAATTTACGGCCTTTAATGTGGCTAATAAAGTGGGCGCAGGGTGGCGTTATCAAAATAAAGATTACGACGAGCAAACAACGGATGACTTTTTTGAGCAAATACCGTCGCGAGATGAGCACCGAAATGTAGTTAATGCGTTTTATAACGTAGCTGTGTTTGAGCACGTAACACTAATAGCCGAGGCTGAATATGGCGATTACCAATCAAAGCTTAGTAGCAATACCTATACTCAGTCGGTTTTATCGGCGTCAGTTAAAGTGCACTTTTAGGTGGGTAAATGGCGCCATAACCAAAGGTGGTGTCTTTGCCTTGCTCGCCTAAATCGACGGCCAGCGATGTAAGCTCGTTAAGTGCTTTGGTTTTATTATTACCATGCTTTAATAATAAACAACTTAATGCCGCGCTTACATGCGGCGCCGCCATTGACGTACCCGACTCCCTACCAAATTTTCCATTGCCTTGGCTTGTAACAACATTTACACCAAGGGCTGTAAAGTCTATGTAATCGCCTTTATTTGACCATCTATAAATGTGGTTTTTTGAATCGATAGCACTTACCGCTATCACGCTTTTATACGCACCTGGGTATAACGGCTGCGACGCCGGCCCTTGATTACCCGCAGCAGCTACAATTAATACGTTTTGTTTTATTGCTGCAGTAATACTTGCTTCTAAAATTGCGTTATTTGGCCCCGTTAGGCTCATATTTATTACGGGTATTTTATTACTAACTAGCCAGTTAAGTGCTTCTACTATGGCAAATAAAGTAGCCCCTTGTGCATATTCAGATTGCCTATAAAACACCTCGGCACTGTAAAGCTTGGCACTGCCTAAAAGCGGGTTAAGTTTTGCGCCTTTACCTGTAATTAGCCCTGCAATGGCGGTGCCGTGTAAATTTGGCGAGCTTAACCCTTTAGGTAAAAAGCTTTGCGTGGTGATATTGGCGCCTCTAAAAGCACTGTGTTTGGTATTAATAGCGCTGTCGATCATGCCAATTTTTACGCTTTGTGTGCAGTAAGGAGCAACAGGCTTATTTTGTGTTACTTTCACGCTAGGCTCGCCTGTTTGCGCTTGGTAAATGTGGTTTCGGTCAAGTATTGCAGACTCATCTAAGTTAAGCGCTTTTAATAACTCACTTTTAGAATTAACACCTTGGGGTACGTTAAAGCGCACTAAGCTCATGTTAAGTGCGTTGTAATTTTTTACCGATACAATGGTTACATTTTGCTGCTTTAGGGTATTAAGTTGTTGGCTATTTGCCATTAATAACCATTGGCGCTCTATTGCTCTAAAGCCGTTTTCAAGCTCTACTTCAACAAATGCAGTGTTTTGGCTATTTATATTAATGTTAAGCATATTAGGTAAGCTGCTAATAGGCTCACTTATTTGCGCTTTTAGTTCATCAATCGATATTTGTGGAACAGGCACCGGAAGCGGCAGGCGTTGTGCTCGCTCTATAGTTTGCTCAATACGCTGCTCTATTGGGCTTAGCTGCCCAAGCACCTGATCGACTCTTACTATGTTGGCTGAACTCGTTGCGCTAAATATGCAAAGCGAGGCGGCTATTATGTGTTTAACGCGTGTGTTTTTAATATTCATAGTGGGTTACTTCTATTAAATTTATTATGCTGGTTAGTTAACGTTTAACACATAGAAATATTTCATTATTTAAATTATTTTGATTATTTGGGAATAAATGTTTTTTTGAATCGTCTTCTTTATAAAAGGGGTAAAAATCAATGAACGAAATATTAAAAGCCTTATTGCCCATGCTTAGGCGTTTTGCCTATTCGCTAACGGGTAGTAAAGCAGATGCAGACGATGTAGTGCAAATAACAATTGAAAAACTATTAGTAAAAGGCATTCCGGATGACGTTGAGCCTGCTAAGTGGGCATTTAAAATTTGCCGTAATGTGTGGATAGACGAATACCGCTCACGCAAGGTAAGGCAAAATAAGGCTCAGGCCGATATTTTACCAGAGCCAATATCAAGTAATGAGCACCAAACACTCGAAAACAAACAAATGCTTAAAAATGTAAATACAGCACTTGGGCAATTACCCGAAGAGCAACGCGCCATAGTATCGCTGGTGGCACTGCAGGGCATGGCCTATAAAGAAGTAGCACATACGCTAGATATACCTATAGGCAGTGTAATGAGTAAATTATCGCGCGCACGCAGTACACTTTATAACTTAATAAAACCCGACTTTAAAAAGGAGCAAGTATGAACATTAACGACGAAACTCTTAGCGCCTTTTTAGACTCAGAGCTAAGCGAGGACGAAATGGAGCAAGTGCGTAAAGCCCTTGAAACCGATGATGCGCTAGTAATGCGACTTGCAGAATTTAGCGAAGTAGACATGCTAGTAAAGGAGCACGCAATAAGTATTGACGACGCACCACTTAGTGACTCGTTAGCTAAAACGGTTGCAAAGCTTGATACAACAACGACAAAAAACACGTTAAATAGCAATGTAGTAACGTTAAGGCCTTGGCAAAAGGTTAAGCAGTCGGCTAATAAAAGTTTAGCAATAGCTGCAAGCGTTGCCGTGGTATTTGGTATTGCAATGACGAGCTATTTACAACCCAATGAGTCGCAAAATTTAGTAGCCAGCAATACCGCCTCAGCCCTTAACACACAACTAAGTAGTGGTGTGTTTGAGCAAAGTGATGGCTCAGTATTTAGTGCGCAGCTTAGTTTTAAAAATCAGCAAGGTGAGCTTTGTAGGCAGTATGCACTAAGCTCAAATAATACAACGCAAACAAGCATTGCTTGTAAAACGCAAAGCGGTTGGCAAATTAAAGCGCAAACAGCCACGCAGCAAAGTAACAATGGCGCGCAATATCAAACGGCGTCTAATAACAGTGAGTTAGATGCTGTTATAGGTAGCATGATCAGCGGCGCACCACTAGATAGAGCGCAAGAACAGCAAGCAATTAGCGCAAAGTGGCAGTTAAACAAATAATAATGTGTATAAAACGTGGTGAACTATGAAAACATCTATTTTAATTATCAGTATTTTACTTATGGCGGGCTGTGCATCTAAACCGGATTACCGCGCCGCGAATAATGGATCGCAAGGTTATAGCGAGCAAAAAATTAGCGACGATCAATACCGAGTCGAGTTTAAAAGCGTATCAAACAACGTAGCCGATGCCGGTGACTATGCATTATTACGCGCGGCTGAGCTTACACAAGCGCAAGGCTACGACTGGTTTGTTGTAACTAATAAAGAAACCTTTGTTGAGTCTAAATCGCAAGCTCCTGCGTCATCTATTAGTGCATCACAAAGCCAGCAATATGAGCGAAGCTGTGGTTTATTAACTTGCGAAACACGCGCTAGCCCAACAAGCAGCGTAGGCGTACAGTTAAGCAACAATGATAAACGCAAAGAAGTGCACACCCTGATTGATATTAAAATGGGCAAAGGCATTAAACCAAGCGAAAACAGTTTTAGCGCCCAAGACTTAATTGAAAATTTAAGCAAAAAGGCGCAAAAGTAAGCGTTTGGTAAAAGCGCTTGATATAAGCACTTAGCTTGTTTTAGCTAAGTGCTTTTTTCGTGGTAAAAAACCAGTAACCAACATAGTACCCACAATGACAAATAATGCGCCGAGTAACGTATTTGGCCCAATTTGCTCATCTAAAATTAAATGTCCCCAAAATATGCCAAATAATGGAATTAAAAATGTAACCGTGAGTGCTGAGGTTGGGCCAATATCGTCGATTAATTTAAAAAATAAAATATAAGCAAGTGCAGTACACATTACTCCTAATACAAGTACACCTAGCATAACGTTGGTGCTTGGTATTTCTCGTATTGGCATAAATAAGATAAGCGGCAATACCATAAAGCTTGAAGCCCACATTGAGCCATGGGCGTTATCGAATGGGGCCAGTTTAGGCGCGTTTTTAGTGTAATGCGATGCAATGGCATAGCAAAGTGATGCGCTTAATGCCGCTACTATGGCCAAAATTGATTGGCTATTTAATACAAAATGATTTTGCCCAACGAGTATTGCAACGCCTATTAAGCCAAGTAGTAAACCAAGCACCATACTTTTATTGGGCTTTGTTTTCGTCCATAAAATTCCAACTACAACACCCCATATTGGTGTTGTAGAATTTAAAATTGAGAGTGTGGATGCGCTAATAGTTTGAGCTGCGTAAGCAAAAAATAAAAACGGAAGAGCAGAATTAAACGCGCCTATAATAAAAAAGTGTTTTTTATGTTGGATAAACGCTAAGCGGCGTTTTAAATACAAAGCAACAATAAATAAAGTAACTGCAGCAAAGCCTACTCTTAGCTCAATTAATACCGCAGGCCCCAAGCTATTTGCTGCCATTCGCATAAATAAAAAAGAAGCGCCCCAAATAGCGGCCAGAAAAAATAATCGCAGTAAGCTTGCTAAGGTCATGATAGTATTTTAATTATGCTGATTGGTTTTTAGAATAACAGGGTTTATAAAAAGAGTAAGCCATATTCGGAACTGGCATATAAAAATAATAAATTAAGGATAAGAATGAAAACGTTCTCAGTAGTTTCTATGGTATTTATCACTTTTTTGGGTGGATGTAATTCAAGCTCAATCAACCTTTACAGTGATACCACCATGAAAAAGAATGAATACAATGGTATTAAAGCGTATCGAAAAGGACAGTTTGAGGCCGCTTTCAATTATTTAAAAGAGCCTGCTGGGCTAGGCTATAAAAGCGCACAATACACGTTGGCGTTTATGTTTTTGAAAGGCCAATACTTGGAGCAATCTACTAAACTAGGGATGGGCTGGCTAGGCGTTGCAAAAGAAGCGGGGGTTGAAAATTGGTCTGCGCAATACGATGTATTTTACAGTGCAGCGACTACGCAGCAAAAACAACAAATAGACGAAACAGTTGCGTTGTATATAACGCAATTTGGCGTTAAAGCACAAAATATGACCTGTCGTCGTTCAACTTCGCCTAGACGTACATTTGGTGAAGTTAAAATTGATTGCACTAAGCACGAAGGTAGCGTTACCGAGCACGACATACAAATAATAGAATAGAGTTATGGCTTTTCTAGCTTTTTTTCAAAGTCGCTTTTTACAATATCGAGTGCTTTTAAGACCTCTTCTGGAGCAACATCGTGTTGCTCTAGTATCATAATTAAATCTACTGCAAGTTTAATATGTGTAGGGGCTTGATCAAGTGGGCTTGTCATTTAATTCTTTCTTTTTTGATATTTGGCTAATGGCGACATTTATTGCTGTTTGCACACGTTGTTCCATATGTATGCGTTCTGATTGCGGTAAATAAAACGCCATATCTACATCGTAGCGAATATATCGTGGCGGGAGCTGATTTAGTACCGTACAACAAAAGTCAGCCATTACATCTTCATCATATTTTTCATCAAGTTTAAGTTTGATGATTTCTTCAACTACAATCTTTTCGTAATAGTTGTGTATGTCTTCGTGTAATCGCATATTCCCACCGCTTTAAAATAATCCGTTTAACTGAGTCTATACTAAGGCTTACTATAAATCGATAGCGGCTTTAAATAGTTGTTTATGAACATTAATTAGTGAACTCAAATTACGCTGATAACCGCCACCTAAAGCGCACATTAGTGGGGTTTGATGTTGCTTACAGAAGTTGAGAACAAACAAGTCGCGCTCATATACGCCATTGAGCGATATATTAAACAAGCCTAACTCGTCTTTAGTGTAAATATCAGCGCCTGCATTATACAAAATAATATCAGGGTTATGTATGCGCACGCAAAAATCGAGTGCTTGCTTTAATGTAGCAAGGTACTCATCGTCGGCTGTTTTAGCGGGCAATGCAAAATCGTAAGTGGACTCTTGCTTATTACGAGGAAAATTTTGCTCACAATGAATTGAGCAGGTAATAATTTGGTTATGGTTTTGAGTGATTTGTGCTGTGCCATCGCCTTGGTGTACGTCGCAATCAAAAATTAAAACAGTGTCGGCTTGCTCTGTATTTATTAAATGTGCTGCTGCAATAGCTAAATCATTAAAAATACAAAAGCCACTGCCAAAATCACTATGAGAATGATGATAACCACCGCTTAAATTGAAGGTTAGATCGTGACTAAAAGCCGCTTCAGCAGCTTGAATACTCCCGCCAATAGATAAAAGAGTACGCTCTACAAGTTGTTGCGAATAGGGAAATCCCATCTTTTTAATTGCTTTATCGCTTAGTATTCCATTTAAAAAGTCATCTATATAACGTTGGCTATGACATAGCGAAAGTTGAGATTTAGTTGCTTTTATAGGCTCTTGAAAGTGAATAGCCGAAACACCTAGATTTTCTATTTCGCTTTTAAGTAACTTATACTTTTGAATAGGGAATCGATGACGTTCTGGGAGTATAAGGTCTGAATACAATGGATGATAATAAAGCTGCATAGTAAAGTTCGGCTTAACGCAGCTGCTGTTTTTCTACTTGTTGTATTTTGTCCTCGGTGGCAGAAATTGCTTTTCTGCAGCGGCCTAATCGAGCATGTGTGCTTAATATTTCAAGGTTAAGCTTTTGTGCTTTAGCTGGCGAGGCTTTATCCATTTGCATTTTACGCTCTTCAATCATGAGCACTAAACGGCGTTCAAACTCATGGTTTTGTTTTAATTCGTCGTAAAGCTCGTGCGATGATTGCATTATTTTTTGTACCGCTTGCTTATAAACGGTTTGCTTAGGGCGTGGTTTATAATGGCTTTTGTTTTCTTTAACCCAAATAGGCGTTGATTTAATAACGTTGAATACAGCTTGTACCTGAGCTCCTATACGTTCAAGCGCGTAGGTATAAGCATGGCGATGCTCACTTGGCGGTAACCTTGACACTTCATCTTCTATTTCTATTACGTAATCGACTAGGTTCATGCTTTTTGTACTAAAAACTGCGCGGTCAAACAAGCTAGGTTGCGCTTGCATGTAACGATTTTTAGAAAAAAGTTTAGCTTTATCAAATTGCTCAGCTTGTTGTTTTAGCGTTGCAACTTGTTGACGTAGTTTATCTAAAGCCATTGAATGCATATTAAAAGTAAGCCTCGTAAATTAGTTTTAATGCTAAAAGTATAACCATAGTATTAAATACAGGGCGAATAAATTTACTACCAAAACGTATTGCTGAATGTGCTCCAAACCATGCGCCTAGCATAATAAAAAAGCCCATTGTTATGCCAAGTAAAAAGTTTACATGTCCGAGTGCTACAAAGGTGATGAGCGATATAAAATTAGAAACAAAGTTCATTGAACGCGCTAAACCACAATTGAGTAGCAAGTTCATTTTATAAAGCATGCCATTAGAAGCGGTCCAAAATGTCCCCGTACCTGGGCCTGCTAAACCATCAAAAAAGCCTAATGCTAAACCCTGTAGCCATTGTTTTATTTTCATCGCTTTGTTTAGTTTAGGGAGTTCATCGCCTTCGGTAGTACTTAAATTACCAAATAAGCTATAAGCGGCAACTAAAATAATAATAATGGGGAGTAGTTTGTTTAAAAAATCGATACTTAAATGATCAACAATAAGAGTGCCTATCAATGCACCTATTGCAGTAGCAATAATGGAGGCAGCCCAAAACTTTGGACTAAATAAGTTCTTTTTATAGTATGTATAGCTTGCCGTTAACGAGCCAAAACTTGCTGCTAGTTTATTGGTTCCTAGTGTTAAATGCGGAGGTAAGCCAGCTGTTAGTAAAGCGGGCACAGTTAACATGCCACCGCCACCGGCGATAGCGTCTATAAAACCTGCGGCAAGTGCAACAGCACATAAAACAGCCCAAGTTGTTGGATCGAGTGCGAGTTCAAACATTAATAATCTATTTGTCTTTTAAAAGGTGGTAGAGTGTCGAGCATGGCTTTACCGTATCGCTTAGTAACTAAGCGCCTATCGAGAATAGTAATACAGCCTTCATCACTCTCTTTTCGCAGCAGTCTACCACAGCTTTGTACCAATTTCTTTGCGGCGTCTGGTACGGTAATCGTTAAAAACGGGTTACCGCCTTTGCTTTGTACAAATTCTGCTTGCGCTTCTTCTATTGGCGAAGTAGGTACAGCAAACGGAATTTTGGTAATTATTAAGTTCTCTAAATATTTACCAGGTAAATCAAGACCTTCCGAAAGGCTCTGCGTTCCAAATAAAATACTGCCTTTGCCTTCGTCTACATTTTTGGTGTGTAATTTAAGCAACGCTTCTCGCGACATCTCACCTTGTACTAATAAGTTAAAACCTTTTGTTCTAAGAAACTTTGTTACGTGGTCCATTTGCCAGTAAGAAGCGAATAGTACAAGGTTCGCTTTTTTATCATCTAGGTACTCTGGTAATGTTTTAGCTAGGTGATCACTAAAGTCTTTATCGGTTGGTTCTACTTTAGATACCGGAATACGTAAAGTGGCTTGTTTGGGGTAATCAAAAGGAGAAGGTACTTTAATAAATTTAACGCCTTCTTCTTTAGCAAGTCCTGTTTCGTAAGCAAAGTGATCGAACGAGCCGAGTGCACTTAATGTAGCAGAGCACAAAACAGCGCCCGCGCATTCTCGCCACAATTTATCTTTTAAGTAATAACCGACCTCGATAGGGCAGTCGCTTAATAAGTGGTCGTGATGGCTTTTGTATTCAAGGCGTTTTATCCACCGTGCATGAGGAGCACCTTCGCCTTTTTTTGCGTAACTAAACCATAGTTTGTTTAGTTGTTCTAACCGGTTTATGTATTGACCGCTTTCGCCTAGTATTGGGTCGGCAACGTGAGGTTTTATGTCGCCATCACTTACATCTTGGGTAAGGGTGTCGTGCATTTTGTTTAAACAGCGCAGCGCATCTTGCGTGGCTTCGCTTATGTCTTTTGCTTTACTGTGCAATGATTGTGGAATTTCACCGTGTTCAAAGCGATAAGTATCGTCTTTTGAGTATTCAAAATCGGCATTATCAAGAATGTCGCGCACTACTTTTAAATCTTTATTCGCGTCATTAATGCTGTCGCAAAGTTTAAAGTTTTGCCCAATAGCTCTTTGCCCCACTAAAACCTTCGCCATTTTCCCGCTAAACTTGGTGAGCTTATCAAGCCATTCTATCGTGCCTTTAATTGTTGCTGCGGCCGATGAAAAATCGCGTGTTATATGTGCTAAATGATGCGCTTCATCAATAACGTAAATGGTGTTGTCGGGCTCTGGTAAAATTTTACCACCGCCTAAGTCTAAATCGGCAAGTAATAAAGAGTGATTAATTACCAGTACATCCATTTGCATTAATTGATTACGCGCAAGCTGAAACGGGCACGTTTGATGGGCCTTCATTTGGCGTTGGCATGAATGTTTATCGCACGCTATTAAGTTCCACACTCTATCGGGTACGGTATCAGCCCAGCTGTCTCTATCGCCTTGCCATTTTTTATTCACATAGGCGTTATATAGCTCATTCAAACACTTGGTTTCCATTGCGCTCAATGGTGAAGTAAGCGTTGGCATAAAGTCCATTTGTGTTTGGCTATCGCCGTTTACAGCATTATGTAATTTGTGGGCACAAATATAACGATGGCGACCTTTTACTAAATCAAATTTAAAGTCGAGGCCTGAATGCTTTTTAAAAAATGGGAGTTCTTTTGCTATTAATTGTTCTTGCAGTGCAACGGTTGCGGTAGAAATAACTAGCTTCTTTTTTTGCGCTAAGGCAAGCGGTAATGCGCCTAAACAATAGGCAAGAGACTTACCGGTACCGGTGCCTGCTTCAATTACGCAAATGCGCTGCTTTTTATGGTATTCGCCAGCAAGCGTTTTTGCTATTTCGGCTACAAGGTAGTTTTGACTGCTACGAGGGCGATAATCGTTTAGGTTGCTAGCCACATGCTGGTGTACTTGCCTAATTGTTTTTTTTAGTGAGTCAGAAAGCATGGGATGATTTACCTAAAGTATGTATATAATTACAGTGCTATGGATTTTAGAGTTATAAGAGTGTAACTACAAGAAGTGATGAGATTAATTTAGCAAATAAAGTATCTGAGTGTTTATTTAGGTTGAATGTATGGCTTTAAAGCATTTTGAATTAAGTAAAAACTTACATATATATGAATAAGGTTTAGTAATAATGTACTTAACAGCCGGTTTTATTGTTTCTTCTCATGCTTATGATACTGCTAACGGCATCTGCTACGAAGCGTGGTTTTGCAGTGATAAAGGGCCTATAAAAACTATATCAGTTAACGAAAATGCGCTGTTTTTTATCAAAAGTAAAGATGCTGAAATAGCGCATGAAATATTAGCAGCTGAGTCACTTATCTTTAATATTAAAAGTCTTGGGTTAAAAAACTTTCAGCAAGAAGATATGTCGGCCTGCTACTTCAAATCACTTAAACATTTTTATTCTGCTGCTAAAGCTTTAAAGCAACGTGGAGTTGTATTATTTGAAGAAGATATTCGACCAATAGAGCGCTACCTAATGGAGCGCTTTATAAAAGGAGGTGCTTGGATAACGGGTAATGTTTTTTATCAAAATGGTTATACATTAGTAACAGAGGCAAAATTAAAAGCAAATGATGAGTATTCCCCAGCTCTTAATAAACTCTCGTTAGACATTGAATGTAACGAAAGTGGCGTTTTGTTTTCTGTTGGACTTGTGGGCTGTAATTTAGACTGTGTTTTAATGATTGGCGAGCCAGATAGAGAAGCTGAAAACCTAGAGTTCGATATTATTTGGTGTGTAGATGAGGCTGAGCTGTTAAGGGGGGTCGAGCATTTTATTAAGCTTAGCGATCCTGATGTCATAATTGGCTGGAATGTAATTGAGTTCGATTTTTCGGTTATTCATGAAAGAGCGGAAGCACTAGGCATTAAGTTATTACTGGGTAGGGGAGATCAACCTTTATATGTTCGTAAAGGACACTTTACTCGAGTATCGATCCCTGGGCGATGTGTGGTTGATGGAATAGACACTTTAAAAAATGGTACATATAGTTTTGAGAGCTTTTCTTTAGCTAATGTTTCAAATCAAGTGTTGGGTGAGTCCAAATTAATAGACACGGCTAATAGTCTGCAGGAAATTATTAGGCAATTTAATGAAGATAAGCTTTCTTTAGCAAAATATAATCGACAAGATTGTATTTTGGTAAATAAAATTTTTGATAAATTAAAGCTACTCGATTTTTCTATTATAAGAACAAAGCTCACAGGATTAGAGCTTGAAAAAAAGGGCGGCTCTGTCGCTGCTTTTATTAATATGTATTTACCATTACTGCATCGCAGCGGTTATGTTGCCCCTAATATGGGCGATCATGGACTTACATTTGAAAGCCCAGGCGGTTATGTAATGGAGTCTATTCCTGGGCTTTATAAAAATGTCATTGTTTTAGATTTTAAAAGCTTGTACCCCAGTATTATGCAAACTTTCTACATTGATCCACTTGGACTGATAGAAGGTTTAAAAAATCCAAACCAAAGTGTGCAGGGTTTTAATGAAGCCCTATTCTCGCGAGACAAGCATCACTTACCTTTACTTGTTAAAAGCTTAGCGTCCCAAAGGCAGCTCGCCAAAGACAATCAAGATCAAATGCTTTCTCAAGCAATTAAAATAATAATGAATAGCTTATATGGTGTTTTAGGCTCAAAAGGGTGCAGGTTTTACGATCCTAGGTTATCTAGCTCTATTACGTTAAGAGGGCACGAAATAATGCTACAAACTAAAAGGTGGATAGAAGAGCTTGGTTATAGCGTTATTTATGGTGATACCGATTCTACATTTATTAAGTTGGATGATGATTTAACCCACGACGAGTGTAATGAAATTGGCGTGTTTTTAGCTAAAAAGATAACTACAGATTGGATTAACGAGATTAAACAAACGCACAACTTAACAAGTCATTTAGAAATAGAATTTGAATCTCTTTATAGCCCTTTCTTTTTGCCAACCATAAGGGGGAAGCTAGTTGGCTCTAAAAAGCGCTATGTCGGTAAATTAATTAAACCAAACGAATCAAAACTAGTATTTAAAGGATTAGAAACAGTAAGAAGTGATTGGACTAAACTTGCTCAACAATTCCAGTTCGACCTATTTACTAGTCTTTTTGATGGAAATTTAAATATAAATGACCTTGTTAAAGACTATACAACAAAGTTATACCAAGGTGATTTTGATCATTTACTCATTTTTAAAAAGAGATTAGGTCAAAACTTAATCGATTATAAAAAAAATATCCCCCCTCATGTTCAAGCAGTTAAAAAACACCAGAAAAAAAATAGCGAATTTACGGTCAATAGGGGGGAATTTGTTACATTCGTTTACACAACTGCTGGAGTTGAACTGTATCAAGGCTTTCATAGCTATGACTATGCAATTTATGTAGAAAAACAGATTGTACCGTTAATTGAAATGATTGGTCTTATAGTGAACTCAAATGTTGCTTTAGGGTTAGGTTTTCAAGGGGGGCTATTTTGACTGTACCCAAAATGGCAATTATCTTGGGTTTTTAACCTGCATATTTGTAATTAATTCTAATTTAGCTCGTTATTTATTCTTTATATCGTTTTAATCTTCTTTTTTGCAAAATCCCATTAACTTTTATTGGCTTTTTAGTGGTTTTTGTTTATTATTTGTTTTAGTTACTGTTAACTAACTGTAACTATAAAAATAAATAAATAATGATTGCTACGATTAAGTAGTGACACCAGGGAGAATCAAATGTTAAATAATCAAGTAGCTAAAGCGGTGCGTATTGCACTTGCTTTTGGCGCAGCTTCAACAGCTGTTTTTTCAGCAAATTCTTTTGCAGCTGAAGATGAAATAGAGAAAGTAGAGCGTATTCAAGTTACTGGTTCTAGAATTAAAAGAACTGACTTAGAAACATCTAGCCCTGTAACAGTAATGACTGCTGAAGAAATTAAGTTAAGTGGTTTTACTCGTGTTGAAGATGTTTTAAATCAACTTCCACAAATAGAAGCTGCTCAAAGTTCATTTTTAGCTAATGGCGCAACAGGTACTGCAACTGTTGATTTACGTGGCTTAGGCTCAAACAGAACCCTAGTGTTAATTAATGGTCGTAGAATGCAGGCCGGTAGCATAACGTCTCAAGTTGCTGATATTAACCAAATCCCAGCCTCTTTAATTAAACGCGTTGATGTGCTAACAGGTGGCGCAGCTGCAGTATACGGTGCAGATGCCGTAGCTGGTGTTGTTAACTTTGTTATGGATGATGAGTTTGATGGTATTTCACTAAATGTGGGTACATCTGGCTTCCAGCACAACAATGATAATAAATACATGCAAGGCTTGATGGATGATAAAGGCTATGACTACGATACAGGTAATACTGGAATCGATGGTAAAGCTTACAGCATCGACTTTACTGTTGGTGGTGGATTTGATGGCGGAAAAGGTCATGCCGTAGGTTATGTTACTTATAACCGTCAGAACGAATTAGTACAAGGTACTCGCGACTACTCATCGTGTGCTTTGGGTGGTAATGGTCAATCATGTAGTGGTTCTGCTACAACACCAAATCCTCATTTTGATATTTATCCGGTTGTAGATGGTGAAGTTGATTACGATCAGAATCTTTTTGGTTATTTGAATCCAAATGGCCAAGGTTTTATGGAAGATGATGGCTACCGTTATAACTTTGCACCGGTAAACCACTTCTTACGTCCAAATGAGCGCTTTACGTTTGGTACATTTATTGATTACGAAATAAATGAGCACTTTAGACCGTATTTAGAATTCTCATTTATGCACAACAGAACAGCTGGCCAAATTGCTGAATCTGGTACTTTTTATAACGAAGAAATCTTATTCGATTATAACAACCCATTGTTATCTGATCTTCAAAAAGAACAGCTACAAACTTTATTTAGCCAAGACGGCGATGATCAATTTGTTGCTTATATTGGTAAGCGTAACGTTGAAGGTGGTCCACGAGAAGATAACCTTGAGCATACGTCATACAGAATCTTAACCGGTATGGAAGGTGAGATTAACGATAGCTGGTCTTACGATATTAGCTATAACTACTCTGCAACAACATCAAGCTCAGTTTATAAAAATGATTTACTTTCGCCGAAAATTGCTCCACGCGTTGGTGCTGTAGGTACAGAGTGTGATACTGCAGATGGTTGTTTATTATACAACGTATTTGAACTAGATGGTGTTACCGCAGAGCAGGCAGCACAATTAGCTGGTGTTGGAACACAAACAGGCTTAGTAACGCAAATTATTTATAGCGGTTATGTTACTGGTGAATTTGATTGGACATTACCAACAGCATCAACTCCTATCGCTGCAGTGTTCGGTTTTGAGCGTCGTGAGCAAGATTACGAACGTGTTTCAGATACTGTTTATGAAGAAGGTCAACTGCTAGGTCAAGGTGGTCCTTCTCCGAGCTTGTATGGTGCTATTGATGTAAATGAAGTTTATGGTGAATTACAAATTCCTGTACTTGATGAATTAAATGTATCTGCTGCTGCTCGCTGGTCTGATTATTCAACAACAGGTTCAGATACTACATACTCAATTGGTACAGATTACACGATTGCAGATGCATACAAATTAAGAGCAAGTTATGCAAAAGTTGTGCGTGCACCAAATGTTGGTGAGTTATTTTCTGCACAAAGCATTAGCTTGTGGAGTGGTGATGACCCTTGTGCTGGTGATCCAAATGCTGCTGCTGTAGGTGACCGTCCAACTTATTCTGCTAGCCAATGTGCTAATACAGGTGTAAGTGCTTCACAGTACGGCGGTATTGGTGAGTCTCCAGCTGGTCAATATAATCAGTTCGCTGGTGGTAATCAGTTACTTGAGCCAGAAGAAGGCGATACAATCACAATCGGTTTAGTTGCAAATCCATTAGATGGATTTAACTTCTCAATTGATTATTTCAAAATTGAAATTGAAAAAGTAATTGGTGTTGTAGGTGCAGAAAGAATTATTAACAACTGTGCTGAAACAGGCGATGCATTCTTCTGTGACAATGTTACTCGTAGCCCATCTGGCAGCTTATGGTTAGGCCAAGCTGGTTTCGTTACAAACTTGAGCGATAACATTGGTGGTCAAACATGGGAAGGTGTTGACTTTACAGCAGCTTACAAAATGGACCTAGAAGAAGGTGCGTTAAACTTTGATATTAATGGTTACTACAGCATTCAAAAAGAAGTTGAACCTATTTTAGGTGATGCGGAATTAGCTTACGATTGTTCAGGCACTATTAGTACAGACTGTTTTGCATCTCCAAAATGGCGTCACACGGCTAATGTAAATTACCTACGCGATGATTGGCGTGTTGGTGTTAAATGGCGTTATTACGGATCTGTAGATTATGAAGGAACTGCAGATACGTTATTAATTGATGATGGCGGTATTGAAGCATATAACTTTATTGATGTTTCAGGTAGCTACTCATATAACGAGCATTTAACCTTTACTGGCGGTATGAATAATATCTTCGATAAAGAGCCACCGTTAGTTGGTAATACTGTAGCTTCTAATGCAAACACAGTTGCAGGTTTTTATGACACGCTAGGTCGCTTTGTTCATGTAAGCTTTAATCTGAAGTTCTAACTTTAAGTTACAGCTAAATAAAACCCATAGTGAATTTCACTATGGGTTTTTTAATTTAAAGCTATTAACTGTATTAGTGTGATTAATAAGAAATCAATCACCCATCGAATTTGCTCTAAATGAGATACTCGCCAGTTATTAAATGTACTAGATCAGACTCGATCTGACAGTTACCCGTTTATTAATCGGTGACTGTCAGTTTAGATTTGAGCTAAACTTTTCTCAGCCTAAATCGATTTTCCGTCTAATAATTTTTCTAATGTTGTTCTACACAGCACATTTTCCCCTGATGAGTTCAGTCATTATTTTAGTAAACCATCCATTCGTCTAGATCCTTCTGTAATTCATCCAGTGAACTATATAGTTTTTTACGGAATGTCACCTGATAAAACTCTTGCAATATCGTTTTATGGAAGCGTTCGCAGATACCGTTCGTCTGCGGTGATATGGCTTTAGTTTTCGTATGGTCGATATCGTTGATAGCTAAATAGAGCTGATAATCATTTTAAATTTACTATTTCTATCTGGTTGTAGTTCACTGAGTGAAGACTCTCTAAGCAGTAATGAAAATATGGCATGCGAAAAAATAGCGGTGACAGGTAGTAATATTAAAAAGCGTACATGCATGTCAAAAGAGTTGGCAGAAGAAAGACGCAAAAAAAACCAAGAGGCAATGAGAGAAATTAACAAAAGAGGGAATATTTACCAAGATAGGAACTAATTTTACTACTAAGTTTAATTGCAATACTTTAACTTATGTTTGAAATCTTAATGTGTTTGTACTAATAATAATACAGATAGGTTATCTATGTTAAGTAAACTATTTGCTATTAAACTTACCCCTCCTCCAAGCTACACTATTTCATTGATTTTCGACTATCTGCCAAACCTTGTTAACGTGGTAACTTTGTATTTAGTTGGTGCTTTCTCGTATTTCAATAACGTATGTTTTACAAAATTATTATATATTATTTTTCTATTTGCTCGATTAAGTGGTTGATTTTGATGGTAATAAGTTTTTTAAGTGATTTGTAATTTATAGCTTATTTATTCTGAGTAATTATAAATTTTAGTTGTTCTATTTATAGCGATAATTATTTTAGAGGCTCCCGCCAAAAGTATCTGTAAATATGAATATAGAGGATATCCCGCATTACACTTAAGAGGGGGCAACTCTTCTTAAGTACATTAAATATTACCAGTTAAGGCCGTATCAAATACATGCAGCTTATCTGATAATTTTGCATATTTTAACTTTGATTTTACGGTCGATGTGATACTCAAGTGAATATTATCAAATTAGTAAATAAAGAGATGGTTTCAATATTATTAGAACAAGTATTAAGGAATAATATTGGCCAGTTAATAACCAAATGTTCAAGCACTACCTTCACAATTGAGTTGATAATTTCCTGTCATTAAACAAACACTCATCAGTCGATGCTCTTTTCGAGTATAAAAATGATAATGAACATTTTTACGACATATCAAAGAAAGTTTATTTATGATTTGCAGCTGGCTAGATCAATAAATCAGGTTAAACGCGATGTAGGCGAAATTACAAAATAATATAACCAAACTTGTAATCTGACAAGTGTACCTAATAGTTCTAAATTGAATTTTCAAACAAATTAAATGCGGGCAGTAGTAGGTATTTACATAAAATCCACACAGGAAGCTTGGTTATAATCTACCTACCCTGAAAAGATCAGGATAAAATTTAAGTGACTACTTCAAAAGGTTTTTTCACATATCTAAGCATAAAATTAACAACTCAGATTGCAAAATAAGGAAGGAGTAAGTAATTATGTATGTTTATACATTAATTGGGTCAATTCCTATAATAAATTTTACAAGCATACTATAAGTCATATACTCGAAAAGACTAAAGTAATCGCATATACATCTTATTGTTAAGGTATAGAAGTGAGGCTATCTAGTTGATAGTAAAGTTATTTTTATTCAACCTTAAATAAAAGAGACACTTTTTTAAACCTGCAGCTTTAGATAAGTCTACTAAATATGAATGTTTTTATATATTTTAGCGATGCTTTGTTACAAATCTTTACAAACATTCAAGTTATTGTTATTAAAGTATTTTATTTTAAGGTGATATAAGCTTTAAATATACACATATTACTTTTTCAATAAAATCAGCTGCTTACTGTTGATTTTAATGTAATGGTGAAAGATACATTTGTTATTTTTGCTGGTTTAAAGTTAATAATGTGTTGACCTCTTTGTTTCTCTAGTACTATCATCCGTCACACAATAAAGTCCTACTGTACCTTCATATAGGCATTTTTAGTCTTATTAAGTGGCTTTATTGCGCATTAATTTTAAAAATTAAGCATAAATAATAAAATAGTATTCTAGGGAGAATCAAATGTTAAACAATAAAATTTCAAAGGCAGTTCGCTTAGCGATTGCTTTTGGTACAGCATCAACGGCTGTTTTCGCTGCAAATTCAATTGCGGCAGAAGAAGGCGTTGAAAAAGTAGAACGTATAGAGGTTACAGGCTCGCGTATTAAGCGTTTTTCAGAGGTTTCACCTACTCCTGTAACTACAATTACTGGCGAAGAGCTATCTAATGCCGGCATCACAAACATCTCAGACTTGTTACAAAAGCTGCCTTCATCTGGCGTAGGCTCTGCACCTACAACAACTACTAACACTATTTTTGGTGCGGGTATAAATACTACAGATCTTCGTCAGCTTGGAGAAGGTCGTACTTTAGTACTTGTAAACGGTCGTCGATACGTAGGTGCTTCTGTAGATAATCCTGCGGTAGATTTAAACGGCATTCCGACTGAAATGATTGAACGTATGGATATTGTTCATGGCGGCGCGTCAGCAGTTTACGGTTCAGATGCAATTGCGGGTGTAGTTAATATTATTTTGAAAAAGTCTCAAGATACTATGGACTTCAACTACAAAAAATCTATTACAGAACAAAGTGGTGGTGAAGAAGAGTCTTTTTCATTCACGTTTGGTGGTGAAAGCGATAAAATAAGTTTTATTACGAGCTTATCTTACTCAGAAACAGAACAGCTTGAAGCTCAAGACCGTGACTTTCTTCGTAACCCAGTTTCTGGGATGTTAAACCCTGATAACGTTTCTGACACGGATGGAATTCCACAGAATATTTTAGCTACAGGTGAGTTTGCCGGTTTGCAAACACTAGGCTATTACGATCGCGCAGGTGATGCTTTCTTACCTGATGGCCATGTTGTATTTGGTGATAATGGTGAGTTTAGTCCCGTTATAGTTGGTGGTGTAACAAGACCTGCGCCGAATAATCAACTTAGATATTTTGGTGACGGCTTCTCTAATGGTTACAAATTTATTGAACATCAAGATCTTGCAACACCACTTAATCGTTTCAATGTTTTTACAAACATAGTAAATAATTATGCTGATGATCATTCAATGAATTTTGAAGTTTCTTTCTCAAAAGCTAGTGCTTATGCAGAAAGTAGCCCAATTTTCCTTGCTGAATCGATTCGTTCAGATAATGCATTTTTAGACCCAGCTGCTAAAGCACAATTAGATGAAGCTGGTAGAGATTCAGTTACAATTTATAAGCTTGCTTCGGGTTTTGGTAATCGTACCTATGAAGATGATCGTACAACACTTAATACAACTCTTTCTTTCCAAGGGTTACTACTAGAAGAGTTCGATTACGAAGTATATTTTAGTTACGGTCGTAATAAAAACGACACTACATGGAACGGTGAATTCCTTACTGAGAACTTTAACAAGGCTATTGACGCGGTAGAAATTGACGGAGCAATTCGTTGTGCTGACCGTGATTCAGATGGTTCTTTAGTTGGTGCGTTAGATGGTTGTCAGGCATTAAGCCTGTTCGGTCTTAATGGTGCATCTCAAGAAGCTTTAGATTACGTTACTACCTCAGCATCAATTTCTAAAGTTAAACAGCAGCAAGTTATTGGTGGTGTTATTTCAGGTTATGCTTTTGATATGCCTGCCGGTGGTGTTTCTTTTGCTTTAAGTGCTGAGCATCGTAAAGAAACTGGTTCTAATGAACCTGGTGCAGCAATGCAGAATAATCTAGTGTTTGGTAACTTTGTAAAAGCATGGGATGGTGAATTTACAGTTGATGAAATTGGTGTTGAAATGTCAGTTCCATTATTAGTGGATGCACCATTTGTTGATTCATTAAGCCTTGAGTTAGCCGCTCGTTACATGGATTACTCTTCAGTGGGCGATAATGTAGCTTGGAAGGTAGGCTTTAACTATGCAATGAACGATGAACTTCGTTTCCGTGGTACAAAGTCTAAGTCGGTTCGTGCTCCATCATTATCTCAACTTTATTCTGCTGGTACTCAGTCATTCGCGTCTTATGGCGATCCATGTGACCAAACTAATATATCTACAGCGAGTGATAGCAAAAAAGCAAACTTAATTGCTAACTGTCAAGCTGCAGGTATTCCAAACCCAGGTACTACAGTTGGAGATTGGAGACCATCTGATGATTGGCGTAGTGTTACTCCACCAAGTGTGAATTCAGGTAATGCAAACCTTCAAGAAGAAACGTCTGACGATACATTATTTGGTGTAATTTATACCCCAACTGAAAATATCACGTTAATTGCAGATTATTGGAGTTTTGACGTTGAAGATGCAATTAACTCTTTAGGTGCACAGCGTGTTATTGATGATTGTTACGAAGCGTCTAGTTTAGATAATAGTGCTTGTGACTTAGTTGACCGTGATCCTACGACTCTTGATATTTCTGAGGTTCGTAATGGACCATATAACTTAGCATCTTACTCTCTTAAAGGTGTTGATTTAGAAGGTACATACAAGTATGAAACGAGCTACGGTTCATTTAACTTCCGTTTACTAGCAAGTTACCTTGAGCATAGAGAGTTTAATACAGATGTTTCTAGCGAAGGCTATGAACCAACACCTACAGTTGGTGAAGTAAGATACCCTCGTTGGCAGGGTAACCTAACGGTAGGCTATACTTACGATGATTTATACGTAGGTATGATTGGTAAATACCGTCATTCAACAGTATTAGACAGAGAGTGGACTGCTGAAAATAACAACTATAATGATGTTCCTTCTTATACAGAATGGTCAATAAATGGTCGTTATACTGTTAGCGAAATGCTTGAAGTAAGATTAGGTGTTTCAAACTTATTTGATATTACACCTCCTAGAAATCCTGGCACATACGATGAAGGTGAGTATTACGACGTATACGGCAGACGTTTCAACTTAGGACTAAACTTACGTTTCTAATATCTTTAGTAAATAAGTTTATAAACGAAAGTGTTTAATATTAAAGCCTACTGAAATTTCAGTAGGCTTTTTTTATATTTTACTTGCCCTAATATGTGTTTATACCAACCGGCTTATATATGGGGTTTATTTAACGATAAGTAAATTTCGCTATAACTAGGCAAAAATTTTTTATATCTAGTTGATATTACGTTTCTTTAGACTGGAAATTGTTGGATTTACTTAGCGGTTCTTCAGAAGTTTAAAAACATAATGGATATCAACAAAAGATTATCTTTCATTACTTAAGCTGAAAATGTGGTGGTTGGATATATTATTTGGTAGTACAGCCCTCAACCTTGATCATATCTGATATGCCAATTACTGTATTGATAGAGTGATTACGTGCTTCAAAGCTACGTTAACAACGTCTTCGTATCCTTTAAAAGCCTATTCTAAATTTATTATATTCTAATCTAATGAATAGGGTGGTGCTTTAATATCTTTGAGTATTAAAGCTATCAGCAGCATCACATTACATTACGCATAACAGCTGCAACTCTTTCATTTCTTCGTTTAAGTATTAAGCTTGCGTCACTTGCCTAGCGTCTTTATCTATACAAGGAGTTATTAGCACTCCTAGCTCGCTGACTTACTGATATAGACTAAGCATTTATACATATTTAATAGTAATTACTACAAAAAGTGACTCAGATATCTTAGTTAGCCTGCTTTCTGTGCACGATTTTGGAAATCAATGAAAATATAGCTTTATGGATTTTTTCTTTTTTAGAAAGGCCAAGTAGTACTTTTTCAGATAGTTGAATAGCTATAGTTGTCTCAATCATTTTTGTTAATTTTATGTAGGTAATTTATTTTTTGCATGCTTTTACACCTACATAATTCGCCACAATAAGGAAGTAAGTAACTTGTTTGAGGCGAGACTTAGATATGATTTCTTCAGTAAATAGCACTTATTCTAAATCAAGTTTTTGCAATAATGCAATAATGCAATAATGCAAAAAGAGCATTGTGTTTGTTTTTTGTTACTTTAAGGTTTTGTAAATAAAGGGTTTTATTTGGTTAGCCAAGTGTTGACCTTTTGCATAACTTGGGACTACTATTCAAATCGAAACAGGTACTGTGATTAATTACAGACCGTTTTGAAAACAAAATAATTAAAATAGTATTCTAGGGAGAATCAAATGTTAAATAATAAAGTTTCAAAGGCAGTTCGCTTAGCGATTGCTTTTAGTGCGGTATCCACCGCTGCTTTTTCTGCAAGCTCTATGGCAGCAGAAAAAGAAAAAGTTGAGCGTATAGAAGTAACTGGGTCTCGCATTAAGCAAGTTGATATGGAAACATCATCACCAGTAACTGTTATTACCGCTGCAGATCTACAATTATCAGGTGAAGCATCAGTTGCTGATGTTTTAAATAATACTTCTGTAAATAGCTTTGGTTCATGGCGTGGTATGTCTGGCTACGGTAACGGCGCAGCAGCAACAAGTAATATTAACATGCGTGGCCTTGGGGCTGAGTACACATTAGTGCTACTTGACGGTCGCCGTATGCCTGGTACAAGTTCGTCTTCAGGCGCTGCCGCAGATACTTCTCGTATTCCAATGGCAATAGTAGAAAGAATTGAGATTCTTCGTGAAGGTGCTTCTGCTGTATATGGCTCAGATGCTGTTGCAGGTGTTATTAACATTATTACAAAAAAAGACTTTAACGGTTTAAGTTTTTCATATGATACTGAGCTACCTAGTGCCGAAGGTGGTGATACAAATCGTTTTAACGTAAGTACAGGTTACTCTGGTGAGAAAGGTAATATTACATTAACTTATGAATATTATGATGCTGAATCAGTATACGATAGAGATATTTGGAAATTAAATGATGAGACTTATGCTGATTATTCGTCATTTAGCTCAGTTCCAAATGGTAATGGTGCTAGTGGTTGGGTTACAAGCCCTACTATGTGTGCAGAATCAAATAACACGGTTGATGGTGGCACTCGCTGTTTATATAACTATGGTGCAGTAACTAAGTTATTTGGTGATACTACTCAGAACTCAATGCTTTCAAATTTCAATTATGAATTCACTGATAACTTAAAGTTCCGTGGCCGCGCAAGTGCATCACTTTCTGAAACTGATTCTCGCTATGCAGGTACACCTGTATCTACAAACCAACCAACTATGTTGGCTGATAATCCTTTAAACCCTGTAGGCGAAGATTTAACTCTATACATGCGCTCAGCTAACATTGGTGAGCGAGATACTCGTACTGAAATTAATAGTATTGATTTCTTAGGTGGTTTAGTCGGCTTTGTAGATGTTGCAAATGGTATTGACTGGGAATTTAATGTACAACACAGCCGTTCTACAACTAACTCATTCAATACAAACCTGATAAATGATGATGTTGTTCAGAAATTAATTGATAGCGGCGAATATGATATCTTTAATACATCAGGAATGAGCTTTGCTAACTGGGATAGCAGCATGAAAGACTTGTATGGGCAAGCTGCTCACACAGGTGTGTATCAAGCTCGTTTTACAAGTACTCAATTTGATACGGTAGCATCTACATTATTGTTTGATAATGGTGATGTTTCGATTGCTGGCGTAGTTGGTGCTGAATTTGAGCAAGTAGAATTTGAACAAATGAGTGACCCTCAATCGGCTTCAGGTCGTGTGTCAGGTGGCTCAGGTGGTGACGATGTTAATGCAGAACGTGATAGAACATCTGTATATTCAGAGCTTCAAGTAAACCTACCATACAATGTTGATATTAAAGCAGCTGTTCGATACGACAAGTACGAGCAAGAAGGTGACGTTGGTTCACAATTTGTATCAGGAACATTCGATAATGTTGCCCCTCAAATTGGTGTTGCATGGCGTCCTTCTGATGCGCTATTAGTGCGAGCTAGCTGGGGTGAATCGTTCCGTGCACCTAACATGGGCGAAATGTTCTCTAGTCAGGCACTAAGCTTCGAAAAAGCTTACGATACAATTTGGTGTGATACGCAAGGCAATGCAGGTTCTGATGCTATTTACTGTAACCCAAATGCTTCACAGCAACATAAAACTTGGTTTGGTGGCAATCCAGATCTTGAGCCAGAAGAAGGTGAATCATTTACAACAGGTTTTGTTTGGAATGTAACAGATGACTTATCTGTAGAGCTTTCTTACTATAATATTAAGTTAGAAAACAGAATTGCAGCAGTAAGTGTTGAACGTCTATTAAAAGACGAGCAAGACAATGGTTCTAACCCTGCAGTAGTTCGCGATCCAAATACAGGTCGTATTGATGTAATGTACAGCTTTGACCAAAATATGGCGAGTTTAGAAACATCAGGTTTTGATTTTAAAACAGCTTACATGTTTGAATCTAGCATTGGTAACTTCGCTCTTAAAGGTGAGTTAAGTTATGTAAGTGACTTTGAAGAAGTAACAGAAGAGGGTGCTGACGCATTCGATTACGCTGGTTTACAAGAGTACCCAGAGCTTCGTGGTAATGTTACTTTTGATTGGACTAATGATGCATTTGGTGCAGCATGGACTACATACTACATAGGCGACCAAGACTCAGGTAATGAAGAGTATGGTGTAACATATTTAGCTGATATTCCAAGCTATATTAAACACAATATCCAAGTATCATATAACCATGAGTGGAATGGTAAGTTTGTACTAGGTGTGAACAATGTGTTTGATAAAGAAGCACCACAGCTAAACGATGGCACTAGAGGTTATCGCGATGCTTCAACATCATTATATGATGTTTTAGGCCGAGCTGTATTTTTAAAAGTTGAACAAAACTTCTAAAAATCGTTTATAGATTATGTTTCGTCTTCAATACGTTGACGATTATAAAAAAAGGTCAGTTGCTTATGCTTCTGACCTTTTTACATTTGGTTTGCAATTTTATCTTTAAAATTTTAATTATGGTTTGTATGTACTTACTGGCCCACTTTATTTTTAAGTTTGTTACCTTGTGATTTTCCGATTATATTCACCTGACACGAAAAATAGATAATGTGGTTTTTAATTGAGTCGAAGTAATGATATTTGCAAATTACATATAAGTTTTTAGCTGCTTTATTGTACTGAAAGCTGGCATTTATTATTCAACGGATTAGTAGTGTTTTTTATCGACTATATATTTTATAAAATGAAGTTCCCTTATACATCGACAATTTATATTAAATTACTCCTAATTTAATAAGGTAGGACTAATAGCGTATATTTAACAGAGGGATTATTTAGTTTATATCTTGTAATAGTCATTCCTGAAAAATACCCTTATACTAAAAAAGAATAATTAAATAAATCCAATCACACAATTTAGCGAGATATAAATGAAAGAAGTCCGATCTTTTATTAAAACAGCATCATTAACGGATCTTGAAAAAGCCCAACAGCTTATCAATGATGCAATTTCAAAATATACCCAGCAGCAAAAAGCGAAACAGGAAGTTTTGGATCTTTTAAAAGAAAAAGGACTTACGCTAGAAGATTTACAAGATGGAGCATCAGACAAACGTACTAAAGTTAAGCCTAAGTACCGCATGGAACTTAATGGTGAGACTATTGAATGGACAGGCCGTGGCCGTCGTCCTAAAGCGTTTGAAGGTGTTGAGCTTGAGAAATTTTTAGCCTAAAGCTAAATATAAGAGAAGCTTCGGCTTCTCTTTTTTGTTTCCCCCTCAATAAAATATAATTAAAGTTTAAAACTCCCAGCTATTATTTGCTAAAATCTCTTCACTCAAACCTATTTGTTTTCCCATGAGCTATAAACTAAGACCTTACCAGCAAGAAGCCGTAGAACGAACCGTTTTACACTTTAGAAAGAGTAATGATCCTGCCGTTATTGTACTACCAACCGGCGCAGGTAAAAGCCTTGTTATTGCTGAACTTGCGCGTATAGCTAAGCAAAAAATATTAGTGCTTGCTCATGTAAAAGAGCTGGTAGAGCAAAATTCGCAAAAATATAAAAGTTTTGGTTTAGAGGCGAGTATATTTTCAGCAGGTTTAAAAGAAAAGTCATTAAACCATCAAGTAACCTTTGCCAGTGTGCAATCACTTTCTCGTAATTTAAATAAATTAAATGAGCATTATTCGTTACTTATTATTGATGAATGCCACAGGGTAAATGGGGATAAAAAAAGCCAGTACGGAAAAGTAATAAGTAGTTTAAAAGAATATAACCCTCAGTTAAAAGTATTGGGTTTAACAGCAACACCTTATCGGCTAGGAACGGGGTGGATATACCATCATCATTATCATGGCTTTGTTAAAGGGACTAATGAAAGCCCGTTTAAAAGTTGTATTTTTGAATTGCCGCTCAGGTATATGATCAAACATAATTATTTAACGCCGCCAAACGAAGTTGATGCAGCGATTAGCCATTATGATTTTTCGTCTCTAGATAGTAATGCATTTGGGCAATATACGACTGATGATATGAATGCGCTTTTAAAAAACAGTGAGCGCGCAACGAAAGCTATATTACAGCAAGTAATTCAATACAGTGAAGAGCGTGAAGGTGTTATGGTTTTTGCCGCCACGGTAATGCATGCTCAGGAAATATTAAGCTACCTACCAGCTCATCAAAGTGCACTTATAACAGGTGATACGCCAAACACTGAGCGCGATAAAATTATTAAGCAATTTAAAGCTAAGCAATTAAAGTATCTAGTTAATATATCGGTACTAACAACCGGCTTTGATGCGCCACATGTCGACTTTATAGCTATTTTAAGACCTACAGAATCAGTTAGTTTATATCAACAAATTGTGGGGCGAGGCTTGAGGCTATCTGAATCAAAAACGGATTGCTTAGTAATAGATTATGCCGGCAATGGTTTTAATTTATTTCACCCAGAAGTAGGCGATAAAAAAGGCGATAGTGATAATGAACCTGTGCAGATACTTTGTCCTGGCTGTGGTTTTGCGAATATATTTTGGGGTAAAACTGATTCCGCAGGAAAAGTAATAGAGCACTTTGGCAGGCGCTGTAAAGGGCTGTTAGAAGATGATGATGGGCATAAAGAGCAGTGCGATTATCGTTTTAGGTTTAAAGAGTGTGAGCAGTGCGGTGCCCAAAATGATATTGCTGCACGTAAATGCCATGATTGCGGCGCGGTAATGGCCGACCCTGATGATAAGTTACGTAATGCATTAAACTTAAAAGACGCACTTGTGCTTCGATGTAGTGGGTTGTCGGTAACTCAAATTAAAGATGAACTTATTAAAATAACGTATTTTGATGAAGATGGTGCAAGTTGCGATGAAGTATATAACCTCGCAAATAAAGGCGGGCAATTTATATTTAATAAGCAATTTGGTCTACGAGTAGGACTTGGACAAACACCTATTAATTTTAAAACTGCAGAGCAAGTAGTAAAAGCACAATTTGAATTAGTACCACCGGATTTTGTTATTGCACGAAAAAGCAAAAAGTATGGTTGGAAAGTGGCTGATAAACTATTTGACTATAAAGGGGGTTTTAGAAAGGCAAATCAGTTAAGCCGCTAAGCTTAACTGATAGAGTACATTGAACTAAAAGGCGATTAAGCCTCGTCACCGTCCATTAATCCCCAGCCATCACCGTATCCATTAAAGCTATTAGCAATACTTTCAATGTATTGCTCTGCTTGTCCTAGAAGGGTGTGCTCTGGCACCATTTGTACTTGAGTGATTACTTCCCAAACGCCAGTGTCTTTACATTTTTCAAGCTCAGCATTTTGAACTAATGCATCAGAAACTATTTCTTTAGCAAATTTTTCAGCATCGGCTTCTTGTTCAAATAAAATAAAAAAATCGACTTGGTGCATTTTATTTAAATCAATGCCAGCAGCGGCTATTTCGGCTAAAAGTTGGCCGTTATCATCATCAGGGAATTGCATTAAAAACTCATTTAAAATTAATTTTTTATTCGTAGGCACTATTGTAACTAAAATATTGTCTTAACGCGTACTAATTTTAATTATGCTGATATTTATTCAAAGTTAAATTTACGCGTTAGATTGTTATTAAGTTAATGTGTTGCTCATTATGGCTATGCTAATATGCGGGTAATTAACCAGTTTTTTGTAAGATATTAAAAGTAAGGATATTTACTTGTTTATTAAGTTTTTACGTTGCATGTGTGTTGTGAGCGCTTTAATTGCGACAAATAGCTATGCGGCAGAAAAAGTCATAGAAGATTACGAAATTGAAGGGTTAAGTGGCGATTTAGAAAATAACGTAGCCCTTTATCTCAAGCAATTAATTGGTGAAAAGCCAACCCGTACACTTCGTCGTTATGCTCAAAAACAAGTACAAAATAGCATCAAAGCACTTGGCTATTATAGCCCGACCGTCGAGGTTATTTATGATAAAAACGACAGCGAGCTAATAGTTAAAGTTGAACGGGGTCCTGCAACTCGCATAGAAGCAATTAATATTACGCTAAACGGTGATGGTCAAAGCGATACCCAATTACAGGCATTGATTAAAAGCACCAACTTAAAACAAGGTGATGTTTTAAATCATGGTAAATATGACTCTGCTCATAAAAAAATAGAATCTATGTTGCTAGAGCTTGGTTATTTTGATGCTAAGTGGCCAGCGCGCAAATTAGAAGTGTCGCTTAAAAAAAATAGTGCTGTTATTACTTTTATAATTGATACCGGAGTCAGGTATCAGTTTGGCGATATACAAATTGCCAGTAGTACACCCGCTGAAAAATACATACGCTCTATAGCGCCTTTCTCTCAGGGCCAACCTTATAAATCAACACATATTGCTGACTATAACTTGGATTTATCAAGTACCCCTTATTTTGCCAGTGTGCGTGTTTATGCTGACATAGCAGCGCGCAAAAATAGCCAAGTACCGATTAAAGTTGAAGTATTACCCAAGCCAGCTAACAGCTATGAAATTGGCGGTGGTTTTAGTACTGACTTAGGACCCAAGGTGCGTTTTAAATGGAGTAAACCGTGGATCACAGAAGACGGCCACTACCTCGAAACTAATTTAAATGTGGCGCAAAAGCAGCAAGATATTTCCATGGCTTATACAATTCCGGTTGATGATCCTAATGATGATTTATGGCGATTCTCTGTCGGTTATAAATTAGAAGATGAGCTCACAAACGACACTTACAGTGAAATATTAACAGGGCAGGTTCAGCGCCAATGGTTGACTGAAAATAAGTGGGTGCGTACTGCATTTTTACGCCGCGACCAAGAAACCTACCGTATTGGTGATGAAGACGAAGAAAGTACCGAAATGTTAATGCCTGGCATTAGCTACGCGCGCAAAAAATCAAAAGGCGGCACGACTCCCTATTGGGGAGAGCAGTGGCTTATATCTGCTGAGTTTGGCTTAGATGATGTGCTTTCAAGTACTAATCTGATTAGGGTGCAAATGCAACATGCTTGGCTACGCACTTATTTTGACCGCCACTTGGTGTTTTTAAAAGCGAATGTGGGAGCAATGCTTGTTGATGATATTAACAACGTGCCATTTTCACTTCGGTTTTACGCAGGTGGCGATCAAAGCGTTCGTGGTTTTGCGTACCAATCAATTTCGCCCGAGAACGATGATGGCGAGCTAATAGGTGGTAAGTATTTACTATCGGGCACGATGGAATATAACTACCAGTTTGCTAAAAATTGGCGAGCAGCTTTATTTGTTGATGGTGGTACTGCGACTAATGATTTTTCTGATGATTTTGAAGTAGGTGCTGGTTTTGGTTTTCGCTATTTAACACCCGTTGGCCCCGTGCGTATAGACCACGCTTGGGGATTAACAAAAGAAAGTAAAAGCACACGTTTAAGTATTACCATAGGGCCAGAAATTTAATGTCAGTATTAAAAAAGATAACAGCCGCCGTAAGTGCTATTTTTGTCACGTTAGTTGTTGCACTATTTTGTTTGTTATTTACCGCACCCGGTAATCAATTTATTGCTTATAGTGCAAATAAAGCGGTAGATGGACTGCATATTGAAATTAAAGATGGCCGTTTTATTTATAATGATGCCTTTAATGTACGCTTTGCTAGCAACGGATTGGACTTTAATGCACAACAATTGAAAATTGATTTGTTTTGGTGGCAGTGCGATGGAATTTGTATAGATAACTTAAGTGCTAAATCTATAAATTTAACATTACCAAAAACTGCAGATTCACAAGAAGAAGCCGCGGCAGAGCCGCTTGAAAAAATCAGCTTACCTTTTAATATTGCTGTAAAAAACATTGCGATCAATAAATTTACTCTAGAGCATCCAAGTGCAAACGTAAGCGTTAATAACTTTAAACTCTCAGCAAAAGCAGAGGGTTCAAAGCTGACGGTTAAAAGCCTGAATATTCCCACCATACTTGTTGCTTTAAAAGAGCAAGAACAAGATGCGAAAACACAAACGGCGCAAAATACTCAAGCGCCTTTAACGCACCTACCCGTATTACCTAATATAGAATTTACTTCACCACTTGATTTAGTTGTTGAAGACTTTGAAATAGCTAAAATTACGATTGAGCAAAACGAAGCCCAACATGTTATTGAAAACATCTCGCTGCAATTAAGTGTGGAAGATGCGGTTATTAATTTAGAGTCATTCTCAGCAAAGTATGAACAGTGGCAGCTTAATACGCATCTTAACGCTGAGCTTGCAGGGAATTTGCCCGTGAAAGGGGATGTTGTTTTACAAAGTGACGAGCACCAAGCCAATTTGCAGTTGAATGGCGACTTATCAAATCTAAACTTAAATTTAGAAACACAGGGGCAATATCCGCTTAGTTTAACGGCAACGGCAAATTTAAAGCAAAAAAACTATCCATTTGAGTTAAATGGAAAAATTAAGCAGTGGCTTATTGATGCACAAAGTAATGAACTTAAAGTACGAAATGTTAGCCTTAACGCACAAGGTAATGCTGACGACTATCAGCTTAGCCTACAGGCGAATAGTCAACTAGGCGCGTACCCAGCTGTTGACTTAAATACCCAATTAAAAGGCAGTCTCACCAAAGCAACTTTACAAGCGCTAAGCATTAAAGCGAACGAAAGCAGTGCAACTATAGAAGCCAATGTTGATTGGCAAAAAGGCATACAGGCTAACTTTAATGGCACGCTTGCTAACTTAAAAGCGCAGTACTTAACTGATGCCGCTACCAGTGATATTTCAGGGCAGTTTAAAGGCTCGTTTAATGCAGCTGACGATAAGTGGCAGCTACAAATGAATAATACAAAGTTAAGCGGATTACTTAACGACGTGCCACTAGAATTTGCCTCAAACTTTAAGCTCGACAACACGTTAAAAGCTAATATTGATAGCTTTTATTTAAGTAGCGGCACCAATAAATTAGCACTAAGCGGTCAAGTTGATGACACTTGGCAGGTTGATGGCAAAGTAACGCTAAAAAGTGATGAAAAAGCTAATATTCCATTTACTGCCGACGGCAACGCAAATTTAAAAGTGAGAGGGGAAAGGTTAACGCCCTCTGTTGATTTAGCACTAATACTAGATCGCTTTATTTTTGATGAAATAAACATTAACAAATTATCAGTAAAAGGGCAGTTAGATACCGCAGCCGATTGGCAAACTGATGTTTCGGTAAGTGTTGGTTCGGCGCTTGTGGCCGAACAGCAAATTAATAGCGTTAAAATTGATATTAGCGGCGACAAAACAGATCACCAACTTACGGCATCTGTAGATGCCGAGCAAGGCAGTGTAGAACTTGAAGTTAATGGCAAAATTAATAATACCACTTGGAATGGCGAGCTTAGTAATGTAACGCTTAGCGATAAAAAGCTTAGTTTTAGTAATACTAAAAATATTGCCATTATGGTTAATACGCAAAGTGGCGACTTTGATGTAAGTGCACATTGTTGGGCATCTGATCAAAGTGAATTATGCATAGACACCTTAGCGCAGTCAAAAAATCTCGGTCAGTTAAATGCTAAACTAAGCAACTTAGCACTTGAGGAGCTTAAGCACTTTTTACCTAATAGCATTCGTACTCGCGGTAATATAGCTGGCGATGTAGCACTTAATTGGCAAAGCGGTGCGCTTAAAACATTACGCGCAAATATCGATTCTAGCGACTTAGAAGCAGTGCTTACCTCGGAAGAAGATCGTTTTAAATTACCAATCGAAACTTTAACTATTAGTGCGTTTTCGGACTCTCAAATTGGCAAGCTTGAAGCTAATCTAGAATCAAGTGTATTAGGCAAAATTAATACACAAATTAATATCGACGATATACAAAATTCGCAAGCGCTTAATGGCACCATTAATATCGATAAAATACTCCTTTCAGACTTACAACCTTTTCTTGAAACCCTCGAGCAGTTAAAAGGTGATATTAGCGGAAAAGTCGCGTTAGCAGGTACGTTAAAAGATCCATTATTAAATGGCGAGCTTAATGTGAGCGATATTAGTTTAGAGGGCGAGCAATTGCCTATAGCGCTGCAAAAATCAAATATAAACGTATTGTTTGATAAAACAACAGCCACAATAAAAGGCAACTTAAACGACAACCAGGGCGGTAAAATAAATCTCACCGGTGACGTTGATTGGCAAGGTGCGCAACCTGCTGTAAATGTGGCGGTAGTTGGCGAGCAGTTTTATGTACGTGCGCAGCAAGGGGTTACTTTTAAAGTATCGCCGGATTTAAAAATAGGCTTGGCAAATAATGCACTCAAGCTTGCTGGTGAGGTAGTTGTGCCTTACGGTCGTATAATGATTGAAGAGCTTCCTGAGGGCGCAGTGCAAGTTAGCGATGATGAAATTATTGTTGATCAAAAAACCGAGGCCACCGAAACAGTTCCGTTTGATTACGACATAGATTTAAAAGTGATTGTTAAAAACGATGTAAAAGTAGAATCGTTTGGCTTGGAATCAAAAGTTGCGGGTGATTTAGCGATAAAAATGAGTCAAGGTGCGCCAATTATAGCCACAGGTGAGCTTAACTTAATTGAAGGTACTTACTTAGCCTTTGGGCAAGATTTAATAATCAGCACCGGGCAAGTAGGTTTTAGCGGTTCAATTGAACAACCATTTTTAAATATTAAAGCAATACGTAACCCCGATACGACTGCAAATGGTGTCATTGCAGGGGTTACGCTCACGGGTAATGTTGAACAACCAACGCTTAAAATATTTTCTGAGCCTGCGATGGATCAAGCTCAAGCACTCGCATATTTACTTAATGGTCAACCTTTAGGCGATGGAGAAAGTTCGTCAAGCGATGCTATGCTCACACAGTTATTACTCTCTCAAGGGGTTAGCCGCAGCGAAGGGGTTGTTTCTAAGGTAGGTGAAACCTTTGGGCTGTCAGATGTAAGTTTAAGCTCATCAGGTAGTGGTGATAGCACCAAAGTAGAAATATCAGGTTACGTAGCACCCAGTTTGCAAGTTAAATATAGCGTGGGTGTATTTGATTCGCTCAGTGAAGTGGCTGTGCGTTATCAGTTACTTTCACAGTTATACATAGAAATAACGAGCGGGCTATACCAAAATGTTGATGTGCTATATAAGTTTGATTGGGAATAACCAAAACTATAATAATTATAAGGATATAAGCGATGAAAAAAATTATATTGCCGGCTCTGCTTAGTGTTTTGTTGAGCGGTTGTGCTCAACAACTAGGTAATGGTGTTGCTAATCAAGAGCTACCTTTATTGAGCGCGAGTGAGGTAATTGCTAGTGCAAAAGATAATGACTGGCGAGTAGTGAACGCTCAAAATATTTTAAAGATAACGCTGCCAACGGGCGATGCGTATGTTGAGCTTAATGAACGGCTTGCCCCAAAGCACGTTCAAAACATTAAAAAGTTAGCGCGAGAAGGGTTTTATAAAAATACTAGCGTTTATCGGTTTGTTGAAGGTTTTGTTGCTCAGGGCGGGGACAGCTCGGGTAAAAAGTTAATTAAAACGGCAGATAAAACAGTCCCTGCTGAGTTTTATTTAACAACAAACAAACCACTTTTAATTACTGAGCTAAATGGCGACGGATATGCACTAGTTACTGGCTTTTTAAACGGCTTTGCAGTAGCTCAAAACTCAGCACATACGCAAACATGGCAAGTGCATTGTAGTGGTGTGTTTGCAATGGCGCGCGATAACGATATAAATAGTGCGAGTACGGAGTTTTTTGTAACGATAGGGCAAGGCCCGCGCTACCTTGATAAAAACATTACGGTGTTTGGTCGAGTGCTCGAAGGTATAGAGCATTTTAATCGTTTAGCGCGTACACCAACTGAAGGTAAAGTATTTAACCCAATTACCAATATACAAGTACTTGGCGATGTACAAAGCGATAAAAGTATATTTAAAGTGATGAAAACAAACTCATCTGTGTTTAAAAACTTAATCAGTGCTCGTAAAAACCGTATTGAACCATGGTTTGTTAAAGCACATAGCTACATTGATGTGTGTGGTATGCCTATACCCACTAAGCGTGAAGTTATACCAATCCGCAATAATACTTAATCATTTTGCGGGGCTAAACGTGTCGCTACCTGCGTTAAAAGATTCTCATTTAGAACAACTAAATAGCGAATTTTTTGCCTAGCTATCAACACGTTTTCCCAGCCTCAAAATAGCTCACTTAATTAAGCGAATTGGTATTAATTAAATATACAAATAGAAAAGGAGCCTAGGCTACTTTTTCAATATTTATATTCCAGTGCAAAAAATCTATTGACGATTAATTTTAACTGCAAATGGCGTGTCGTTATAATGCGTAGAGCGATACGGGTTTATATCAAGCCCACCGCGACGAGTATAACGCGCGTAAACCTCTAACTCTTTAATATTAAGTTGTGTTGTTAAATCGCTATAAATACGCTCAACACACTGCTCATGAAATTCGTTATGCGTTCTGAACGAAATTAAATAACGCAGTAACGATTCGCGACATATTTGCTCGCCTGTGTATCGTATGATCACACTTGCCCAGTCAGGCTGGGAGGTAATTAAACAGTTTGATTTAAGTAAATGGCTATAGAGCGTTTCTGTTACTACGTTATCACTTTTTGCTTTAAGTGAATTAGCATCAATATCGTAATTATTAATCTCAATATCTAAGTCATCAATACATTCACCTGGCAGCGCTGTACACGGTAAGCAATTGTAATCATCAGGATTATATAAAGTCACTTTGACAGGGCTGTTAACCGCGTTTGATAAGTCATCAATTAAGTGCTGTTTTACTACATCAATGCTTTCAAATCGGGTTTGGTTAAAGCTATTTAAATAAAGTTTAAACGACTTTGACTCAATAATATGGCTGCTTTGGCATTCAAAGGTAAATAAGGCTACGGCAACTTGCGGTTTACCTTTATTGTTTAGCCATGAAAGCTCGTAACCTGTCCAAATGTCTTGGCCTTTAAATGGAAGCTCTGCTTCGTCAATATTTAAAGCATCACGATTTAGTTTGCGCGCAATAGGGAAAAGCAAGCTTGGCGTGTACACATCTACATACTCAGTAGATTGGCCTAATACGCTACCTTTAAGGTCTGGAGAATTGCTGTAATCTGTCATGTTTGCTCTTAAATAGTTACAATAGGGACATTATATCTAATTTAAATGAGTTTCACAGTATGTCTGTTGCATTGCTTATAGAACAACTTCATCAAACATTTAGCGAAAATACCCTGAAAAACACTACAAAGTACCCACTTATTGCGCATGACGAGCAATGGCCAAGCCCATGTGAAGTTGGTGAGGTTGACGAGCAAGGAAACATTCAATGGCAGGGCGCGCGTCAGCAACCTGCAGGTTCGCTTAATGATTTAGCCAGTGCACTTGAGCTTGATTTCCCAAAAGAGCTTAGCGAGCTATATGGGCATATGTACGGTGGAAGCATTTCAGCAGTTATTGATGGGCATCAGGTTGAATTACTACAAGCATGGAACGAAGAAGATTTTAATTTGTTACAGCAAAATATAACGGGTCACGTTTTAATGAAACGCAAGCTCAAGCAGCCAGAAACGGTATTTATTGGTTTAACAGATCAAGATGATTTACTAGTGAGTGTTTTGGTGCACACTGGTGAAGTATGTTTAGAGCACGTAGGCAAAAAAACACACCATGTACTTGTACCTAACATTAATGCTTTTTTAAAGGCATTAGAGGTTTAAAAGGTGTTTAATAAATCAGCTTAGCGTCATCACTAAGCTGATTTTTAGAGCCATTACTAGGGCGTGTTGACCTTTCGTGGTTGATTTTGCAGCTGTGTGTTTGGTTTTTAGGCAAGGCAGAGCCTATGTAGTGTGGTTACTCCCCATAAATAGGCGATAACGAAGCATAAATGCCAAACATGCGCTGCCCTTTGGGTTCTTTCTAGGGACGATTTACTCTTTGTTGCTCGGTTTTTACTTAGCCCACTAGGTTACAAACCTCGCGCCGCGATTAAATCGTCCCTAGATTGAACAAATTTCAACCCACAAAGGTCAACACGCCCTAATGGTTACTGAAAATCCCACGATATATTAGACACTAAGCCACACGGCTCACACCTAAAATCGAATAACCCAAACCACGATTCAGGTAATTTCCAATCGCCATTGCAGCTAGGGCATTTTCGTTCAAGTTCAGACGCTTTATCTACGCCGCCTACACGGTATAAATAATAATAGGTTGGCTTTTTAGTTAAAAAACTAATTCGCTTTGTTATGTCTTTTCCGCGTCTGTATAAGTCGCTTTGGATACTCGATATTTCTTCAAGTGCCGGAAACTCACAACGGGTTGCGCCATTAATTTGAATTTGATCGCAGGCTTGCCAATCTTCTTGCCATTTTATAAGTGTTTTATAGTCACCATTAGCAATTGCCGGAATACGAAATAGCGGCACAGGCAAAAAGTCATCACCACAATAGAGCGGGCTACACGTATGCACATAGGTTGTGTATAAAATATAACTTGATGGTTCTTTGCAGCAATCAGCGCCGTTGGAGTGAATATCTTGTCCAATCACTTTTACTTTTGGCGCAAGTAGCCCTGCACTATGTAACTTTTCGATACTGTGCTTAACAAACGGGCTGTTATTTAGCGGGTGCATTGCATCTTCAGTAGGGCACATCACTCGGGTAATAAAAAAGCCGTCTTTTAAAACGGTTGGAAATTCTTCACCCATTATTTGACCATTAAAACGCAGTGCATTTACTAAGCGATTTATTGCTTGTTCGGCTTGTTCTAAGGTGGTGTCTTGGTAGCAATCAAAAGTTAAATCAACAACGAACATTTATAGTCTCAAATTATTTTTGTTCTAGCAGTGCAAGAAGTTTATCGAGTTTTTGCTCAATTCTATCTAATTGACTTGTTTTAAGCTCAGTATTATCTGACTGCTGTGGGTTTCTCATGAAGTTATTAATTGAATCAGGATTGTTTTTATATTGGCTTACTGCTGCAATAATCATCGGCATAGGAACCGGTTGCGCCAAACGGCTTTTAGTTAGTGCTACAGTAGGGGTTTTGCCTTCATCAAGAAGGGCTTTAATTGCATCAAATACAACTGAATTCATTAGATATATAACTCTTTAATAAAATAAATACGCAGCATATAAATGCTGCGCAGATGCTATGTTAGCAATAAATAAGGGAGGGTACATTAAATAAAATTACTTACTTTGACGAATGCGTACATCTAACTCGTCAATTACTTCACTCCAATCACCGTCTTGTGCAAGCGATTCAGCTAAAAAGTGCTGTTGTGCCTCATCCCAAAAAGAAGCTTCTTGGAGTAGTGTTGTGTCTTCTAATTCATGTGAGGCAATAAATGCATCTATTTGTTCATCAGAATTAGGTAATCCAAGCTGTGCAAATAGTGTATTGATGTCGTGTTTAGTCGTATCCATGATATTGCTCCTTTAAACGAATGAAAACTTATTCTAAGGATTAACTCTACTCCTAGCTAGTTAAACTCTCGCTGAATTTACGGTTAATAATTTTAGGTATATAGTTAGGTATAAAGTTTAACAGTCTACAGCTAAAATAATAAAGGAAATACAATGAGTGTAACCACGCCAGCTGATACGTTCAGCGTACAGTATTTAGCCGCAGAAGATATTAGCACTGCAGCAAGCCTAATTTATCAGGCTTATCATGACGATCCTGTATTACAAAACATGCTTAGCTACAATGACGAAAATAAATCAGTATACGAAAAAAAATTACGATCATTAATTCGCGAAGAGCTCAGTAGTTTTTGGCAAGAAAAGCAGCCATTAATTGGTTTATACCGCAACGATAAATTAAAAGCAGTAGCGTGTGTATTTGAATCTAATAGCCAATTACAAGCGCAGCGTTATTGGCACTGGCGTTTAAAATTAATGCTGAGTGCGGGCTACTTACAAACAAATCAATTAATAGATAAAGAACAAACAATTAGAGATGCCCTTAAAGAGAAAGGCAATTACTACTTCTTAGCTTTTATTGCCGTAGATCCACATTTTCATGGGCAAGGGTTTGGTCGTTACTTACTACGAGGGCTTGATGATTTAGTTAAATGTAACGCTGAGTCAACGGGGATGGCTGTATTTGTAACGCGTAAAGAGCACACTGAATTTTTTAAAACCGAAAAGTTTGAAGCATTTAAACACCTTACTTTTAACCAAGTAGAGGGCGAGTTACTGTTTAAATCAATAATTGAGCCAACTATTTAAAATTATGATGTAAGCCAATGCGCCCAAACGGACATAAGGCCGTGAGACATATCTCACATTATCGTGAGCATTGTCAGTTAAAGGCTATTAATAAGTAGCCTTTTCCCATTCAAGCTATTGTTATTTAAAGTTTATTTTTATTTTTCATTTTTGTGACGTTTATTTATTTAATGTTAAGTCCTATTTCTCCCCCCTGATTGCTTTAAACTTCTCTTCGTCAAGACGACATAGCTCAATGATTGAGTTACTGCCAAGGATACGGAATAGGCAACATAGCGGACGCTAGCAGGAAGCATAAAGGACGAGCTAAAACGGATACAAGGAAGAATAAGGAAGTGCATGAAGCACTTAGTAGCTAGGAGTTACTTTAGGATAATCACGGATGACGCTACAGGAAGTAGCAGGAGCGTTAGTTTACGCAGGACGGCCAAGATGGCAAGTGGACATTGCAGGATGCAAAAGTGGCAGGAGCTACTTTAAAGGATTACCAGGGATGATGCTACGGGATGTAGCTAAACGATAGATTTCGTGGGTTTGCCAAGATGGCTATGGATATTGCAGGATACAAAAAGTGGCAGGAGCTACTTAAAAGGATTACCAGGGATGATGCTACAGTATGTAGCCAAACGATAGATTTCGTGGGTTTGCCAAGGTGGCTATGGATATTGCAGGATGCAATGTGAGGGTAAACAAGGTTGTTTACTCGTTCAGGGGATGATAATACGGATTTAAGATAATGGATATCTAGCAGGATGCAGTCCAATTGGGGCGTAACTTTAGTTACGCCTTAGTTTTTTGTGTTGAATTAAATTTATTAATTTAAGACAAATACTCCTAAAGTATATTAAGTTTTATATTTTATGCGGTGGAACAACCACACTTTTCAAAAACTCATTTTCCATAATTAACACACCTTGATAAGCATTTTCACCATCGCTTGAAAACTCAAATATAAATTCACTTTTGATGCCTGGCTTGCCGCTCTTTAAAAAACCAAAGCGGCGTTTTGTGCATGCAACACTCATCAACTGCACCTGCAATTGCTCACTTTGACGTTTAGCATGAACGTTCGCCGCTTCAGCAACCTTTCGGTTAAGCCAAAATAAGTAAATTACACTACCAATAAGTATGAACGTCCATAAACTTGCCATTTAAGAGAATAACCTTCCAATTGCACGCGCGAGGGTTTCGCTACGATTTTCTTTACGTAATAAGCCTAATAAATGCGGGCGAATAGTCGGTATTGCAACTAAGTCAGCAAAAATACTAGGAAACAACTCATCAATTTTTTGATGATGTGCGCAATTATCCATAAATACATGTAAGCGTTCAGGGTTTTCTAATTGCTTAAAACACCGCCCAGCTATTGTTAGTAACACGTCAGAGTCGTGTCTTACCTGTGAGCTTAGTACAGTATCAACTAATTGAGCGCATAACCCTTGAGCTTGACCTTTTGAAACCGATCTTAGTGCTGCGGTTATAGCTAATGTATCGTTACTACTAATTGCGGCCTGCGTGTAATCAACAAGTAACTCACTCATTGATGTTGGTATTTCAACGTGTTCAAGCATGGCACTGAGTGGTTGCAGTACTTCAATAGGTAAATGCGCCCATGCTTTTTGCAAATTACTTAAGTTTGTATCGCTGTCTAAGCGTAGTGCAAAATCGGCAATACCCTGCAGTGCAACACCTTGCCAATTATCAAAACCAATTTTACCGCTAAAGTATAACTGTGCATGCTCGTAATACTGCGACGCAGGCTGTTTTAATAGTACTTTTACTTGGGCGTTAAATGCCGCTAATTTATTTGCGTTTGGTGTAAAAACATAAGGGTTATTATCAAGTTTTCCATCGGCTTGCTCACCTGTAATTTCAGTGCCTAGCGCTTGAATAACCATATCAGCAAAGTGATCGCGGCTAGCACTTACAAGCATACTTTGCTCATCAAGTGAAAACTTTAAAAACCATACATAAGGTTCTTTACTGGCTTTAGTATCCCAAAATTGGATAGCGAGCCAAGCATGACCAGCAAGAGGATAAGGGTAAGGCACTTGAGCTTGTTCAATAGCTAAAAATTGTTTTTTATCAAGCTTAGTAATGTGCCTGCCAATATCAAAAGCACGCCACTGAGTACCCGCACCATCTAAAAGCTGACCTAATGTAGCTATTTGATCACTCATTGTTTTCTCAACTGTTTTTACTGCAAAATTACATTAATTATACGTCATAGCCGCCTATGAGGGAACAGGGTATAATTGCATTACATATATAAAAGAGGGTGGTTATGTACCAGCAAACCCAAACTTATTTAGTGCAGCTAACGGCACTTTTACAAATACACGCGCTTTGGCAAAGTGAGCCAATAGACGCTGATGCACTGCTTTCAAATACTCCTTTTTGTCACGATACAATGGCGTTTGAGCAGTGGTTACAATTTGTATTTATTGATAAAATACAGCAATTAATAACGCACAAGCAACCACTGCCACGTAACTTTGCTATTGCCCCTATGGCGCAAATGACACTTGTGAATAAAGCAGGGAGCGATGAAATAATTGAATTACTAACAGCCCTTGATACCTTTTTAGGAGAACCAAATGAGTGAGCGTCCAGCGCCTATTGAATATGGCGAGCTGACTATTTTGTATCAAGATGAAAACTATGTGGCTATAAATAAGCCTTCAGGTTTATTAGTGCATCGCTCGTTTTTAGATAAACACGAAACCCAGTTTGCTATGCAAATGTTGCGCGACCAGCTAGGGCAACATGTATTTCCAGTACATAGGCTCGATAGACCTACGTCCGGCGTATTACTGTTTGCATTGAGCTCTGAAGCTGCTCGCGATATGAACCAGCTATTTATTGAGGGCACCATTGCTAAGCGCTATTTGGCCTTAGTGCGCGGTTTTGCACCAGAGTCGGTATTTTTAGATAAACCGCTTAAAGAAGAACTTGATAAAATAGCCGATAAGTTTGCAGATCAAGATAAAGCACCGCAAGAAGCGCAAACCCAGTTTAATTGCTTGCACCAAGCTGCATTGCCTATTCCTATAGGTAAGTATCCAACAGTGCGTTACTCGTTAGTTGAGTGTTTTCCAAAAACCGGGCGCAAGCATCAAATTCGCAGACACTTAAAGCACTTATCACTGCCTATCATTGGTGATGTAAATCACGGTGATAACCAGCATAATCAATTTTTTAGGGAGCATTTTGAGCTAAGACGCCTAATGTTATTTGCAACAGAGCTTAGTTTTGTGCACCCTTATAGTAATGAATCAATAACAATTAAAGCGCCACTAGGTGAAGACATGCTTGAAATATGTAAGCAGCTAGGTTGGCCAGAGCAAGAAAAGGATTATTAATGGCACATATTAGTATTTTTGTAGGCAGCGTTAATGGCGGTGCAGAGCGTTTAAGCGATGAAGTTGCAACCACAATAGAGCAAGCAGGTCATACTGCAATAGTAATTACTGAAGCATCACTTGATGATATAAAAAATGCATCGCATATTTTAATTGTTACCTCCACAACAGGGCAAGGTGATGTACCGAGTAATTTGGCAGGATTGTACTTTGCAATGAATAGCACTTTCCCAATGCTTACCGATAAACCGTTTGGTGTAATTGCAATGGGTGACAGATGTTACGGCGATACATTTTGTGGCGCAGGTCGTAGCTTTGACGAGCTACTTCGCGATTTACAAGCAAAGCCTGTGGGCAATCGCCTAGAAATAGATGCATGTGAAGATTTTGAACCGTGGCCAGTAACCGAGCCTTGGTTAAAAGCATGGCTGGAGAAACTACCTGCTTAATACTTTAATTTTAAAGTATTAAAAAAGGAGCGCATGCGCTCCTTTTTACTTTTGTAATTTTAATATAGTTTTATAAATTAACTACTTCTGACATCTACCTTAAGTTTTAGCTTTTGGCCAGGTTGTAAGTATTTTTGACCGGCTAAATTATTCCACTTAATAATTTCGTTAACGCTTAGATTAAACTTAGACGCAATACGTGCAAGTGAGTCACCACGGCGTACTTTGTATGTAATAGTACGGTTAGTGCTTGCCGTTGCTTGTGGTTTATTAGCTGACTTATACACAGTTAGTTTTTGATTTAGGCGCAGTACAGAGTTTTTCTTTAGCTTATTCCATTTAGCCAGCTCATCCATAGTTACGTCATATTCGCGGCTAATGTCCCATAACGTGTCGCCACTTTTAACTGTGTGCGAAAGCTTTGTGCGAGTTGCTTTATTAGCAGCTAAACGCATCTGCTTTGGTAAATGCTCGCTATTTATAGCGCCATCAGTAAGCGGGACTAATAATTCTTGGCCTACTTTAATCGTATTTGATTTGAGTTTATTAAGCGATCGGATTGCACTTGAGCTTGTTGTAAACTTTTTGGCAATTACCGATAAGCTGTCGCCTCGAGCCACAATATAACGCTGCCAGCGTAATCTATTTTTAACATCAGTGTTTGCTAGTTTTTGGCTAAATTCCTCTGCTTTATCAACAGGTAATAATAAAGAATGAGGGCCATTAGGATCAGTTGCCCAGCGGTTAAAACCGGGGTTTAATCTGTATAGCTCAGTAAGCGTCATATCGGCCATATCAGCAGCAAGTGCTAAATCTATTTGCGAGCCAACATCAACCACTTCAACCACTTGTGCATTAATTACTGGTTGCCATGTAACGTTAAAATCATCTGAGCGTTTTAATAAATCGGCAAGTGCTAATAACTTTGGTACATAGGCAGTTGTTTCGCTTGGTAAATCAAGAGACCAAAAATCGGTAGGTAAATGCTTTTTACGATTCTTTTTAATCGCGCGCATTAAACGCCCTTCACCTGAGTTGTAAGCAGCAATTGCATTTAGCCAATCGCCTTCAAGTGTTTTATGTAAATACGATAAGTAGTCAAGTGCTGCGCGAGTCGACTGCACTATGTCGCGACGACCGTCGTACCACCAGTTTTGTTTTAAATCGAATCGCTCACCGGTTGCAGGCATAAACTGCCAAATGCCCGATGCGCTGCGATTAGAATAACCAAACGGGTCAAATGCACTTTCTACAATAGGCAGTAGTGCAATTTCGATTGGCATTTCGCGCTTTTCTACTTCTTCAACTATAAAGTGTAAGTAAGGTTCTGCACGTTTAGAAATACGATCTAAATAGGCTTGGTGGCGAGCGTAATAATTACGTTCAGTAACAACAGGGCGGTTTTGCGGTATTTCGATAGAAAGTTGGTAGCGAATTCGCTCCCACACATCATCAAACACGGGAGCTTCTTGCTCATCAGGGTCAACTTGCTGATATTGTGCGTTTACCATCAATGCATTGTTAATGTCGTTAGGACTTGCGCCTTCGAGTTGTTGGTTTGCTTGCGTGGCGACTTGAGAGTCTGAGTCTAGAGTTGTCACAGTTTGACAACCACTTAGCGCTAACGCCAAGGCTACTAATAGGGGAGATTTATTCATAAATACCAATACATCGGGTAAAAAACTCGGCGAATACTACCTGTTATGAGTTAACATTGCCACTTAATGACTTTTTAAAACGCAGAAATAGAATCATCACTATATCTTAAGTTAATGATTCTAATAAAATAAATATTAAAGTATTAGTTTGTGCATTAAAAATTGTCTTTGAACTGTCTCAGACTAGCAAAGTTTCCCCAAGGTTCATTGTTTTTTGTAACCGAGATGAATTTTTCTGGCACTAACTCTGTAATGGTTGGCAAATCGCTACGCATAAATGGATTTATTTTTAGCTCCTGTCCAATAGAAGTGGGTAGGGAGATTTGGTTATTACTACGTAATTCATCTACTTTTTTACTGTACGCGAGTAGTTCTGGGTTACGTGGTTCAACCGCTTTGGCAAAGGCAAGATTAGCTTGCGTGTATTCGTGCGTGCAATACACACTGCAGCTTGCAGGCAGCTCTCTTAGTTTATTAAACGATTCCCACATTTGCTTTGGCGTGCCTTCAAATAAGCGCCCACATCCACCGCTAAACAATGTATCGCCTGTAAAAGCAAGTTCATCATTTGTATAGCAAATATGATCAAGCGTGTGCCCAGGAGTTGCCAAAATATTAAAGTTAATATTAAGCACACTGATGCTTTGACCATCAGTGAGTGCGTGAGTGATGCCTTTAAATGGACTATTTGCGGGGCCATAAACCGGTATATTCGGATAGGCGTCAACTAATGCAGCTACGCCATCAGTGTGGTCGTAGTGATGATGCGTAATTAAAATACCACCAAGCGTTAGTTTGTGCTCAGCTAGATACGCTAATACGCTCTGTGCTTGGCCTGGATCGACTACCCATGCTTGGTTACTATTATCGGTAGTTAAACACCAAATGTAATTATCAGAAAAGGCTTTAATTGCTTTGACTTGCACCATGGTAAATTGCTCTATAAAGTGACACTTACCGCATAGTATAACGAGCTCAAAAAATGAAACCAGCCCTTAGTTTTCAAGAAGGACCCAAACCACTGTCGTGGCAACAGTTTCCTCATGGGGATTATTTGCGCAAAGATATTGAACGCAAAATGGAGCAATGGCTGCCGCGTATGTTTGGCTATCATATGCTTAAGCTAGGTAATTTAAGTGGCGAATTAAATACAAGTATAAGTACGATTAAACACCAGGTGTGTGTTGCAGAGCCTGGGCCTTACACTGGGGTAGTTGCTGACATAGATGAACTGCCATTTTACGAGCACAGTATTGATGCATGCATACTAAGTCACTGCTTAGAGTATCATTCAGACCCACATCACATTTTACGAGAAGCACATCGCACACTTATTCCGGGCGGCTATATAGTAATTACGGGATTTAACCCGTTTAGTTTGTGCGGACTTGCACAAATGCTGCCTTTTAGTGGTCAGAAATTACCATGGACGGGGCGCTTTTTTACACCCGCACGGGTTAAAGATTGGCTAAACTTACTTGGTTTTGAAATTGTAAGTGACGAACGTTTTATTTATTCATCACTGGCAAGAGGTAATAGGCTATCAAGGTTTGAGTTTTGGCGGACTTTTGCAAAACAGTATTTAAAACCGATGGGCAGTGTTTATATGCTGGTGGCACGAAAAAGAGTTGCGCCACTTACGCCAATAAAACCTAAGTGGCATGCAAGGCCGCAGTTTGCGCCAGTAAAAGGGGCAGGGCTTAGACAAACGTCAAAGCAGCATTACAAAACGTGCGACCAAGAAAATAATACCAATTGCATTAAATAAGTGATCTATTATAGCGCTAAGAAAATAGCACATTAACAAGGCGAAAATTGTGACATATTGTTGTTCTATATGAATAATTTTTAACGCAGTTAGTGAGTTATTTAATGCGATAGAATGAACATGTTTTTAATAAAATTGGTATAACAACTAGCTTAGAATAAATTTAAGGCTGGTAGCCTACATCTTCTAGTAAATCTTTACTGCCAGCGGCATCGCGGGCTAAATCGTCAACTATTTCGTTGTATTTATTGCCGCTATGCCCTTTAACCCACTTCCAAGTTACATTGTGCTCGCTACAGGCTTTATCTAGGCGTTTCCATAAATCGACGTTTTTAACTGGCTTTTTAGCTGATGTTAACCAGCCACGTTTTTTCCAGTTAGTGATCCACGATTCAATGCCTTGCTTAACATATTGGCTATCGGTTGTTAGGTTTACATCGCATTCTCGAGTGAGTGATTCTAGGGCTACAATAGCCGCGAGCATTTCCATTCGGTTATTTGTTGTGAGTTTATAACCTTGGCTCATTTCTTTTTCATGGCCGTTATAAATCATAAAAATACCATAACCGCCGGGGCCTGGATTACCTAAACATGAGCCGTCGGTGTAAATCTCTACGGTTTTTTGCACTGTTTTACCTTGATCTTATGTACAATAAAGTGATTATAGAAAGATACCAGAATCAGGCTAAATTCGATATGGCACGTAGACAAATAGTTTTAGATACAGAAACCACCGGCATCGACCCTAAACAAGGGCACCGTATTATAGAAATTGGTTGTGTGGAGTTAGTAAATCGCCGTTTAACAGGCAATAATTTTCACGTTTATATAAACCCACAACGCCCAAGTGAAGAAGAAGCAATCGACGTTCACGGTATCACTAACGAATTTTTACGTGATAAACCGTTATTTCATCAAATTGCCCAAGAGTTTTTCGACTATATTGAAGGGGCTGAGTTAGTTATTCATAACGCACCGTTCGATGTTGGTCATATGGATAATGAATTTGCACTACTTAATCAGGGCTATCCTAAAACAGAGACTTTTTGTCAAGTTCTCGACACGCTTAAAATGGCGCGTGACTTGCATCCAGGTCAAAAGAACAATCTTGATGCATTATGTCGTCGTTACGATGTAGATAACGCAAAGCGAACACTTCACGGCGCGCTACTGGATTCTGAAATTTTAGCCGATGTGTACCTTGCCATGACGGGTGGTCAAACAAAGCTGAATTTGAATCAAAACAAAGATGACGGCAGCGAGCAACAGAAAGGCGGTATAAATCGTTTAAATAGCGATAGAGCCCCATTAGTTGTATTGCGAGCAAGCGACGCTGAGCAAAGCGCACACGAAGCACGATTAGATCTTGTAAACAAAGAAGGCGGCCAATGTATATGGCGCGCTGAATAAGGCGATTTAATGAAAACGATGTATTTTGTAACAGCGTTATGTGCCGCTAGTTTATTTACTGGCAATGCATATGGCGTAAAACAAGTAGAAGTGCTCAAGCGCGATGGGCATCAAAATGAGATCCCTTTACTTGATAATCGTTTTCGCATAGATAGCAAAATAGATGAAATAACACTGCTGTTTTTTAGAAAATCAGGTGCACCTGCTGTTATTTTAGTGCGGCCCGATGGCAGTAAGTACTTTGCTACTGACTCAGTTAAAAACCCTAACTTAGATTGGTTTGACGAACTCAGCTACGATTTAGTTACCATAAAAAAACCTATGGCAGGTCCTTGGCAAGTAATAGGCAGTATTTTGCCCGATAGCAGAATAGTTGTATTAGGCGAAATATCTCTTGAGGCAGAGCCTCTTCCTTCAATGTTGTTTAGGGGGGAGACAATAAAAATCACCGGGAAAATACTAAACGACGGTGAGCCAATTAACACAAACCTATTTAGGGATGTTGTGAGCCTTAATGTTGACTTTGTAAGTACCAACAATGAAAACTTTGCTAACTTTGGTGCAGGCATTCAAGAAGTAGCGGAATTTAAAGACGATGGACGTGGATTTGATGAGCGCCCTAAAGATGGTGTGTTTACCGGCGAGTTTACTTTAGATTTTCCTGCGGGTGAATGGACACCAGAGCTTTACGTGGCAACACCTCTGCTGCAGCGTCGCATTGTGCAAAATACAATAGAAGTGCACGAGCCACCTTTTGTAACCGAAGTCGCGTTAGCAGAGCAAGACACAGACGAGCATCTGTTAACTATAAATATAGACCCAAGTATCGTTAAGCCAGAGACAGTCATCATCCAGGGAAAAATATACTATCCCAATAACGAAGAGCAAATGTTTACCATAGATGCTGCAGCTAAAGACTCACGTCAGCTTAGTGTTAAAAATTATGATTGGGGTAGATATAGTGTTGAACTGTCTGTTTTTGGCACTAATATTAATGGCCGTGAATTTATGGCAACGCTACCAACGTATAAATTTGAGATAGAACGACCCATAGAAGCGGTGCCCGAAATTGATCCGGCAACAATTATTACGCCAGATAAAATGATTGAGAGTGATCCTGCTGAAGAAAAAATGGCCACATCGACAATTATTAGTTTAATTGTAGGCTGCAATACACTCATTTTATTAGTCGGTTGGTTGTTAATTCGTATATTTGTTCAGAAAAAACCGATTAAATTTAAAGTGAAGCTGCCTTTTTTAAAGAAAAAGAAAACAAGTGAAGGTGATGTTGCCGACACAGAAAAAAATCAAGTCGGTAAAAATGGCTCAAAAAATGACAGATCAGGTGAAATTTTAAACCTTTCGATGACAGATGACTAAAAAACCTATAAAAAAACAAAAAAGCCCTTGACGAAATAGGGGTTGGTTCGTATTATTCACGCCGCTGTCAGGGAGACCTAAACAGCAACGGAAATATGGAGTGGTAGTTCAGTTGGTTAGAATACCGGCCTGTCACGCCGGGGG
>NZ_AUTR01000038.1:0-14278 GCF_000497875.1 Pseudoalteromonas sp. S8-8
TCATAGGTAGGTACTTAAGAAAAACATTAAGTACAGCCTTAAAAATTTGGCTCTACCCCATACTGAAATACTCCTGTTTTTCGATCGCGTTTGGGGTGTGCCCTAGCAGCATTTTTCCTCAGAAAGTCAAATGCTCCATTAACTGCATTTAACAATCCTTTCCTATGCTTCCTAATAATCGCTGTTAATATGCCAATCCACCAAACACCCGTTGTTTTTGCTACTGTCATTGTAGACATTTCAGTTTTGAATATCTTTTCAATACAGCCAGTTAAAAACCTTTTAAGCGTGGTTACTATTAAACTTACATAAATTAGCGCCTCTTGTAAGGTTGCGTTTGATGTTTGAAAGCCGCGTAAATTATTATAAGACTTACACTCCTTAAAAAGTAATTCAACCTGCCAGCGTAACCTATATAATTTGCCTATTTCAGTCGCTGTAAATTCATCAATAGATAAATTAGTGACTAAAAATGTATATTGTTTTTCTTTTTTTGACCAATACCCAACGACTCTTGTTAGCTTGTTTTTTATGCTAACATTCATATCAATAAGATCATTTTTAGGTAATTCGGGGAGCAATTCACATAACTTTGGGGAATGACTTCCTGTTAATTCCTGTCCATTTTGCTTAAAAGCATTATGTACTCTGACTGCTTTTAACCCCTTAGCTCTTAATACGTAAAATCCTCCTGCTTTATCTAATTCATGAATATAACTACCTGAATAATACCCTCTATCAGCAAGTAACAACTGTCCTTTCAACTCTTTAAATGTTGGAAGTTCTTCACGTTCAGAATAACTGTCTGGTGTTATACCTGCTTTTTCAAAGCAACCTTGCGTTAAATTTAAAGTAGCATGCAATTCAATCGCTGCTGGACACGTATTTGAAAATCGCCCAGGAAAAACATCTTTTAAAGAACGATGAAGCATAATAGAGCTACCGTCCTGAATTAAAATATTCTCAAACTTGAACAAATCTTTTTTCGTGTACTTAAGCGCATCATTTATCCAACAATTAAAAACTCTATTTGTTACCTCTCGCATTAGTTCAGCTAGTTCAGGTTTAACTAACTGGTTATGAAAAGGCTTATACTTAATAGACTGCCCTGTTAGCTGATTATAAACTCTTAATATTTCGGATAAATAGATCGTTTTTTTATCCCCAAGCGCAGCAACAAGACTAACAACCATATGAAATGCGGTAATATTTCTTTCTCTTTTAGTAAATGCTACTTGTTTACCAAGTCGGTTCAGTTTTTTTTCACTTAGGATACTTTTTAACTTATTAATAAAAATGTTAGCATTCATTTGAAGCTCTTTTCTTGATTCTGTGGTTTGTGTGGTAACAACCATTTGATCATGAATTGAGCTTCAACTCAATTTCTTAAGATCTTACCTATGACATCCATGTAGGCAACAAAGAGTTACTCGTCCTTAGAAAGAACCCATTGGGCAGCGCATGTTTGGTATTTATGCTGCGTTATCGCCTATTTATGGGGAGTAACCACACTACATAGGCTCTGCCTTGCCTAAACTGCTGCAAATTCAACAACCAAAGGTCAACACGCCCTAGCTACAATCGCAAAAAATAATCCTAGCAAAATAAATAACACGCCACTGATCTGTAATAGTAATTTTTTCATATAATACACCTTATTACTTGTTAACTTGAGTATAATTTAAGCTGCATTAAAATCGACTAAAAGAGTGTTACAAACTGTAAAATCTTCAATTTCTATTCGCCATCACCATGATATAATTAGTCAAATGCCCTAAAATATCGCCGTCATGATAGCAACAATTACACAACAAGATGCCGCGACAGAACTTGTCGCAAACTACCTAAATACCATTGCAAACCAAGGTTTTATCGGAGACACCGACGCAAGTTATGCAACGCGTATTACCGCTTCAACCGATAACAGTGTGTATCAGCAAATACCGCAAGGTGTTATTTTTCCAAAAAATGAAAAAGATATTCAGCTCGCACTGCAAACAGCATCTCGCGACCCGTTTTTATCATTAACTTTTGGTCCTCGTGGCGGTGGAACAGGCACTAACGGACAATCGTTAACACCTGGTATTGTTGTAGATTTGTCTCGCTATATGCGCGAAATCCTCGAAATAAATGTAGAAGAAGGCTGGGTACGCGTTCAAACCGGCGTAATAAAAGATCAACTTAATGACTTTTTAAAACCTTATGGCTTTTTCTTCTCACCCGATTTATCTACCAGTAACAGGGCAACTATTGGTGGCATGATAAGTACTGACGCATCGGGGCAAGGCTCGTTAGTTTACGGTAAAACGAGCGATCATGTTTTAGGGCTAACAACTTATTTAGTTGATGGCACACCTATGTGTACCTCCCCAATAGACATCGACAAAGCACAAATTATAGCTAATCAAGACTCATTAATTGGTAGTTTATATAAAACAGTTTTAGATATTTCAGTTAATGAACGCGCTGCTATTTTAGCTAAGTTTCCACGGTTAAATCGTTTTTTAACCGGCTACGACCTAGAGCATGTGCTAAGTGATGACTTACTTACTTTTGACATGAGCCGACTAATAACGGGTTCAGAAGGCTCATTAGGTATAGTAACTGAAGCAAAATTAAACCTAACGCCTATTGCTGAATTTAAAACGCTTATTAATATTAAGTACGATAGTTTTGACTCAGCACTTCGCCATTCACCATTTTTAGTCGATGCACGCGCGACCTCGGTAGAAACCGTTGATAGCAAAGTTTTAAACTTGGCGCGTGAAGATATCATTTGGAATTTAGTATCGGACTTAATAACCGACGTACCAAATAAAGATATGCAAGGCCTTAACATGGTCGAGTTTAATGCAGTATCAAACGATGATATAAAAGACAAAGTAGACACGCTTTGTAAGCTTCTAGACGAATGCGTAAAAAATCAAACTAATGGCGTTATTGGTTATCAGTTAACCAGTGATAAAAGCGATATACTAAAAATTTACGCAATGCGTAAAAAGTCAGTGGGTTTATTAGGTAATGTAAAAGGCAGCCAAAAACCTCTCGCCTTTGCAGAAGACACCGCTGTACCGCCTGAAAATTTAGCAGATTATATTGTCGAATTTAGAGCATTACTCGACAGTCATAATTTACAGTACGGTATGTTTGGCCATGTTGATGCGGGCGTTTTACACGTACGCCCAGCACTTGATATGTGTGACCCAGAACAAGAAAAACTACTTAGAACTATTTCAGATCAGGTCGTAAAACTAACCGCTAAGTACGGCGGTTTAATGTGGGGCGAGCACGGTAAAGGTTACCGAAGTGAATATAGTCCTGAATTTTTTGGTGAGCATTTATATACACAACTTCGTAAAATAAAAACAGCTTTCGATCCTAACAACCGTATTAACCCCGGTAAAATATGCACTCCTATCGATAGTGAAGACTCACTAGTTAGTGTAGATGGACAAAAGAGATCGCACTTCGATAAGCAAATATCAATAGAAGTCAAAACCAGTTTTAACAACGCAATGACCTGTAATGGTAATGGCATATGCTTTAATTACGATGAAAATTCACCTATGTGTCCATCGTATAAAGTAACTGGCGATCGCCGTAATTCACCAAAAGGACGCGCAAGTTTAATGCGCGAATGGCTTCGTCTACAAGAGTCAAAAAATGTAGATTTGCTCGAAGTAGAAAAGCAACTTAACAAAGGTGAAGTCATTACCTGGTGGGAACGTTTTGTTCATAGCCGCGAAAAACGAAAAGGTATTTACGACTTTTCTCACGAAGTAAAAGCGTCAATGGATGAATGTTTAGCATGTAAGGCATGTACAACAGCATGCCCAATTAAAGTAGATGTACCCACTTTTCGTTCGCGCTTTTTAAATTATTATCATAGTTATTATGCACGTCCGCTAAAAGATTACCTTGTTGGTAACATAGAAAATAGCGCGCCATTAATGGCAAAGTTCGCTAAAGTTATAAATCCAATTGTTAAAACATCATTAGTTAGTAATGTTATTAAAAAAACGGTTGGCTATGTTGATACACCACAGTTGAGTATTCCTGCACTTTCAAAGCGTGTTACTAAAACACAAAAATTTGATTTTGATTTATTAAATAAATTAAATGCAGAGCAACAAAGTGAGTATGTATTAATAGTACAAGACCCATTTACGAGCTTTTACGAAGCGGAATTAGTAGAAAGTTTTATTACTTTAATAACCCAACTTGGCAAAAAACCAATGCTATTACCTTTTAAACCAAATGGTAAACCGCAACACGTAAAAGGTTTTTTACATGAATTTAAAGTTACAGCTAAAAATGCAGCCGAGTTTTTAAATAAATTAAATGATATTAATGCACCGTTAGTCGGTTTAGATGCGTCACTCGTTATGTGTTATCGCGATGAATATAATACAATTTTAGAAAATAACCGTGGCGAATTTAATGTGCAGCTTGCTCATGAATGGCTAGAAACACAATCGTTTAAATCACTAAGCGCAAAGCAAAATACAGATACCGAATTTACATTACTGAGTCATTGTACTGAAACAACTGCGCTGCCAAAAGCAGCAAATGTATGGCAAACAATTTTCAATGATATTGGTTTAACATTAAAAACAACAAATACAGGTTGTTGTGGAATGGCGGGAACTTACGGCCACGAAGCACAAAATCAAGATAACTCACGTGCGCTTTACGAAATGAGCTGGAAACCAATTGTAGATAAAAATAAATCTGAGCAACTTTTATCTACGGGCTTTTCTTGTCGTAGCCAAGTTAAACGTTTTGAAAAGTTTAAACCAAAACACCCAATTGAATTACTAGCACAGGTTCTTAAATAACTTTATAAAATAAGAGTACTTAAATAAGATCACTTATATAAGAGGTACTTAAATAGTTTTATCTAAATACAAATTTAGTAAATTATTTATTAAATACAAAAAGGCGTAACGATTAACTTCATCAGTGATGAAAATAACCGTTACGCCTTTTTTAATACGTATTCTTAATTTACCTAGTTTAAATAATTATTTTTTAACAAAACTATCAGCAATAGGTTTAGTGCTAATACCATGTATAAATACACTAAACAGAATAGTCGTCATTGCTATTGTCGCTATTTGATATTTGTTTTCTATTTGCGTATCTATCACCATCAATGTAAAAACAATTGATGCTAATCCTCTTGGCCCAAACCACGCAAATGTAAAACGCTCTTTAATACTCAATGCCGTAAACTGCAGAGACAGCATAACTGGAATTATTCTAATCAATGTTGTACTTAACAAAGCGTAAATTATAATTTCAGTATTTAATTTAGGAATAACTAAGTAAGCACAAACAAACCCGAACAAGCACCAAATCATTAACGATGTGAAATCTGCTATGTGCTCTGAGTCTTCAATTAATTCTGTTCTAACTTCTTCGGTCGAAAATTTATCAAATAATAAGCCTGCAATAAACACCGCAATAAAACCACTGCCATGAAAATACTGAGTGACAGAAAATACAGCCATTGCAAAACCGAGTAATAAAAATGGACTGGTATTTTGTGCAAAGTAATGACGTTTCATTGCAAAGTTTAAACTCGGTATGAAAACAGCAATACTTGTAATAGCTATTAATAAAGCCAAGCCAAGCTCTCGTCCAAACACACTTAATGTTTGTGTTGCAGTAATTGCTGAATCAGGATTTTTAGCAAGTAATATAAATATTAAAAAAATGGGTACGCATAATCCATCGTTCAAACCACTTTCAGTATTTATTCCTTCGCGTATTTTTTCAGGCACTTGTGTACTTGCTAGTAACCCTTTACTTAATGCTGCATCGGTAGGTGTTAAAATAATAGCGAGCAACGCCGCTTGAATAAGTGAAAGCTCAGCAAAGAAAAATAAAGCAACAGCAATACCAAGTAACAAAGTTAAGGGTAGGGCAACAAACAATAGTAAACTAGGATACTGAAAACTATGCCTTAATACACTTAGCTTTGATTTAGCTGCATCAGAAAATAAAAATATACTTAGCGTAAGCTCTATAAATGGTAATAAAAGATCAACACCTTCTTTTATTTTATCCCCTTCGTTGGGTAGCATTAAAGCTAAACATATTCCGCCAACAACAAAAAACATTGGGCCTGTTACTTCTGTTTTTTCTAACTGGCGAAGTGTTAAAGAATAAATTAAAAATAATCCGCCTATAAATGCTATTACTAAATACTCCATTAAATTTTCCTTTTAAGTCCTGACTTTGCTCGCTCTTTAATATTTGTTTGAATATAAATTTGATCGGTAGTCGCAATTTTAGAATGGCCTAAATCTTCCGATAAATGTTTAAGCGGTCTGGTTTGCGCATCATGTGTGGCACCAGTATGACGAAGCCAATGTGCAGTTGCAGCGCCAAGTTGTTCAGCATCATCTTTAAAACCATCATCAAGTAATGATTGCTGTGCATAATCAAAACTTTGTTGAACTAAACGCCTAATTTGCCTTACGGTCATACCACCTTGCCCGCGAATTTTATGAACTAAAGGATCTGATTCATCAACACGGGGAAGGGCAGGTAAACCTCTGTATAGTCTATAACGTTTTAAATATTCAACAAAATCATCGCTTAAGGTTACATCTCGTAATTTATTACCTTTTCCCATTATCCGTAAAAACCAAAAACCATCATTATCTTGCCAAAAATGAGACATCACCGGCGACCATTGTGGGCGCTCAGATAATTCTGAAATTCGTAAATAAAGACCTTTTAAGCAGGCAAGCGTAAATAAGTTTCGCTCTAAATCAGGGTTATGTTCGCATAAATCACGCGTTACACCAAAAACGTATTCCCATTGAATATCGCTTAATGTGTCTGGAATTTGAATTTGTGATTGAACAACTAAGTACGGACTATTTTTTTTAACAACAGGGACAAAGTTAGCAAATGTTTTTTCTTCTAATAAGGCAAACTTATAAAATACATTTAGAGCAGTAAACATAGACGATAAAGTTTGCTGACTAGCAATGGATTCTTTAAGCATAAAAGGGCGCCAGTTTTGGTTTAAACGACGAATTCCTCGTTCATCTTTATAACGCCATTGCACTGAAGTTGCAGCCCATGCTTTATCGGGTTCGACCATAAAATCAACGTAAGCTTCAATATCTTCACGTTTTAAATCGAATACTGATTTTTCTGCGATTAACCATGACCATAAATAAAAGCGTTCAAGCTCATTTCGAAAACGACTATAAGTGGCTTCTGACTTTCGGCCATAAACATATAAAAACTGATACAAGAATGTCAGATCAGCTTTTGATTCAGTTACAGTCAAGCCAATTTCCTGTATAAAGGATGCAAGTTCTGGGTATTCTGAATTGAGAGTACCGTCATCTAGATGGGCAATTTGATATCTTAATTGTTTTAACGTATCAACCAAAGCAACAAGCATAATGTATAAATATTCAATTAAATAATAGACTTACAGAATAACGTTAAAGTCCGATACTGTCTAGTATTGGACATAGTAAAGTTCTAATTATTTTAATACCGTGATTATTCTATGGTTGTTGGTTGCTATATCTTATTAAGGAAAACATTATGAAAAAACTAATTATACTAAGCGTACTTGCTTTAACAGTTGCGTTAACTGGGTGTGCTACTACAGGTAGTGCATCACCAAGCGAAAAACGTTCACTTGTACAAAGTATGAAAGCAAACACATTGGATAAATTATACGCTGAAAAACCTGATGTTAAAAAACAAATTGCTAACTCTGCTGGTTATGCTGTATTCGATAATGCGAATGTAAATGTAGTGCTTGCTAGCTTTGGCGGTGGTTACGGTGTTGTTAGAAATAATCTCACAGGTAAATCGACTTACATGAATATGGGCGAAGCCGGTTTAGGACTTCGCTTAGGCGTTAAAGATTTTAACGTTGTAATGGTTTTTCATAACCAAGCTGCATTAAACAGATTTATTGAACATGGTTGGGCATTTGGCGGAAACGCTGATGCAGCAGCAAAATATGAAGATAAAGGCGGTGCACTGGTTGCCGAAGCGATTGCAGATCAAGTTACTGTATATTCTGTAACCGAAAATGGCCTTGCACTACAAGCTGTATTAAAAGGAACTAAGTTTTGGGTTGATTCAGAGCTTAATTAACCACCAAATTACTCTCCTAAAAGCGAGCTGGTTTGTATAATCACGCTCGCTTTATTAAAATCTATTCAATTTAACATAACGTAATTTATGGGTTGTTAATAAAAGAAGTTAATTATCACTCAGTTATTTCATCTCGACCAGGCGCCTCATCAAAAACACCTACTTTTGGAGAATCACATGTAATGAAATCATGATAGCTATTATAAGCAATTTCTATTACACATGAAGATTTAACAATTACGGTATACCCAGCGAGAATAAGATCCCTTAAAGATAAATCAAAAATGTATTGCCCATTTTGTGAAGCAGCCAGATAATAATTTTTAACTATCTTTTTTCTATCTGTATACTCAGCCCAGCCTGAAATATGTAAAGCTACCTTGCTAAACGGGTGCTTTTTCTTATTTGCCAATTCTTGCGCTTCTTGTTCCTCAATAATTCTTTTAGCCTTTTCTTGTTGAGCTAAAAGTTCAGGCGGCAACTGATTTTGAAGTTGGTTAGCATTATGGCCATTAGGTGAATTTGAAAATTGCGCTTCAACTGGTGACGCGTTCGTCAGTTCTTTAGCTTTTGCTTTATCAGATTGCTTTTGAAATCCTAAAAAAAGTAAAAAACCAGCTACAACGAAAAAAACTATAGAACCTTTAATAAACCAGTTGTCGTACCATTTTTTTACATCAGATGGTGCAGCCTCTTTAATAGATTGGTCACTCTTAGTATGAGACTGATAAAATTTAAAATATTTTTTCTCATATTCCCTTTCATGAGTAGCAACAACAGTTGTATTTGTTTTTGAATGCCCATCATGAACCTTGAGTACATACTTATCATCTTGACCAGCAAAAGACTTTTTTATAGCTCTGTAATGATTACCAACTAATTCGCGAATATCCCTTTCAACTTTTCTGAACTCTTGAGTAATTAGCATTATGTCAAAACCGTAGTGACGGTGCATACTGTAAAACTCTTTCACCTCTTTATTACAATTACCAGCGCCCAATGCTAAATGGCATTCATCTATAAAAAAATAGACTCTATTGCCGTCCTCATTCTTCCAGTCCTGATACTGTAAATAATGTTCTTTCTTAGAAAATGGTCTTTCACCACCATAATTATGAAATTCACCATCAACTACTTCTATCAGTTCACGGCAATATTCACCGTAAACTGAACAGAAGTGATCGACATTTAAAGGTAAATTCGTTACAACTTTTCGTTTATGCTCAGTAACCGTAGGGATTATGTGCCTTACTACCGCTTCATAACTTTTGCCGCCGCCAGTTTTTCCTGAAATGCCGTGTATCATTTTTTAGCTCCCTAATCTAACAAATGGAATTAGCTGTAATAGCATTCTTATTGTTATAGCTATAATTATCATCCCCATGGCTTGAGATAATCCAAGGGCCGATGCGTAATAGGTGACCCCTGAAGGTAGTCCGTTTATATGACTTGCTACGTCTAAACCTGCAAAAAAACTATCTAGACCGTCTATTGCAAGTAACGAAATATCCATAAAACTTTCAAAAAAGAAAATGCCTATATCTTTCATTATGTCCTGAACAGTGAGAACCAAACTGTAAAGAAAAGTCTTTAATTCGTTCCATGTATTAGCAAACCAATCCAACATATTAACCTCCAAAAATTAAAGCACGACATAAGAAAGCCGCAGTGATTAAAATGAAAATCTTTAATATTGCTAAGAGTTGCGTACTAGGAGTAGGCAAATCAGCACAACCAAAATTCATACTTGAACCAAGGTTAAAACAAATTTGTGTGTTTGGTGGTTGGCCTCCAGAGTTAAACTTAAATTGGTCTAAAAACTTAAAAGTTTCTGTTTGTTCAAATTCAAGACTTTTTTCATTCCAAACACCTTCAAAACCTTCTTCATATTCTGACTCGTAAAAACTTTGTGATTTAGTAGGGTCAAAAGTAGATTCAACAGTAGTATCATTTTGTTTCTTTAATTCATCTAAAATTTCAGCTTGTAGGTCATTACTTTTTACAACTTCAGTCCTAACACGTTCCGTTGAAGTTTTAACGCCTTCAGTTGCAGTTTTTACGCCTTCAGTTGCAGTTTTTACGCCTTCAACTTCTTCTTTAACCTTAACGACTTCTTTTATTTGGTCTCTGATTACTTCCTCTGTTTTTAATGTTCCTTTATATGTATTTAATGTATTTTCTTTAACAGATGAAAGTAATTCATTTGAACCCTGAATCTCTTTAGCTATTCGGTCTAACCTTTCTCTATGGGATTCTTCTTCACGATTAATGCTATCGTTAATAATTTTTAAATTATCATTTACCTGATTTAAAGCATCTAAATCGTTATTTTTATCTGAATCATCACCCTCTTTAGGGTCTGAAGGTTCATCTGGGTCAGGAGTTTTATCCGGGTCATCAGGGTTTTCAGGTTCTTCAGGTTCTTCAGGTTCTTCAGGTTCTTCAGGTTCTTCAGGGTCTGGAACACATGCAACAGGCTCTGAAGAAGCAAAAGAAACTGGTAAATAATAGCCCCCATTTTCATCTGTTTTTATTTCACATTGGCGACCATCATCAGAAGGATAGCAAACTGAACCAGAAGAATTACCAACACCAAAAACATAAGGGTCAGAACTGGTAGGTTCTGGACAATCAGGGTCTATTTCATCCTTTAACTTTGCACAAAATTTAGTGTCTGAACCTTGAGGATAAGTAATCATATGTTCATGTAGTGGAGCATTTTCAGGAGGACAACTTGGTTCGCCTGCTATTGGAAGTAAATTAACTGTAATTGAGCTTTGTTGTTTATAAATACAACTGCCAGCACCGTCAGCAGTTTTCCAAAAAACAACTTGCTGAATAATAGAAGAGTCTTGTTGTTGTATATTGCCAAGCTCAAAACCACACTTTGAATAATCGCTTTTGTAGATTTCAGCAGCCCATGAGACGCAAGAACTTGCATCCTCAGCGATTTTAACGTTGTAAGATTTACTTTGATAAGAACATTGAGTTTTAGGGTCTGTTTCTGGTGAAAGCAAAGAATTCAAATCATAAATATCGTAAATTGAATCATCAGCAGAAACAAAAAAAGCGCTTATAAGCGCAATTATTAAAATTAAATATTTCACTGGCTGTTATCCCCAACCGAAATTTTTACAAACTATAAAACCAGCTATTGCCCCTATCAAACCGCAAATGGTGTAGATAAGGGCGACAATAAGGCCGCCCATAATTAGATCCTTTTTTACGCTTTTGAAACAGCGCGTTTTGCTAGTGAAATGCCTTTATAAGCAAGAGCTACACCAACGATTAAAACACCAGTAGCGCCAACGAAAGTTGCAACACCAGCCATATCTACAGCAGCAAAAATATCAGTCATTTTATTATTCCTAAAGTTTACTAATAACCATTCGAGCAACCTTAACTTTGTAAGATAGAAACCCGAAAAATATAATAAGGCCAAAGCCCCAAGTGAATGACTCCCCAATATCGAGAGCCGTTATTTGAATGCTTTTGATATATGCATCAGCATCAGAACTTGGAACAAGTACGTAACCGGTGCACTCTTCCAAAGTTTGTGTTGTTGGCAATATAGTGCCGTCGGCATTCAAATAAATACATTGCATGATTAACCGCCCAGCGATTCTTTAAAATGCTTTTTAACTTCATGGTCAACTGGAATAAGTTCAACCACTTCGTTATCAAAAGTTTGGTCGTTAAATGAAAATTTAAGGTCGTAAGCTTTATCAGAAACAAACGCTTGATTATCAATTAACACATGAGCATAAGCAGTATTTATTGCTATTGGCTCTTTACCGAAAGGTGTACTAGTAGTTTTACCAGCGGCCTTACGTTTATATTTTGGTGAATCAACATTATCCAAAGGATAAAGAACTTCGATAATTGCTCGCTCAACGTCTGGGTTCTTTGACTCAGGAAAGCTAGTAATTGAAATACCCGCGATAACAATAGCCATTTTAATGACTCCTTAATTGTTCAGTTAAAATATGTTTATAAATATTGGGAACGTCTAAAGACTTTCCAGTTACGTATTTGTCAGGAACTAACAAACCTAAAACAGTTTGCATATCCCCTTCAGTAATTTCTAAAATGTCAGCTAAAGCTTTTCCGCACATACGCCTAACCCATTTAACACGGCTTGCTAAATCAGTACCGGCTTTTGATACTTTTGCTGAACTGGATGTTTGAACACCATCGGTATTAATCATTTGCTGTGAAAAATCACAAATACCCGCAAAAGTAGAATCAGGGTCTAGCAAACAATCAATAGACCATTTTTTTAATTCGACCTCGTTGCGATACCAAACTAATGATTCATCATCTATGCCCTGCTCTAATTTTTTGTCATATATGCGCCAGTAAACAGGACTTGTACGTTTACCAACTGTAGTCATTTCAACATCAAACTTGCCATCAATAGTGAATGAATGGCGAGGTGACATAGTTGGGTTTGGACCGCCTTTTTTACGAGCAAATGCTTTTTGAAAGAAATTTAGTTCAGCGGCCTTACAGTTAAAAACGTTATCAAAACAATCGCGAGCAATATCAATGCGCGAAAGTGAGCTAATGCTTAAAACCTTAGATAGCCAGTGATGTAAAATAAATGGGGTGGTGTGTGACCATAAGTGTTTGCAACCTTCGCCAGAAATTTGAAAGTAAACCGTATCGCGCTGACCACCAATACCGACAAAACCAATTTGAGTGCCTTCACTTGTAACTAAGTTCATAGAATTATGATACCCGTGAAACCCTTTATCTCTTGGTACTGATAGCTCAAAACCTAAAACATAGCGGCTAAATACACGCAATGTATTGATATAAAAATCAGACATTCTTTCATTAATACGTTGCTTTTGAGTTTCTAAGCTTTTAAGAAGTTGTTCAGGTGTTAAACCCTCGGTGTTAAATTCTTCTTTAATATTTGGTACTACTGGGAAAAGCGTTTGAGTATCTACGGTAGAGCCAATAGAACCAGCGCGTTTACAATGGCGTAAATCAGCAAGAGGAAAACTAAAAGACAAATGGTCTATTATTGTTTGATTTGATTCATGCTTTTTAAAACGCTTAATGCGATTGTCAATAAGGTTTTGAGCAGTGTCTGAATATTTGTAATGCATCAAATCACCCCATCAGCTACTAACTGGCGATAATTTGAATCAGTAATTTCTACTGTTCTGCAATCATGCTCATGTGAAACCCAAGCGCGGAATTGAAACATATTATCAAAATAATCATACACGCGAGCACCATTCAAATCGTAAGTGACTTGAACCCCCGCTTGCTTGTTATTTTCGAAATATATTTTCATTTCTAAGTTTCTAAGAATTTATTTAATGAGCGTAGATTAGTTTCTTAGAATCTAATTGTCAACATTTATAAGTTTATCAGTTTATAATTAATGATAACTTTAGAAACAGGAACGTGTAATGCCTACAAAACATATAGACGACGTAACATGGCGAAAAGTGGAAAAGGAACATGTAAAAGCAGTGGTTGCGACTCAAAAGTCTTTGAAGGATACGGAAATTCTAAGAATACTAATTAACAAAGGTTTAGAATCAATAAGCGAAAGTGACTATCTAAAATTAGCTAAAAAGAAATAGTAAAATGTTAAATTGAAGCTGAGAGCATAGGTTTAGATAGGAGTTATACCCCGTAATACAGTTACGGGGTTTTTTTTGAGCACAGTTAATTTAACAAAGCTCCTCCCGCTATGCGGGTCCCTCCTTGTTAAATTAACTAGATTAAAAAAAGAGAAGTTTATCAAAGGGCGCGTTGCGCTAGGATATTTTTCTAAGCGGGACTGGGTTATTGGATGCGGCCATTTATCTAATGGTCTTTATATTAATTCTGTGTGTGGCCTTTCATGAAGCAAAGCTTCATAGGTTCCTATCATCAAGTCTCCAGTGGTACGTAATAATTGATTTTAATTATTACGTAACCTTACTATTAGTATGGTTATTTGCACTCCCCATAAATCACATTATGTTACGGGTTGCAGCCGCTACGCTTAAAAAGGCTTTTGCTGCAATTCGTGTGCGCTTACGCTATTTTGCACACGAAAAACCACAAACGCCCCGCCATTTAAATATTTTGGCGGGGCGTTTTCTCAACATAAAGTTTATGAATTTATGGG
>NZ_AUTR01000039.1:0-163226 GCF_000497875.1 Pseudoalteromonas sp. S8-8
TTAACACCACTCGTTTAAGAACGAGTGGTGTTTTTTCGTTTATACCTAACTGGATATTTTTGTGTCTTTGCGAGCACCGTTCGCGGATAAGCTTTTCGCTTTCTTTTCTCCGGTAATATTAGCCGTTTACCGTTTTCACGTAGTTCTTTTAGCTTTTTAGGGATTGTCCCGGGGCTTCGACCTGAGCACCATAAAAACTCGTCTTGTATTAGGTATAATGCGTTTATGAAACTGATGCGTAATGGCTCCACTTTATGGGCTTTAGCCATCTCTGCCATTTCAAGTCTCACGATATTGTATGACGTCAGAATACCCCAGAGCTCTTGATAAATACCTTCCTGTTTCAAGCTCCGTAGCGCTGGCTTATTAGATAATTGATATTGCTTGAGCTCACCATATCCTCGCTCTATTTCCCATCGTTGCCAATAAACATCGAGTAGCGCTTTCAGCGGGTACTTTTCTGGACAGGCGCATGAGGTGATGAATCCTTTTATTTCACCTTTAGGTGTCGGAATTTGAATAAGCCTTGCTTGCCATGTATCACCTAGGTAAGGGGCTGATTTTTTAGCTTGTGGCGAAATAGGCATTGTTATTAAGTGGTCGTAATCGCTAAATGATTCCGTTATTTCATAGCGCATTTTACTTTTGATGGGCGTAAGCCAATGATGATTTTCGCTAACACCTTGCCAGCTCGTGAATAGTTCAGCCGAAAAGAAACCTCTATCAAATAGAGTTAGTGAATGTTCAGGTGCTGAGCCAACAAGCTGTTGAGCATAATGAATTTCACTTTGAGTAATGGGGCCAAACGCTGCATCGGATATTAAATGCGTTCTTGTCGACATCAAGGTTACAGCAAGTACTGAGGGGAAGTTCGTTGTCGATTGAGCATAGCCAAAATGACGGTTACTCGGCGTATCTTGGGTTTTAAATTGTGTACCGTCAACGCTTAGCAGCTTTAAACCACACACGTCATCAAAAGTTTGCGACTGCTCCCACTGCGTTGCTGTATGTTTAAAAAGGTGTTTCATAGGCGCTGCGCCTAGCTTTTCTTTCCCTTTTATAATACTGCTGGTCGCCAATGGTGGAAGCTCTCCTTTAGCGTCAGGAAAAGCGAGCTCTAGTTTGTCACAGACTTCAGATATTGAGCGGTTTCTTAATAAACCAATTCCTAACACAAGCCAAGCGGCTTGTTCGGCGGGGAAGCGTCGTTTGCGTACAGAGGCTCTTCCTGTTTGGGTAACAGCTTCTTCAATCCACTCAAGGGGAATGTGCTTAGTGAACGAATCAATATCACGATCTTGGCAAAACTCAGTCGTAAGGTGTAATTCTTTAATAAATTCAGACATAAAAATAGGCCACAACTTCTGTTGTAGCCTATTATGAGCCCTTTGAAAGATCGTTCAATTAGCTTAAACGATCTGCATTAAGCCTAGTGCTCGCTTTTTTGTTTTTTTAAATAGAGTCATTACCAAGTTTACAGCTCTGACCAGTTTACGAAAAAGCTCACTTTTTACTGGAAACCTATAGGCAGCAGTACGTGGCGGGCAAGCAGCACTTGTATATTAAACTTTACACACAATAGTTGTGTTACGTTCACGTAAACGTAAGTTGGTGTGGTTGTTCTATTTATAGTTTTTAAAACTTACAAACAACGATTTTGTGAATTTTTTATCTATATAAAAGTTTTAATCCGGTTATTTAATTTAAGCTTGATGTTTTCATTGGTTTTATCTTCTGTGAGTATAGCGAACTCGAATATGAAGTGATAAAGTCTCGGCAATTTCCAGCGCGCATACCCTCTCACGGGTTAACTATTTCGGAGTATTTTAAGTGGCTGTGTTTAATCGAGTTGAATTTGATAACCATGAACAAGTGGTTTTTTGTTCTGATGAAGAGTCGGGTTTAAAAGCAATTATTGCTGTACATAATACCAACCTAGGTCCTGCAGTTGGCGGATGTAGAATGTGGGATTATGCGAACGACGAAGATGCTGTTTACGACGTGCTACGTTTATCAAAGGGCATGACTTATAAAAATGCAGTTGCGCGCTTACCATTTGGTGGTGGTAAATCTGTAATTATAGGTAATGCGAAAGAAATTAAATCTGAGCAATTATTTCGTGCATTTGGTCGCCAGTTAGAGCGATTAAATGGCAGCTATTACTCAGCAGAAGATGTAAACATCACATGTGCTGATGTAGCTATCATGAATAAAGAAACTAATTACGTACTGGGTCTTGAAGGTAAAAGTGGTAACCCATCGCCATTTACAGCATACGGTACGTTTTTAGGAATTAAAGCAGCGCTACAGCATCAACGTGGTCATCAAAATTTTGCAGGTGTGAAAGTGGCTGTTCAAGGTTTAGGTGCTGTTGCTTATGGTTTATGTAAGCATTTAGCTGATGCGGGCGCTGAGTTGTTTGTAACTGACATTAACCAAGCTGCAATTGATCGCGTAGTTAATGATTTTGGCGCGACTGCGGTTGGCATTGATGAAATTTACGACTTAGATGTTGATGTTTATGCACCGTGTGCATTAGGTGCGACTATTAACGATTTAACGATACCGCGTTTAAAAGCGACTATTATTGCAGGCTGTGCTAATAATCAGTTAGCAGAGTCTCGCCACGGTGAAGTTATTCGTGAAAAAGGCATTTTATATGCACCAGATTACGTAATTAACGCTGGTGGTATTATTAATGTTTATTACGAAACAGCGCCAGAAGGTTACAGTGCAGCAGCGTCTAATAAACATGTTGAAGGTATTTTTAATACGTTAACTGAAATCTTTGCCCGTAGCGAAAAAGAGCAAAAATCAACGCATTTAATTGCTGACGAATTAGCGCAAGAGATCATTAAAAACGGTCTATAAATTTAAGCTAAAATGCAATAAAGGTGTGCAATTGCACACCTTTTGTTTATCTGTAAGTTAAGGGGTGTTGATCTTTGCGGATTTAACCTTGAAAGATCAACAGACCCTAATGCAATTATTACTGAACAGCGGTACACTTTATTTTTAATTTTGTGCGGCAAATTATGACTCCCTCAACTTCTCTCATGCAGCCTATCGATTTAGATAATTGGCCTAGAAAGCAACACTTTGAATTATTTAAACACTTTTCTCAGCCTTATTTTAATGTGTGTGTACGTTTAGATATTCAAACACTTTACGACTATTGCAAAACCAATCAATTTTCTTTTTTTCAAGCGTATGTATATTGCACCTTAAAAGCGTGCCATGAGTACGATTCAATAATGCTACGTATAATAGATAATCAACCATGGTTACTTAATAGTGTTCGCGCAAGTGTGGTTGAGTTGTCTGAAAACGATACGTTTGTTTTTAGTTATTTTAACAGCACAGGCGAGTTTAAAGAGTTTGCAAATCATGCAAGTGACGTAAGTAAAAAAGCGAAATTACAGCCGTTATTTTCTGATGCATTTGCTCAAACAGAAGGGCAGGCAGATTTAATTCATATATCTGTTTTGCCGTGGCTGAATTTTAGTGCGTTTTCGCATGCATTTAGTGAAGGGCAGAGTTTAGGCATTCCTAAATTTGTATTTGGTCAGTTTGATAAACACACAGGCACAATGCCTTTAGCTATCGATGTACACCATTCATTAATGGATGGTTTGCACGTAGCGAAATTTATAAACACATTGCAGGGTACATTTGATACCTTTTGCAAAAATTAACTTTAAACACATCAGTAACGGCAGTGCAAAGCAGTAAACAATTTATAAGTAATCTATAAGTAATCTATAAGCAATGCGATGTGAGTTACTTTATATTCAAATACATAACCTTGTATGCTTGAAAAGCACGTGTGCTGGACATATTTATATACCATACCTTAGCTCAGGAAATCCCCATGATAAATGGACTGTTAATTGTTGTTTTAATTCTTTTTGTGGTGATTTTCTGGCGTTGGCCATCAATTCAAAACCGATTATGGCGCAGTAAATATAAAGACTTTGCTTTAAATTCGCAGCAAAAAGATATTTTACTGCGTTGCATGCCCATCTATAAAAAAATGACCGACGCCGACAGAGAAAAATTAGAGCGACATATTACGTGGTTTTTAAACGAAAAACGCTTTGTCGGTTGTGATGGCTTAAGGCTAACGTCTGCAATGAAGTTAATTGTTGCCGCCGATGCGTGTGTATTAGTACTTAATAAACCGTGGCCGTTATATAGAAATGTAAAAGAAATTTTATTATATCCAAGTGCTTATTATGCTCCGCAATCAACTCGCGATAGTGCAGGACTTGTGAGTTACCATAATACGGTAAGACTAGGCGAGTCATGGCCTGGCGGCACGCTCGTTTTAAGCTGGCATGATGTACTTGAGGGTAATCGTTTACCAAGCGATGGACATAACTTGGTATTTCATGAGTTTGCGCATCAACTCGATCAAGAAACAGGTAAAACAACGGGCACACCCATTTTAAAAAGCTCAGCAGATTACAAAGAGTGGGGCAGAGTATTTAGTCGCGCTTTCACCCAGTTAAAAAGCCATGTTGCCTATAGCATGCCGCATGTTATTCACAGCTATGGTGCGACTAACGAAGCTGAGTTTTTTGCTGTACTCACCGAAACCTTCCTCGAAAAACCCGCAGAGCTTCGCCGATACGATCCTGAAATTTACAGTATGCTAGTTAATTACTATCAATTTGACCCTATTGTTTGGCATTAAACCTACATAAACCGCGCTTTATCATATAACGCTGGCAAGTTGCGTTTGTTTTTGTTGCAATCATGTGAAATAGTTTTTACTGCAACAATAACAAGCGAGAAACGCATGAAAAAAATGCTTCATACAGTATTGGCGCTGTCGGTGTCATTAGCGATAGGGCAGGTAAATGCCGCTGAAAAAGACGAACAAAAATGGCAAGTAGATTCACCTAAGGGGCAATTTGTTGACGCTGCAATTAGCGTTGATCAGGGCACATGGATGAATATAGATATTAGCCCTGATGGTAAAACCGTGGTGTTTGACTTACTTGGCGATATTTATACTATGCCAATGAGTGGTGGTACAGCCACAAAGCTCACCTCTGATATTGCATGGCAAATGCAACCACGCTTTAGTCCTAACGGCAAAAGTATTGCGTTTACCTCCGATCAAGGTGGTGGCGATAACATTTGGATAATGGACTTAAATGGTGAAAATCAACACGCTGTTACCGATGAAACCTTTAGATTACTAAATAGTCCTGCATGGAGTCCTGATGGCGACTACTTAGTTGCGCGTAAACACTTTACAGCTAGCCGCTCATTGGGAGCAGGTGAAGTGTGGTTGTATCATAAAGCGGGTGGCAAGGGCGTGCAGCTTACAAAACGCGAGAACGATCAAAAAGATTTAGGTGAGCCAATGTTTTCACCAGATGGTCGTTATGTATACTTTTCGCATGATGCAACACCCGGTAAAACATTTCATTATTCAAAAGATTCTGTAGCGGGCATTTATAAAATTAAGCGCTACGACCGTGAAACGGGTGAAATTGAAACCATAATCGATACGATGGGCGGTGCTATTAGGCCTACACCATCACCAGATGGTAAAAAGCTTGCTTATATAAAGCGTGATGACTTTCAAACTAGCTTGTATTTATATGACTTAACTAGCGGTGAGCACACTAAGCTTTACGATAAGCTTGAGCGAGATATGCAAGAAACATGGGCTATTCATGGTGTATACCCAACTATTGCATGGACACCCGATAACGAAGAGTTAGTATTTTGGGCTGGTGGTACAATTCACAAGCTAGATGTTGCAGACAAATCTGTAAAAACCATTCCTTTTAAAGTGCAAACCACTAAAAAAATTCAAAAAGCAGTGCGCTTTACACAAAACTTAGATACTGATGAATTTGATGTAAAAATGCTGCGTAATGTGCAAGTAAGCCCCGATGGAGAAACGGCAATTTTTGAAGCGCTTGGGCATATTTATAAACGTGATTTAGAGTCGGGTAAAATTAAGCGTTTAACAAAGCAAACTGATCATTACGAATTATTTCCACAGTACTCTCGCGATGGTAAAAAAATAGTTTACACCACATGGGATGATAACAAACAAGGGTCTGTAAGAGTGGTTTCTGCGCGCAGTGGTCGTGGCGATACAATTACTAAAGAGCCCGGGAAATATGTAGAGCCTACGTTTAGTCCAGATGGGAAAACGGTTGTTTATCGAAAAGCCACGGGGGGCAGTATTTTAAACCCTAAATGGTCACTTAACCCTGGTATATATAGCGTAAGCGCAAAAGGCGGTAAAAGTGAGCTTATTTCAAAAAGTGGTTATCAACCACAATTTGGAGATGCAAACGATCGCGTTTTTATAATGAGTCCTTGGCCAAAACCAACGCTTAGCGTAGTAGAACTTGAAAGTAAAAAAGTTCGCAAACTATATGAGTCAGAGCATGCTACAGAATTTAGAGTATCACCAGATGGGCAATATCTGGCTTTTGCTGAGCGATTTAAAGTATTTGTAACACCGTTTGTTCAAAGTGGTAAAACAATTAATATTGGGCCTAAAGACAGTCAATTTCCAATAGAGCAGTTATCGGTACGTGCTGGTGAAAACATTAGTTGGAGTGCTAAGAGCAACAAACTTTACTGGACATTAGGGCCTGAGCTTTATCATGCAAGCCTTGAGGGGATGTTTGCCATTAACAAAGCCGAAGATGCCGACTTTAAAGTGAAAAGTGGCGATAATATCGGTTTCAGTAAAAAAATGGCAGAGCCTAAAGGTATGATTGCGCTCACTGGTGCAAAAATTATAACTATGGACGGCGAAAAGATTATTGAAAATGGTGTAATTATCACTGATGGCAAGCATATTAAAGCAATTGGTACAGCCAGCGATATAAGCATTCCTAAAGGTGCTGAGGTTATTGATGTAACAGGTAAAACTATTATGCCTGGTATTGTTGATGCTCATGCACATGGCTCGCAAGCAAGTGACGAAATTATACCTGAGCAAAACTGGAAAAACTTTGCAGGTTTAGCGCTAGGTGTTACTACAATTCACGATCCATCAAACGATACCTCTGAAATATTTACCGCAAGCGAAATGCAAAAGGCAGGCATGATTGTTGGCCCGCGTATTTTCTCAACCGGTACTATTTTATATGGCGCAAATATGCCAGGTTATACGTCGCATATTGACTCGTTAGACGATGCTAAATTTCATTTAGAGCGCCTTAAAAAAGTAGGGGCGTTTAGTGTTAAATCGTATAACCAGCCACGTCGTGAGCAGCGCCAACAAGTTATTGAAGCAGGCCGTGAACTTGAAATGATGGTAGTACCAGAAGGTGGCTCATTATTACAACATAACTTAAGTATGATTGTAGATGGACACACAGGTATTGAGCATTCAATCCCTGTAGAGAACATATACGACGATATAAAGCAGTTATGGTCGCAAAGTGATGTTGGCTATACACCAACACTTGTAGTGGCTTATGGTGGCATTTGGGGTGAGAACTACTGGTACGATAAAACTGATGTGTGGAATCACCCGCGTTTAAGTAAATTTGTGCCAAAAAATCAATTATTACCACGCTCTATGCGCCGCATTAAAGCGCCCGATCATCACTATAATCACTTTAATAACGCACGCGTTGCTGCTGAGCTACAAGACCTAGGTGTATTAGTTAACTTAGGTGCTCACGGTCAGCGTGAAGGCTTAGGTGCACACTGGGAGATGTGGATGTTTGCACAAGGCGGAATGACACCGCTTGAGGCTATACGTGCTTCAACACTCGATCCGGCTAAGTATTTAGGGCTTGATAAAAACGTAGGCTCGCTTGAAGTGGGCAAACTGGCAGATTTAATGGTTATAGATGGCGATCCGCTTAAAAATATTCGAGATTCGGATAAAGTAGATTACACCATGATCAATGGTCGATTATTCAATGCAGAGACAATGAGTGAAGTGGGTAAAAAAGAGCGCGAACCACTTTACTTCGAAAAGTTATAATTTATTTTGATCTTTTGAAAGCGGCTACATAGCCGCTTTTTTTAGTCTTACTCAACTTATAAGGCTCTATTTTTTTGATTAAATGGTGCAATTAAGGTTGGAAGACGATAATTAATATAATTTTTAGATATTTTTTAGCAAATCGCGCACATAAAAAAACCGCTTAACGCGGTTTCTTTTAAAAATCATAAATGTTGATTAAACAACACCGCGCGGTAAGCGACAGTCATGATCTTTACGAGCTAAAATTACAATCCAAAGTTCTTCCGCTGTGTAACCTTCTTCGTTTTCGGTAACAACAGTGAATGGCGCTTTTTTCTGTGCTTTAACAGGCGCAGCTGCTTTTGGTTTTTTCGTTTTAGTTGTTTTACCAGAGTTTAACTTTTTAGTAAGCTCTGCTACGTCAGCTAGGCGTAAATTTTTACCGCCATCAATGCTGTACCAACCAGGTTTAGTTGTGATTTCAGGTTTTTTACCATTGGCAGTTTCGTACGCTGCTTCAAAGGCAGATAACACTTCTGTTTTGTCTAGTTTGCTCATCAGAGACCCTATACGTTGTGAACACAGATAAAGAAGAGGTATTTATACCTATTTTAAAACAGTTTTTCAATTTTTTGCGATTTTCCTTCCATTTTAAGGCTATAAACGCCAAAATTTGCACAAAATTCAGTGCTAAGTAAGGTAAGTTATATGCAACGTAGAGAATTTAACCAACTCCTAAATGACATTTTAAAACCTCAATTAATTAAAGATTTTTGCCCAAATGGCTTACAGGTCGAAGGTAAAAACGAAATTAAAAAAATTGTGACGGGTGTAACCGCAAGTCAAGCTTTAATAGATGCTGCCATTGAGCAACAAGCAGATGCTATTTTAGTTCATCATGGATTTTTTTGGAAAGGGGAATCCCAACCAATAACGGGAATGAAAAAGCGTCGTATAGGTGCGTTATTAGCACACGATATTAATTTATTTGGCTATCACTTACCACTTGATATTCATCCAGCAGTTGGCAATAACGCGCAACTTGCAAAGTTATTGGATATTGAAATTGAAACAGGGCTAGAGCCAACTTCAAATAGCGTAGCAATGAAAGGGCGTTTAAAAACACCATTAAGTGGTGAGGATTTTGCAGATAAAATTGCAAAAGTGCTAAATCGAACCCCGCTCACAAGCTTAGTACGTTCAACAAAAATTGAAACCATTGCACTGTGCACCGGTGGTGGGCAAGGGTATATTGATTTAGCTGCAGAGCAAGGCATTGATGCTTATTTAACGGGTGAGGCATCGGAGCAAACAATTCATAGTTCTCGTGAGCAAAACATTGATTTTTTTGCCGCAGGGCATCATGCCACAGAGCGCTATGGTGTAAAAGCTCTGGGTGAGTTACTTGCTCAAGAGCATGGTTTTGATGTGACATTTATAGATATAGATAACCCAGTTTAACTAGGCTATCTATTAGTTAACCTGAACTCTACTTGAGATAGATTTATTATCTAGAGTTCAGGTTAGTTAGACGAAATGAGCTACAGTGCCTCTGGATCTATCCAGCGGCGCAAACTTATCCATGTGTTTCCTACTACTTCGTGACTGTATTGCGTAACCACAAGTAAGGCATGAGCATTGGGAATAAACTGTTTGCTCCATGGAAGTGCAGCAAAATTATGATAATCAGTGGCTGCGGTTATGACTTCAATACCTTGAGCATTAAATAAGTCTTTTGCGCGTGGCATGTGCAGTACAGATGTTACTAGTGCAACCTTAAAGTCGACTAATTTTGATGCCAGTAACTTAGCTTCTTCACCTGTATCCATTGCTTTTGGGTTTTGGAATATACGACTCTTATTAACACCTAAACTAATTGCCGTTTGATACATAAGCCCGCTATTAGTGGTATTTTGATAACCCCCGCCTGAAACTATAAGCTCTGCATTAGGGTAGTGCTTTGCTAGTTTTACACCTTCTACTAAGCGCGTTAGCGCACAATTACCTAATTGATTATTAGCACTGAGTGCAGGATTTGGGTTTATATCGCAACCTAGTACAACTATTTTGTCTATTTTTGGATGCTTTAGGGTATTAAATGCAAGCGACGCAGGTTCATTATTTTGGATAATTAAATTGGCGATAAAGGGTGTGCTCAATGCAAGTAATACAATTAAGCTTAAAGTAGATAAGAAGAGAGCTGATTTGCGGCCTTTAAATGCGAGTAGGAGCATCAGGCACGCAAATAAACCAAATAGAGGCAGTGGCATAAGTAAGCCACCAATCATTTTTTTAATAACAAACATAAGAGTTAAACGCTGTAGAGTTAATTACAGCGATATTACTCATTATATTGATGATTATCGACCGTTATTTAGCTTACACGTATTTAAAAAGTGACGATAAACAGGGTTATCTTTCATGTCTTTTTTCATCGCTAAATACATAGGACGAGTAAGGCCAAGAGCGCCCAAAGGAATTGATTTAATTAAGCCTTGGCTTTCATAAGGTGTAACTAGCCAATCAGGTAAAGCGGCAACGCCCATGCCGGCACTTACTAGTTGAAAAATAAGTAATCCTTGGTCAACCGTTTTTAACGTACCGTCGAAACGTGCATTTTGAATGAAATGCTTAAATATATCTTGGCGTTCACGCGGGATAGGGTATGAAATAATAGTTTCGTTTTTTAAATCAAGCGCTGTTACATACGCTTTTTTAGCAAGTTCATGATCCGGTGCCACAATAAGCTTCAATTTAAAATCAAATAAGTGCGCGTATTCTAATGTGTCGGGTTCACGTATGTCAGATGTTAAAACTAAATCGAGCTCATCGCTTAGTAAGTCAGGAATAGCGTCGTAACTAAAGCCGCGCTCGTAATCAATTTTTATATCAGGCCAAAAGTTATTAAATTCTTTAATAGTAGGCAATAACCAATGAAAACATGCATGGCATTCCACACTTAAACGCAGTTGAGAAATAGGCTGATTTAAGCTTTCTTTCAAACGGCATTTAGTCGCTTCCATTTTTGGTAATATTTCGTGAGCCAACTCAAGTAATAGCATTCCCTGAGGGGTAAAGCGGACTGGTTGAGTTTTACGCTCAAATAATTGGCAATCTAATTTATTCTCTAAATCTTTGATTTGATGAGATAAAGCAGACTGTGTCAAAAATAACTCTCGTGCCGTATTAACCAAAGATCCTGTTTCTTTTAGGGTTGCTATGGTTTTTAAATGTTTAATACCAATCATCTTTAAAAATTCTCATGGGAAAAGTGAGTTCAGCTCAGATTAACCACATACTACGCCTATATAAAAAACGTTTCAACGTCTAGATGGCTAAAAGCTTGCGATTTATTGTGGTTTATTGCAGTTTATTGCTATGAATCGCGAAAATATTAGAATTAGTAACGATAAAAGTCATTCAAAAACTGGTTTGATGAGTTTTAGATGAGTTTGCTTCATGTTGTATTTTAAGTATATCGATTGCGGTGTGCTTCACCTCAGTGTGAATTTTGACTATATAGATAACTGTGTGGGGTGGGGGGTTGTTGAATGGTTACTTTAGGTTGTGGTTTAAAAACTAAAGTCGTTTTGCGTTTTGCGTTTTGCTTTTTAGCTTTAGTTTAGGTCAATGAATGAGTATATACGTAATACCTAAGCCAGCGACCTACTCGCTGGCTTTTTTATAAGGGCTTATTAATAAGTAATATGGCTTCTTTGGCTGTGACCGGTTTTGACTTTAAAAAACCTTGGCCATAGTCGCACGCGGTGGATTGTAAAATGGCTAATTGTTCAAGTGTTTCTATCCCTTCAGCAACAACCTCAAGTTTTAATGATTGCGCAAGTGATAAAATGGCTTCAACAAGTGGATTGGTGGAATCTTGTAGGTGGTCAATAAAACTTTTATCTATTTTTAAAATATGAATAGGCAGTTGGTGCAAGTAGCCGAGTGCCGAGTAACCCGTTCCAAAATCGTCAAGGCACAATTTTACTTTTAAAGGTGAAAGACCTTCTATTATTTGAGTGGCGAGTTCTAGATTTTCTATTAAGCCTGATTCGGTAATTTCTAAACATAAAGAACCCAGAGGTAATTGGTATTTATTATAAATAGAATGTATTTGCGCTACAAAATCGAGGCTTGCAAAATGCCGTGACGATACATTAACCGTTACTTTCAAAAAGCGATGACCTTGCTGGTGCCAATTAGAAATCTGCTGAGCGGCTAAATCAAGTAAATGTAAATCAAGATTTATAATTTGCCCTGTAGTTTCAGCTATCGGTATAAAGTCATTAGGTGGTACAAATCCTTTTTTAGGATGATGCCAGCGCACAAGTGCTTCAAAACCAATAACCTCACTTGTGGTAATTGTAAAAATTGGCTGAAAATAGAGTTCAAATTCGTTGTGTTCTATACCGTGTTGCAAGTCGTTTTCGATATCCGCATGGGTTTTAAGTTTTTTACGCATCGTGTTATTAAAAAACTTAACTTGTCCACGCCCGGTGGATTTTGCTTCATACATAGCAGCATCAGCTTGTTGCAGTAATATATAAGCTTGATCGTTTATGTTGTCGGTATAGGCAATACCAATACTAGTAGAGGCTTGAAGTAAGTGGCTATCTACATTTAGAGGTTTTGCTAATGCGCTTTTAATTCTGTTTAAAGCTTCATTAACTTGGTTTTTATGTGTGATATTTTCCATGAAAATAGCAAATTCATCACCGCCTAAACGAGCAAATGTATCGGTGCTTCGTACTGTACTTTTAATTAAGCCGCATATTTTTATAAGAAAATGGTCTCCGACCTCATGCCCCAGCGAATCATTAATACTTTTAAAACGGTCAAAATCTAGATACAGCAGGGCATGGCTAGTACTTTTTTTAGCGCGCGTTAAACGTAAAATAGCATGCTTTATTCTCTCAATGAGTAATGAGCGGTTAGCAAGGCCGGTAAGCTCGTCATGCAATGCTTTATGCTCGAGCTCTTGTCGGGCTAGTTGTCTATCAATTGCCATACTTATTTGACGACTTACGTAAGTTAGAAGAGCGCTGTCGTGTTCGTTGTATTGCAGTGTTTTATCGTAGCTTTGTACAACAATAACACCGCTTATACGATCACTTGTTTTAAATGGAACACCCAACCAAGACTCTGATTGTCGACCTACCATTTTAAAATCACCGTTATCAATATGACTTTGAAAGGCATCTTTATTGAGTAATAAGGTTTGCTCTGTTTGCAGTAGGTAATATGAAGCAGTGTCTTTTAGCTGTTCTTTAGATATTTTTTGATGTGTTTTAGTGTTTATGCCTTCTTCGACTATATAAACAAGGTCAAGTATATCTACTTTTTTGTCATATAAAGCGATAAAAAAGTTATCAGCACGAAGTAAGTTATTGATAATTGAATGCAAGGCTTCAAAGAAGGTATCTAAGTCGTTAGCTTTGTAGGTTAGGTTAGCTATTTGTAATAAGCTATTTTCTAATTTTTGTGCGTTGTTAAGTTGCTCAACTGTTTTTTGTAAGTTATTTACCGTATTTACCTGGTTAATTTTAGCACTGAGTAAGTGGGCAACTGTTGTAAGAATTTCAAGGTGTGCGTTTGTAAAGTAGCCTTTAATAGGGTGCTCACAATCAATAACACCTAAAACTTGTTCTTTATATATAAGAGGGACGCATAGTTCTGATTGGGCAGGGCGCTCATCTGCGATATAACGGCTATCTTTTGTTACATCATCGATAACTACGGCTTTACCAGTAGTTGCAACAGCTCCAGTAATTCCTTCACTAAAACGTATTACTTTACGTTCGGCTTGATATTTGTCTCGGGCGTGAGCAATACCCATCGATGCAACTTGATTTAATGTATAAGCATTGTTATCGGCAAGGTAAATAACGCAATCAACAAATCCTAAACGGTTAACAACGTGCGTTGTAACATACTCAAATAGCTCGTCTAGTGTGTCTAGTTGCAATAAGCTTGATGAAAATTGATTAATTATACTCAGTTGATCAGTTTTTATCTCAAGTGCTCTTGAGGCATTATTTTTGTAAGACATAGGCAATTTATATTATTCTTTTTATTTTTAAATACGTAGCTAAGTTAACCTAATCTTGGATTTTGTACAAAATAAAGCGATGAGTGGTTTTAATTGGCTGTAAATTATTATGACGAATGACTTTAATTAATTGTAAGTAATAACAATAGCTAATCCCAATTGAATTGGAGTATTAAGCTTTAATTACACAACTCGGTAATGTCATCAACATATGCATTATTTTTAATAAAATCTTTACTCGAAAACATCATATGCCTATGATCGGATAAATTCAGCCTTGGAACAAAGTAATGACAAGCAATAATACAAACTCTGTAACAACCCTTACTATCACTCGCCCAGATGACTGGCATGTACATTTACGTGATGGCGACCAGCTAAAGGATACTGTACGAGACATTAGCAGATACATGGGTCGCGCTATTATTATGCCAAACCTTGTTCCGCCGGCAACATGTACTGATACCGCTCTTTCTTATCGAGAACGTATTATGGCAGCAGGCCCACAAGGTGCCTTTGAGCCATTAATGGTACTTTACCTTACTGATAAAACGACACCAGATGAAATAGAGAAAGCAAAAGCAACGGGCAAAATAGTAGCTGCAAAGCTTTATCCTGCTGGCGCTACAACCAATTCTGATTCGGGTGTTACATCAGTCAAAAATATTTACCCGGTTTTAAAAGCAATGCAAGAAGTAGGTATGTTGCTGTTAGTACACGGAGAAGTTACTGATTCATCAATTGATATTTTTGACCGTGAAAAAGTATTTTTAGAGACGATTTTAGGGGATGTGGTAAGTGACTTTCCTGAACTTAAAATTGTACTAGAGCATATTACAACTAAAGATGCAGTAGAGTTTGTAGTTAATGCACCTAGCAATGTAGCAGCAACAATTACAGCTCATCATTTACTTTATAATCGTAATCATATGTTAGCGGGTGGAATTCGCCCACATTATTACTGTTTGCCAATCCTCAAACGTAACATTCACCAGCAAGCATTAATGGCCGCAGCTATAAGTGGAAATAAAAAGTTTTTCTTAGGAACTGATTCTGCACCACATTATAAAGATAAAAAAGAAGCTGCTTGTGGTTGTGCTGGTGCATATACGGCCCATGCCGCTATTGAGTTATACGCTGAAGCATTCGAAGACGCAGGAGCTTTGGACATGCTTGAAGGATTTGCAAGCCACTTTGGTCCTGACTTTTATGAGTTGCCGCGTAATGCCGATACAATAACATTACAAAGAAAACCATGGGACGTACCTGCAAGTTATACCCTAGGCGACTCTGAAGTTGTGCCTATAAAAGCAGAAGATACTATTGATTGGTCTGTTAAATAGTTAATATTTTATATTTAAACCAAAAGCCGCTTAATTTTTAAAGCGGCTTTTTTGTTTGTATTTTTGATGTTATTGAAGCGTTGTTTGACAGTATTGCTGTTGTAGAGGGCTTTTATACGCGTTTATAGCAATATATATTACAATAATACTTTATAGTTTTTGCTTGGAAATTAGTCAGTTAAAGGCGATTTAAAACAAATTTATATTTTTAATAAATAATTCCCAATTAATAGAGCGAAAAAAAATATAATGTGTTAATCTTACCTTGCTTTGAGTTTTTATGTATTGAATTTACGGATATTGTGCTGCGTTTAAGGTTACCGGTTAGGTTATTACTTGTTCCTGTACTGTACCTCCATATTTTTGAGCATTGACTCAGGGAGGATATTGCCATAATAATATGGCTGAATTTTAATTATTGACTTACAGGAAAATTTAGTATGTCGGTTACTGGTAAAGTAAAGTTTTTCAACGAAGCTAAAGGCTTTGGTTTCATTGAACAAGAAAATGGTCCTGACGTGTTTGTACATTTCAGCGCAATCACTGGTTCTGGTTTTCGCACTCTTAGCGAAGGTCAAGCAGTGACATTCAGCATCAAACAAGGTCAAAAAGGCCCTGAAGCTGAGAACGTAGAAGCAGCATAATTTATTATGTGAACTCTAGTTCATCTTGGTGAAGCAGGTCTCTGTTTCACCATAATTCCTCTCTATGTACATAATTAATAAAATCCTTCTTTTTAAATCCTTGAACACAAATTTCATATATTCTTAAATCTTCTATTTTAATACAAACCCAAAATTCAATTATCTGAATAACTTATACAATCGAACCACTTTCTATCGCATTTAAAACATCCCTTACAATTTATCCAACTGATCCGATACTTATATACATAAAAATGATGCCAAATAACAATCTGTGTAAATTTTAGTGTAAGTCTTGCTAGTGCAATCAGGTTGAAGTTTTGTACTTTAACTATAAATGGGCAAGGGAACCTCTATAGGCCTCTGATAGCTTATTATGGAAGCGTTAGGCATCATTTATAGTCCATTATTATTAAAGTTGAGCAACTTTTTGTGATTAACTTTGTTACTAAATAAATTTAACTGTTAAATAGTATTAATGAGCACTCTAAAGCGGTAAATGTAACTCGTCTAATTATCGAAAGCTATTTGGCTATTTCAGGCCTTGCTAAAAGAAACTTATTATTACTATTTATGGGAAACGCGTTTTATAAATGGCTTTAGGTATTGCGTGCATAAAGCAAGGTGGGCGGTATTAGAGATTATCCAGTGTTGTTTTTTTGTGCGACAAATGGTTTGTTTTTTCAGATGAAGTGTTATTGGGGAGATAAAATGTGCTGAAATCGTTTAAAAAATAACTTTTGTTATATCTATCTATATTTTTTTTTGTTTTTTTTCAGTGCGAATTCAGCTTTGGCTAAATGTTGCAATAATGTTGTTTTATGTCAGTACAATGCGAATAAATACACCCCTCAAAAGGCTTTAATCGAAATATTAAGCAAAAGCTTGGTTGCAATAATGTTAACAGTTGTGTGCTAGTACTTTTGTTTAAGCATTAACTTAGCTATTTATTTGCAGAGATTAGTAAACATCAAGTTGACAGCGCTAATTGCATTTAGCATTATTGGAAGGTTGATATCTATTAAAAGATATCAGGGTTGTTCTCTTCGGAGGATAATTAAATTATAAAAGTAACATTACTTAATTGGTTGGGAACTATGTCTGTTAAAATCAGAAAGAGTCTTGTAGCAACTGCGTTGGTTGGCGCATTTGCATTTGCAAGCAGCAATGTGATTGCAGATCCTTTGAATGACGTGCAAAAAGCAGGTCAACAAATTCAAAAGGCTGCGGTTAAGTCTCAAACTAAAATTGACAATGTATATGGTCAAACTCAGGAGCTAATCGCTGAGTACCGTAGCGTTGTTGATGAGACTGAACTTATGAAAGTGTATAACGATCACGTGTCGCGCTTGGTTGATAGCCAAAACGCGTCTATTGAATCGTTTGATCGTCAAATCGCTACGATTGATAACACGAAACAAAACGTTGTGCCTTTGATGTATCGCATGATCGATACGCTTGAGCAATTCATCAAAGCGGACGTTCCATTTAATCTAGAGACGCGTTTAGGACGTGTTGAAAGACTACGTGAAATCATGGTTTCTGCGTCTGTAACGACGTCTGAAAAATTCCGTCAAGTACTTGAAGCTTACACTATTGAAACAGCATACAGCTCACTTGTATCTGCTTCACAAGGTACACTAGAAGTTGATGGCAAAAGTATTAACGTTGATATCGGTCAGTTAGGTCGTATTACTTACGTTGCTCAGTCTTTTGACTTGAAACATGCTTGGGTGTGGGATAACAACACTAAACAGTGGAAAGAATTAGGTGAAGAATACCTAAAACCTGTTAAAGAAGTTATTCGTATGGCGCGTAAGCAAGCGACATTAGAACTTGTTAAACTACCTATCTTTGGCGCGGAGTAATCAATAATGAAGAAACTATTTAAAGGTTTTGCTGTTGCCGCAGTACTAACTGTTTCTGCAGGTACCGCGTTAAATGCACATGCAAATACTGGAGCTCTAGATAAAATACTTGAGCAAGTAAAGCAAGAGCGTATCTCTGAAGGTAAAATCGATAAGAAACGTGAACAAGAGTTCTTATCAGATCGTGCTGACAAGCAATCTTTACTTAATAAAGCTAAAAGCCAACTTGCTTCTGAGAAGTCTCGTGGTGAAAGCTTAACTAAGCAATATGCACAAAATGAAAACACGTTAGCTGAAAAAGAAGCCGCCCTTCAAAGTGCTCAAGGTACTTTGGGTGAGATGTTTGGTGTTGTACGTCGTGCAGCTCAAGACGCTATCGGTTCTATCGAAGCATCACTAGTTAGTGCTGAGAAACCTGGCCGTGCAGAAATCTTACGTTCATTAGCTGCTGCTAAAGAACTTCCTACAGTTCGCGAACTTGAAGAACTTTGGATTTCACTTCAAACAGAAATGACTGAATCAGCTAAAGTTTCAACTTTTGAAACTGAAGTTGCTGGTCTTGACGGTAACCCGTCAATGAAGAAAGTAACGCGTATCGGTAACTTTAACTTAGTTACAGACGATGGTTACTTAATTTATTCACCAGAAACTAAGTCTATTCAGCCTCTAGGTAAACAGCCTGATAGCTATATTTTAGACGGTATCACTGATCTTGAAAATACATCACCAGATAACTACGCTGGTGTTTATATCGATCCGACTCGTGGTGCTATCTTACGTATCAACACTCAAAAAGCGACTCTTATGGAATACTTCCATCAAGGTGGCGTAGTTGGTTATATCATTACAGCTTTACTAGCTTTAGGTATGCTAATTACTCTAATTCGCTTTGTTGACCTTACACTTACTACTAGTAAGATTAAGAGCCAGCTTAAAAATGTTGCTACACCGAATACAAATAACCCACTGGGTCGTATTCTTAAAGTGTACCATGACAACAAGAACCAAGATGTTGAAAACCTTGAGCTTAAACTTGATGAAGCGATTCTACGTGAAACGCCGCGCATCGAAGCTGGTATCAACATAATTAAGATTCTTGCTGCAATCGCACCATTACTAGGTCTACTAGGTACAGTAATCGGTATGATCTTAACGTTCCAAACAATCACATTGTTCGGTACGGGTGATCCGAAGATCATGGCAGGTAACATCTCTCTAGCACTTGTAACTACAGCGCTAGGTCTAATTGCTGCATTACCACTAATTCTACTTCATGCTCTTGTAGCTGGTCGTAGTAAGTCGGTATTACACATCCTTGATGAGCAAAGCGCGGGTATCGTTGCTACTCACGCGGAGAAGGAGAAAGCCTAATGCTAGTCCTGATGGAGATATGGGAATCTATCAGGGATTTTGTTGGCACAGGCGGCCAGGTTTTATACGTGGTCGCGATAGCACTCTTTCTGATGTGGGTTTTAATGATTGAGCGCTATTGGTTTCTACTTGCAGAGTTTCCTCGCACAGCGAAAGAAATTGTAGCAAAGTGGGATGCCCGCCAAGACACTACGTCTTGGTACGCACACAGAATCCGTGAAGCATGGATTTCTGAAGCGTCTGAAAAATTAGATCAGCGTATGTTGTTGATTAAGACATTAGTAGCTGTTTGTCCTTTAATAGGCTTACTTGGTACTGTTACTGGTATGATCTCGGTTTTTGAAACCATGGCCAACCAGGGTACGGGTAATGCACGCTTAATGGCATCAGGTATTTCAATGGCAACAATCCCAACAATGGCTGGAATGGTTGCGGCACTATCTGGAGTATTTTTTAGCTCACGTCTTGAGACAAAAGCTAAAATGGTGAAAGCCAAACTTATTGATAGTATGCCTCATCACTAGAGAGAGAATTAAATATGGCACGTAAACAACGTTTTCGTGAAGAAGAAGAAGCAGCGGTTGATATGACGCCAATGCTTGACATCGTATTTATCATGCTTATTTTCTTTATCGTAACTACATCGTTCGTTAAAGAGGCTGGTATCGAGGTCAATAAACCAAAAGCTGCCCAAGCTACTAAGCAAAAAAATGCTAACATTTTTATTGCTATTCGTAGTAACGGCGAAATCTGGGTTGATAAACAACAAATTGATGTTGAACGTATTTCAGCAAAAATCGAAAGTTTATTAGCAGAACAACCTACTGAAGTTGTGATTATACAAGCTGATAAAGAAGCTAAACACGGCACAGTGGTTAAAGTTATGGACCAGATTAAAGCGACGGGTGACAACCTTAGAATTTCAATAGCTGGAGATCAGTAATGATTCGTTTTCTGTTTTCACTGATTGCAGGTGGGGCAGTTACTTTCGGCTTGTTCTACTTCATGGCCTTCCTCATCTCTGGTGGGGCTGACCGTAATACGGAACAAAAAGAGCAGATCATAGTCGAAATAATGACGAATCCGCCTGAATCTAAGGTGCAGGAGAGGAAGCGTGTACCGCCTCCTCCTCCACCACCGCCAAAGCAGCCGCCTAAACCGCAGCCGCCACAGCCGGAAAATAATAACCCTAATCCTGGTGCTATGTCATTTAATATGGGTAGTATCGATATAGGTAGTTCAGCTGGTGGATTAAGTGGTCCTGGTGCATTTGGACGAGATGGTGATGCGACACCTATCGTTCGTATAGAACCAAAATATCCAACGCAAGCAGCACGTGATGGCAAAGAAGGTTGGGTACAACTTTCATTCACAATTGATGAGTTAGGTGGAGTAACTGACGTTGAAGTAATTGACGCAGATCCAAAACGTATCTTTGACCGTGAAGCTAAACGCGCATTGCGTAAATGGAAGTACCGTCCTAAGATCATTGACGGAAAACCACAGAAACAACCAGGTTTACAAGTTCAATTAGACTTTAAACTTAACCAAGGCAACTAAGGAGGCGAGTAATGAGAAATTTTTCTAAAGTAACTGCTCTTGCGATTCTTATGTCTGTGACTGGTGCTACTTTAAGTGCATCTGTTTTAGCAGCGCCAGATTACGCAAAAATTGAAGAGCGTAAAAAAGCAAAAACTAAAATCATGGGCGAGCGTACTGGTAAAAAGGTAATTAAAGCATTTGACTTGTACAACGAAGAAAAAGTTGATGAAGCAATTGTTTTGCTTAGAGAGATTGATGCTTCGAATGACTTTGATAAAGCGACTGTAAATCGTTACTTAGGTAGCATGTACGCGCAGAAAGAAAAGTATGACGAAGCAATTAAATATTCTAAACAAGCAGTTGCCCCTGATGTTTTAAACTTTGCTGATCAAGAACAAACTCTAAAACTGTTAGGCGATTTATACGCCGGTACTGAAAAGTATCAAGAAGCCAAAAAAGCTTATGTAGCTTGGATGGACTTCACTGGCCAAGAAGACCCTACGGTTTATACGCGTATTGCCCAAGCTAATTTCCAGCTAGAGCAGTTTCGTGATGTTTTTGAACCAGCAGATAAGGCAATTAAACTTCAAAAAGAGCCAAATAAAGGCCCTTTCCAACTAAAACTAGCTGCATACTTTGAACTTAAAGATTATGCAAGTATGGTTAAAGTTGGCGAAGAAATTGTTCGTGTATGGCCTGATGATAAAAAAGCTTGGATTGGTTTAGGTAAATATTACCTACAAACTGAGGATTATTCTAAAGGTTTAGCAACGATGGAAGTTGCATACAATAATGGTTACTTTGAAAATGAAGTTGATTATAAAGTCTTATCTAACTTTTACTCTCTAAACGAGATCCCTTTTAGAGCAGCTGTAACGCTAGAAAAGGCCGTTAAGAGTGAAAAAGTAAAACGTACAAAGCAGAATATTAGCGCGATTGCTAGTAACTATCATCGCTCTAAAGATCTAGAAAAAGCTGCTAAGTACTATGAAGAAGCTGCTAAATTTGATGACGACGCTGAACTTTACCGTAAAGCTGGTTCATTACTTTTACAATCTGAGAAATTCAGTGCTGCTGTTGTTCGTTTGAACAAAGCATTAGAGCTTGGCTCTGACAAAAAAGGTACTATTTATTCAGATTTAGCTGAAGCGTATTACTATCAAGGTAAGTATAAGCAAGCATATGCTGCAATTACTAAAGCTATGGATGACCCTCGCACACGTAAGTTTGCAAAAGGTTGGTCTACATATATTAAAGATAAAGCCGCTCGCAACGGTGTTAAAATTTAATTTTAATTAGCTAAAGCAACTTATAAAAAGCCCCTCTGGGGCTTTTTTTATTGGAACTACTATGTATAAAAAGCTCTCTTTTTCATTACTACTGTGCTTATTTTTAGCTGCATGTTCAAAGCAGCCTCAACCTTATGAGTCATTTGAAGACGCACAAGTTGCTTTAAAAACTTTAAACATGGCACTTGTACAACCAGACGCTAAAAAAATCGATAGGATTACTAAAGAGCAATTGGTCTTTTCTGATGCGTATTTAGTTAAACGTCATACTATTTATCAGAACCTAATGGGTATGGAGCTTAATCTCAATCAAATTGCACAAGTAAACTACTTGGTTATTGCAGAGCGCTTTCCTGAGCGCTATTTTAATTGGCCGGCTCAAGTAGACGTATTAAAAAACATGCTTGCTTTTGAGGGTTCAAAAAGTACGCCGGATAATATTATTACTTGGCTTAAGTTAACCCAAGATACGCTAGACAGTGCTAAACAAAGCAATTTAAAGCTGAATAAAATTGAGCTCACACTACTACAAAGCTATGTATTGAGTGCGATAGGTAGTAATGACGTTCAACCAGCGCTTAAGAGTCATATAAGAGCTTTTAGCGATTATTTAGCTAGTTACAAGCCTAGAGGTAGTGTTGGTCTGAGAGGCCTGCCAAATGGGTCACAGTGGTATCAGAGCAAACTAAATTACTTTAGTGGCGAAGTACATTCACCGCTAGAGTGGGTTACTATTTTAAATGAAAATATAAAAGTATTAGATCGTGTTGCATTCGACAGTAAATTGTCTATTTCTCATAAAAAATCGTTTTTAGTGCAGTATCTATCGAATGAAAAATTAATTGAAGGGCTTAATTGGCAGGCTGATTATCAAGACTTACCTGCAATGGCGAGCAATATGAACATGTCTGATAAAGATAAAACATTGATGCTTGCAATGATGGAATCAGATATTGGCATTCATTACCATGCGTGGACTTTGCCACAGGCAAAGGTGAATCTTATGAAACGCTTAGAAATCACCCAAGAAGATGCTCAATATTTAGTTGAAGATATAATACTCTACCCAGGGCAATCATTTAGCTTTATACAACAAATTATATAATGATTTGAAAGTGCGCTTATTGTGCGCACTTTGTACACCGTTGGGTTGCGGGATCTAGTTCAAGTGATTTGGCTGGTATTTTTTCTTCACAGTCGCAGCAGTAGCCATATTGCCCAATTTCTATTTGGCTGACCGCTGCTTCTAATTTAGTCATGCGACTGATCAAAAACGCATACTCAGGACCTAGCTTCTCTGCTGCACAGTCTAACCATTCATTGTTTGCTGTATTATCTAAAATTTGTATTAAATGCTGATGTGTAGGGTAGGCTGATTTAGAAAGCATAGTTAATATATTTAATTTAATTTGTGCTATTTCATCGTTTAGTCTTTTTTGATGATGCATTATCAGTACAACCTTATTAAATTGGCTTCACGTTATACTGATATTATCTAGAGGCTTTAGGTTAGCCGTTATGATTTGAATCAAGTTGCGGTGCTTTGGCGTATTTATTTAATACGCTTGCCACATCTTCTTTACTTTTTAAACGCCTGATTTCATCAAATAAATCGATCGCTTGCGGGTATTGGCGTTTAAGGTAACCTAGCCATTGCTTTGTACGAGAAGCAAAATACTTTTCATCTTTTGCAGGGTCTTGATGAATAGCAGAGTGGATTAAGTGATAAATAATATGCTCCCATTGAAGGCTATCATATTGTTCATTATTTACATGAGCTTTAATTTTTTTTGCTAAATCAGGGTGCGAAAGGGCGCCACGACCAAGCATCAAATCAGTACATCCACTTCGTTTTTGGCAAAGCATTGCGTCCTCAACTTGCCAAATTTCACCATTGGCAACAACGGCAATATTTTTATCTTTTATTATTGGTGGAATTTTTTCCCAATAAGCTGGCGGGTTATAACCATCACGTTTGGTTCTGGCGTGTATAGCTACACTATTTGCGCCTGCGCTTACCACAGCATCAACAATTTCTTGGCTGTTACTGTCGTCATCAAAGCCTAAGCGAATTTTTGCACTTACTTCATGTTTATCATCTACAGCATCTCGGACTGCTTTAATAATCGTATACATGTGGTCAGGATCTTTAAGCAGTACAGCACCCCCTCGACTACGATTAACGGTTTTTGCTGGGCAACCAAAGTTAAGGTCGACCCCATGAGATCCTAAAGCAATTGCTCTTACTGCATTTTCGGCTAACGGATTTGCTTCTTGGCCGAGTAATTGAACACGCACAGGAGTACCTGCTCGCGTAAATCCATTATTATGTAGTTCAGGGCAAAATCGATGAAAAACTTTATCAGGTAAGCATGTTTCAACCACTCTTACAAACTCGGTAACGCACAAATCGAACCCACCAATGTCTGTGAGTAATTGGCGCATTTTAAAATCAACGACACCTTCCATAGGTGCTAAAACAAGTTTCATAAAGTGATTAATTTTGATAAAAAACTGGACGCATAGTTTACCTGTAAATCACACATTGATAAATCTGTAATTACCAACCATATTTAATGTAGAAACCGCAAAAGTAAATATTATGAAAATAAATGAAAGTTTTTATTCTTGTACAGGTCTACTTAAGCATACAAGCAATTTAAAATACATTTTTATTGCTGAGATTTACAATACTTGATTAAAGAGAGTCACAAAATGAATACAGTTAAAAAAAATACAATCGCGTTAACTTTAGGTGCAGTAGTTGTTGGCTCTGCAAGCTTTGTATCTGCAGATGTACAAGCCAACCCATTTGAGTTTCAACAATTAGTGACAGGTTACCAACTAGACGCTAAAGAAGGTAAGTGTGGTGAAGGTAAATGTGGCGGCGATGCAAAAGATGCAAAAGCTAAAACAGAAGGTAAGTGCGGCGAAGGTAAATGTGGCGGCGATGCTAAAGATGCAAAAGCTAAAACAGAAGGTAAGTGCGGCGAAGGTAAATGTGGCGGCGATGCAAAAGATGCAAAAGCTAAAACAGAAGGCAAGTGTGGCGAAGGTAAATGTGGCGGCGACGCAAAAGATGCAAAAGCTAAAACAGAAGGCAAGTGTGGTGAAGGTAAATGTGGCGGCGATGCAAAAGATGCAAAAGCTAAAACAGAAGGCAAATGTGGTGAAGGTAAATGCGGCGGCGATGCTAAAAAAACTAAAAAAGAAGGTAAGTGCGGCGAAGGTAAATGTGGCGGTCGTTAATATCTTATTCTAAATAAGTTATGCTAAAAGGGCCTTAAGGCCCTTTTTTGATAAGTTAGAGGTAGTTATGACACAAATCCAGAGTACAGATTTCGGGATGGTGGGCCTTGGCCTACGACGAGAAATGCTTGATGAACTGCTTGAACACGTACCTAATCAAGTAGATTTTTTGGAAGTTGCGCCAGAGAACTGGTTAAAATTAGGTGGACGCTTTAAAAAGCAATTTAGAACATTAACAGATGCAAATAATTTTGTGTGTCATGGATTATCACTGTCTATCGGTTCACCCGAACCACTGGATGTTGAATTTGTTAAATCTTTAAAAGTTTTTTTTGAAGAGCACAATATAAAAATTTTCAGTGAGCACTTAAGTTACTGTTCCGGTACAGGCCATATGTATGACTTAATGCCTATTCCGTTTACACAAGATGCAATAGCACATGTTGTCCCTCGTATTAAACAAGTACAAGACATACTTGAGCAGCAAATTGCGATAGAAAATGTTTCCTATTATGGCGCTCCTGGACAGCAATTATCAGAGCTGGAATTTACAAATACCATTTTAGAGCAAGCAGACTGCAAGCTTTTACTGGATGTGAATAACATTTATGTGAATTCGATTAATCATGGCTATAACGCACAAGAATTTTTAACAGGGTTACCCTCTAATCGTATCGCCTATGGGCACGTTGCAGGCCATTATAATGAGGCTGATGACTTAATAGTTGATACACATGGTGCTGATGTCATTGATCCTGTGTGGGAGCTACTGGATAAAGCATATGAAGTGCATGGCGTATTTCCAACCTTGCTTGAGCGCGATTTTAATATCCCTACCATGAATATTTTAACCAAAGAGTTAGATATAATTCATGAGCTACAAGCTAAACACATTACTTCAATGGTTTCAAAACAACGAGCTTAATATAAGCCTTTATAAATATTAAAAGAGTGCCTGGTTATGAGCTTTATTGAAATACAAAACGAATTTATGGCGCATATTCGCGAGCCTAAAAAAAATAAAAAGCCCAGCGGTATCGAAGACAGACGTATGTCCATTTATCGCGACCTATTTTTTAATAACATTGAAGGTTTTATATCATCAGGCTTTCCGGTATTAAAAACCTTATATACAGACAAGCAATGGCTGGTTCTTGTACGCCAGTTTTTTAGCGAATATGATTGTCATTCGCCGTACTTTTTAGATATAGCAGGGGAGTTTATTAATTATTTATCAAGTGATTATAAAATAAAAAGATACGATCCCGTGTTTATGCTAGAACTTGCACATTATGAATGGGTAGAGCTAGATGTATCGATTGCACACGAAGATGAGCAAGAGCAAAAATTACAAACAACAGCGCTTACTAGTTCTGCTTTGTATTTATCGAAAACGGCAAGAAATTTAAGTTATCAATTTCCGGTTCAAAATATTAGCAATCGCTTTAAACCAAAAGAGCCATCACCTCAGCCTAATTATTTTGTTGTATATAGAGATGAAGATGATGACGTTCAATTTCTGGCTACGAATGCGATGACTGCTTTGTTACTATCAATTATTGAGGCAAGTGATGGAGCGACATTTGACGACGTTTGCCAACAGGTATTCGCTCATGCACCACAGTTTAATGCAGATCAAATTGCTCAAGGCGCATTAGTTACCCTCAATGCAATGGTTGAACGCGGTGTAATTGTGACAAAAAATCAAGATTAAGGTCTTTATTGATGATTTTACATCGTCTATTATGGCAGCCTTATTTGTCGTGCTTAATAAAAGGTTGTACCAATGTCAGATGATAAAGACTTTAAAGATCCGTTCAACGCTACTTATTTTCTTGCTTTCTTAGCTGTATTTGCAGGGATTGGTTGTTTAAATGCAATATTAGGCTGGATCACTAGCTTAACTTAAAATGCATAGCGTTTATTAAGGCTGTTGCTTACTTCAGCCTTGAACCACTTTATTTTAATTACCCCCCCATAGTTAATACTTCTTTTATAGTAACGCCAAACTCGCAATTAAAGGTTAGTTAAGGTTATAATCACCTGCTTTGTAATATAAACAATTGAGCAGTTAAAATTATGACTCAAGTAACACCAGCAATTATCAAAAACAGCATAACTACAATTGCTGATTATCCAAAGCCGGGCATCATGTTTCGCGATGTAACCACTTTAATGGCAAATCCAGAAGCCTTTAAAGCAACTATTGACGCGTTTATCGCAGAATATAAAGATCAGGGTTTTACTAAAATAATTGGCACAGAATCACGTGGCTTTATTTTTGGTGCGCCACTGTCTTACGCATTAGGCATTCCGTTTATTCCAGTTCGTAAACCAGGTAAGTTACCACGCGAAGTTATTCGTCAAGATTACTTACTTGAGTACGGTGAAGACACGCTAGAGCTGCATGTTGATGCAATTGTACCTGGCGATAAAGTATTATTAGTTGATGACTTATTAGCAACTGGCGGCACAATTGAAGCCACAGCTAAATTAGTTCATAAACTAGGTGGCGAAGCCACAGATGCTGCATTTGTTGTATCACTACCAGAACTTGGTGGCGAGCAGCGCATCAAAAAAATGGGTATTAAAATCCTAAAATTGGTTGAATTCGAAGGCGAGTAATCGATGAGTTATCAGGTTCTAGCGAGAAAATGGCGTCCTCAAACCTTTCATGAATTGGTTGGGCAGTCTCATGTTAAGCAAGCGCTTGTAAATGCGCTTACACAAAATAGACTGCATCACGCTTATTTATTCACTGGAACCCGCGGTGTAGGTAAAACGACTATTGCGCGTATTTTTGCTAAAAGCTTAAATTGCGATGAAGGTATATCTGCAAATCCGTGTGGCCAATGTAGCAGCTGTTTAGATATAGAAGCAGGGCGCTACATTGACTTACTCGAAATAGATGCGGCTTCTCGAACAAAAGTAGAAGACACCCGCGAAATACTCGATAACGTTCAATATGCGCCAACACGTGGACGTTATAAAGTATACCTAATCGATGAAGTTCACATGCTTTCTAAGCACAGCTTTAATGCGCTTTTGAAAACGCTTGAAGAGCCACCAGAGCATGTGAAATTTTTATTGGCGACGACCGATCCTCAAAAACTACCAGTTACTATTTTATCTCGCTGTTTACAATTCAACCTAAATGCCTTGTCGCAAAGTGAGATTAAAACACAGCTTGAACACGTACTTACTCAAGAGCAGCTTAGCTTTGATACCGATGCACTTAGCATTATTTCAAAAGCCGCTGATGGCAGTATGCGTGATGCACTTAGCTTAACCGACCAAGCTATCGCACAAACAAATGGTGATATTAATAACCAAGCAGTACAAACTATGCTTGGTTTAATGGATACTCATTATAGCCAAAGCTTGCTTGCAGCATTACTTGCACAAGATGGCGCTGCGCTAATGGATGAGATTGCGCAGGTGGCAAGTCGTAATCCTAATTATGTGGCATTGCTTGATGATTTAATTGCACTTACGCATTTGACTCAACTAACCCAGTTAGTGCCAGAAGCGGCAGGGCTAGATGAAAAAAATGTAGATTATATTGCTCATGTTGCACAACATACGAGCCCACAACAAATTCAAATTTATTATCAGTTACTGTTAAATGGTAAAAAAGATTTACAATGGGCACCAGAGCCTCGCTTAGGTTTTGAAATGATAATGCTAAGATTATTAGCATTTAAGCCTACAGACGCTCAACAAACTGTACACACAGTAAACGAAGAGCCGGCCCCAAATAAACAAGGCCGTGCAAATGCACTGCGAGATATATTAAATAAAAATAAAACATCGCAAAACACTGTAGCTAGCCAAAGTAGTGTCCCTGTAAATAATACTAAGCCAGTTAGCAATACAGAGCAGCCTAAATCCCTTGAGATAGAGCCTTTACCAAATGTTGCCGCTCAGACATCGAATAATGATGTCGTACAAAGTAATAATGAGCCTGCCCAAGTTGCAGTAGAGCAACCGGTTCAACAAAGTGAAAACGCTTTAAAGCAACAGGCTTCAGCTAATGATCAACCACAAACCAATGTTGTTTCGGATGCTCAAGCCCAGCGCCAAAGTGAAGATGAAGCTTACATGCAACATAGTGATGCTGAGCAAACGTTAGCTTCGCAGTTTGATGATATAATGAGTAGCGCTGTAGATCAGGGTTTTAAACCTGCACCTACTGCAAACTCAGAGTCTTCACCAGAGCCCTTAACAAATCACAATGCAAGTACGCCAATAGCTGAACAAGAAGCGCAGGCGCAATCTGCCATTGCTCGTATTTTACGCGACAGAAACATATCGGGTGCGGGTAGGTTATCAGGCAAGAGTACAAGTACATCTGCAAATAATGTAGCAGTGCAGCCAAGCCAAGCGCCTGCTAAAAAGCCAGAACAGCATCCAAGAATGCCTAAAGCCCAAAGTGTTCATCAAGGTAGTGCAGATACAAGTTCAAGTGAGCTTAATAGCCCTTCAAGTACTGCGTCTGGCGATATCCCTCCTTGGGCAACTGATAGCGAAGGTGAGAGTGAAAAAAAGCATGAGCTCCCAGTAACAGGGAGCCAAACCCAGGCACATAATCACTCCAACATAAAGCCAGCTAGTAAGATTGATTTTAAAGCAAAGCACCAAACAATTACTGAAAATCTTGCGCCAGAATTACTTGAGCAAATAAACCCTCAAAAAGCGCCTGAAATAGTGCCAGAGGAAGTAAGTATTCCTGCCCCTGATGATTTTCAAAGTCCAATTAGTGAAATTAGATTTGCACATCAACAAGATGAATGGGCTTATTTAATTAAACGTATGGGACTGGGTGGTCGTATGCGCCAATTTGCATTGCATTCAATATTTACCAAGCAAGGCAACAGTTTACATATAGACGTTGATGAATCACAAAAGCATTTAGATACACCGATGCTTCGCCAAAGATTAGATGCCGCATTGTCGAGTATTTATGAGCATAACGTGTCGTTAAGTATTAATTTTGCTAAGGGAGTTATTGACTCTCCTTATCTTATTCAGCAAAAAATTGATGCAGGTCGTCATCAACAAGCAATCGATGTGATCACATCTGATGAAAACATAGTACAATTTCAGCAAGTATTTAGCGCCGAAATCGACGAAAACAGTATTCAGGCATTGTAATTACTTACAATCGCCCTTATGTTCATGTTAATTAATGTATTAAAAGAAAGAGAGAAAGTTATGTTTAAAGGTGGAATGGGCAACATGATGAAGCAAGCGCAGCAAATGCAAGATCGCATGCAAAAAGCCCAAGACGAAATCGCAACATTAGAAGTTGTTGGCGAAGCCGGTGCCGGTTTAGTTAAAGTAACCATGCTTGGTAACCACAATGTACGTCGTGTTCAGCTTGATGAAAGCCTTATGGAAGACGACAAAGACATGATTGAAGACTTACTTGCAGCAGCATGTAACGATGCTGTACGCCGTGTTGCTGAAGAAACACAAGAGCGCATGGGTAAAGTAACTGGCGGTATGCAATTACCACCAGGTATGAAAATGCCGTTTTAAGTAAATAATGCAACTTTCAGATAGTTTAAATCAGCTTATAGAAGCACTGCGCTGTCAACCGGGCATTGGTCCAAAATCAGCGCAACGTATTGCTTTTCACTTGCTTGAGCGCGACCGAAAGGGAGGCACTCAGCTGGGCAATGCATTGACTAAAGCAATGACAGCCATAGGGCATTGTCAGTCTTGTCGTACTTTTTGCGAACAAGCTCAGTGCGATATTTGTTTAAGTACAAAACGCCAAGACAGCGGCATATTATGTGTTGTTGAATCGCCTACTGATGTGCTTGCCATTGAGCAAACAGGTCAGTATTTAGGGCTATACTTTGTTTTAATGGGTCATTTATCGCCAATTGACGGTATCGGCCCTAAAGAAATTGGCTTAGACGTTTTAGAGCAAAAACTTGCTCAAGGCGGTATTAATGAGGTTATTTTAGCGACTAACCCTACCGTTGAAGGCGATACTACAGCTCATTATATTGCTCAGCTTTGTCATAAATATAAAGTAGGTGCTTCGCGTATTGCTCACGGTATTCCTGTGGGGGGCGAGCTTGATTTAGTAGATGGTAGAACGCTTATGCATGCTTTTAGCGGCAGGCGTTTAGTTACACAAGACTAACTCTAAGTCACTATTTGAAAAGATATTATAAAAGCCTACATGATTAAATTATGTAGGCTTTTTTGTTTTTAAGGTAAGCTTAGAAGCAATCTAATACCAATCCGCAATAATACTTAATCATTTTGCGGGGCTAAACGTGTAGCTACCTGCGTTAAAAAATTCTCATTTAGAACAACTAAATAGCGAATTTTTTGCCTAGCTATCAACACGTTTTTCCGCCCTCAAAATAGATCATTTAATTAAACAAATTGGTATAATATATTTTTGGGCTATGTCTCTAATTAGTAAGGAATACAATGAAAGATAATCACCCCTACCAAGGTACATTACTGGGTAGTAAGCGTTTTTTACCGCTTTTTATTACGCAGTTTTTCTCAGCGATAAACGATAACGTGTATAAGCAATCAGTGCTTATTTTATTGATATTCCAGGCTGCAACGCTTGCTGATGGCGCACTTTATTCAAATATTGCTGCTGGGTTATTTATCCTACCTTTCTTTTTATTTTCAGGGATGGCGGGGCAGCTAGCTGAAAAAACAGAAAAATCCAAACTAATCAGAATCGTAAAGCTATGTGAAATCCCTATTATGGTTGTAGGGGCTGTCTCTATTTTAACGCAGTATGTTTGGCTGATGTTAGCCACCGTGTTTTTAATGGGCGTACAAAGTACGTTTTTTGGTCCATTAAAATACTCTATTTTACCGCAGCACGTAGCCCCTAACGAATTAACAAAAGCGAATGGCTTGGTTGAATCAGGCACGTTTGTAGCAATATTAATTGGTACAATTTTTGGCACCTATTATATTACTCAATCAGTAGGGCCTACGCTTATAAGTATTGCCGTGTTAGTACTGGCTGTTATGGGTTATGTGAGCAGTCGCTTTATACCCATTAGTGAGGCAAACGAGCCTAACTTAAAATTTACCTATAATATATTTTCATCCACGAAAAACGTATTTTCAGCACTTAATTCGCAAACAGAATCGGTTGGTAAGTCAGTGCTTGGGATTAGTTGGTTTTGGTTAATTGGCGCAATTGTTTTAACGTCCCTACCAAATTATGTAAAACACACAATGGGCGGCGATGAATTGGTGGTAACCAGTGCGCTTGTTGTGTTTTCACTAAGTATTGCTATTGGTTCGTTATTATGTGAAAAGCTTTCTCGCTCTCGAATAGAATTAGGAATTGTGCCTTTTGGCGCTATTTTAATTACCTTGTTTTTATACTTACTGAGCCAAGAGCCAGCTATTAGCTCTTATTCACCTCAAAACCTTGAATTATTAACGCTTGAGCAGTTATTAAAAACAGGCGACATGGTGTGGCATTTTGTATGGATGGCGGGCATTGGTATTGGCTCTGGTTTTTACACTGTACCGCTGTATGCGCTTATTCAACAGCGTACTGAAGAGTCGAGTCGCTCACGAGTTATAGCGGCTAACAATGTATTAAATGCACTGTTTATGGTGGGCAGTGCTGTTTTAAGTATTGTAACGCTGTCTGTTTTTCAGTGGAGTATTTCAGAGTTGCTACTGTTACTTGCTGGGCTAAACTTGCTTATATCTGTTTATATTTATACCAAAGTACCAGAGTTCTTTTTACGATTTATTATATATATTTTAGCTATTTGTATGTACAGAGTGCGTACAAAAGGTGAAAGTAATATTCCAGATGAAGGCGCTGCCGTTATAGTGTGTAATCACGTGAGCTTTGTCGATTGGATGTTTATTTTAGCAGCATCACCAAGGCCTATCCGATTTATGGTATTTGCCCCTATTTATTATTCGCCAGCCCTACATTGGTTATTTAAAATGGCCAAAGCTATTCCCATTAACAGTGAAAAAACCAATCCAGAAGCGTTTAAAAAAGCGTTTGACGAAGTGGCTGCTGCGCTTAATAAAGGCGAACTTGTTGGTATTTTCCCTGAAGGAAAACTAACCAGTGACGGCTCTATCGATATTTTTCGCCGTGGAATCGAGCGCATTATTGAGCGCTCACCTGTGCCCGTTATTCCTGTGCATTTAGGGGGCTTGTGGGGAAGTATGTTTAGCCGAAAAGCTAAGTGGCAACTACCACGATTAAAATGGTCTTTGGTGTCGGTTGCAGTAGGTACCCCGATTGCCGCTGACAAAGTAGTAGCAGACGATTTACGTGAGCAAGTATTGGCTTTAAAAGCACTTCATTCAAAAGATATTGACTAATTTAATGATTAACTTAATGGCTAACTCAACATCGCAAACACCTTCAGAACCACAAAGGATTGTTGATGACTTTGTCGCGCCTAAGTGCGACGGGTTTATTGAAATATTATATCAAGATGATGATATTTTACTGATCAATAAACCCAGTGGGTTATTAAGTTTGTCTGGTAAGAATCCGCTTAACTGGGACTCAGTACATTACCGTTTAGTACATGGTCAAAAAGGGTTAACAGCCGCATTTGCTGAGGCTAAGTTACCGCATCGGTTAGATTTGGGTACATCGGGCATTATGATTGTTGGATTAAACGCCAAAGCATCAAAGCATCTTAATAAACAGTTTCAGGCGCGTACTATCCAAAAGCGTTATGTAGCCATATTAGAGGGTAGCTTAGCTGTTGATGAGGGGGAAATTACTGCGCCAATAGCAAAAGATAAACTGCTTTTTCCGCGAGTTAAAATTTGCCAAACGACGGGTAAAGTAGCGGTGAGTGAATACAGTGTGCTTGAGCGGCTTAAACAGCCGTGCAGAACCTTAGTGCAATTTACGCCCGTTACCGGACGTACTCATCAATTACGAATACATAGCCAGTTTATAGGGCACCCAATTTTAGGCTGTGATTTATATAAAAGTGCGCAAAGTGAGTACATGGCAGGACGCTTACAATTACATGCCAGCGATTTATATTTTGAACATCCAACAACAGGTGAAAAGATTCATATTAATTGTCCGCACCCATTTTAGATAAACGAGATATTCTATTTTTTCGTTTCACCTTTTTTTGATTTTTCCCTTGAAGTTCTAACACCTCACCCCATATTAAGTGCATAACGCAGACACTTTGCAAATTGGAGATATATAAATGACTGCAGCACAAAAAGAAACATTAGGCTTTCAAACAGAAGTAAAACAATTATTAAACTTAATGATTCATTCTCTTTATTCTAATAAAGAAATATTTTTACGCGAACTTGTGTCAAACGCATCAGATGCGGCAGACAAGTTACGCTTTTTAGCGCTATCTCAAGGCGACCTTTACCAAGGTGATGCCGATTTACGTGTACGTATTAGCGCAGATAAAGAAGCAAATACAATTACCATTTCTGATAATGGTATTGGTATGACACGCGATGAAGTAATTAGCTCGCTAGGTACTATTGCAAAGTCGGGTACTGCTGAGTTTTTCAAAAACTTAACGGGTGATCAAAGTAAAGATTCACAATTAATTGGTCAATTTGGTGTTGGTTTTTACTCAGCATTTATTGTTGCTGATTTAGTAACTGTTCGTACACGTAAAGCCGGTGAAACAACCGCTTACGAGTGGGAATCTCAAGGTGAAGGCGAATACACGCTTCAAGAAATTGAAAAAGAAGGCCGTGGTACCGACATTATTTTACATCTTCGTGATGAAGAAAAAGAATTTGCTGACGATTACCGCTTACGTGGCATTGTTACAAAATACTCAGACCATATTTCAACACCTGTACAAATGTTTAAAGCAGAAGTACCAGAGTCTGAAGGCGAAGACGGCGAAAAAATTCCAGCAGTACCAGGTGAGTGGGAAAGCATTAACCGTGCAACTGCATTGTGGACGCGTGATAAGTCAGAGCTTTCTGATGAAGAATACAAAGAGTTTTACAAGCACGTAAGCCACGACTGGGAAGATCCACTTAGCTGGGCACATAATAAGGTTGAGGGTAAAACTGAATACACGAGCCTTTTATACATCCCTAAAAAAGCACCTTTCGATTTATGGAACCGTGAACGTCAAAGTGGCTTAAAACTTTACGTACAACGTGTATTTGTAATGGATGATGCTGAGCAGTTCATGCCAAGCTACCTTCGCTTTGTAAAAGGGTTACTAGATTCAAACGATTTACCTCTAAACGTATCTCGCGAGATTCTACAAGACAACAAAGTAACGCAAGCTATTCGTAAAGGGTGTACATCGCGCATTATTAAAATGCTTGAGCGTATGGCTAAAAACAAAGCTGACGATTACCAAGTATTTTGGAATGAGTTTGGCCAAGTAATGAAAGAAGGCCCAGCTGAAGATGCGGCAAATAAAGAAGCCGTATGTAAGTTATTACGCTTTTCTTCTACTCATACTGATTCAGAAACGCAAGATGTGTCGCTTGAGCAATATGTTGAACGTATGAACGAAGGCCAAGACAAAATTTACTATGTAGTAGCTGATACATTCACTTCTGCGAAAAATTCTCCTCATTTAGAGATTTTCCGCAAAAAAGGGATTGAAGTATTGTTACTAAGTGACCGTGTTGACGAGTGGATGATGAGCCACTTAACTGAATTTGCTGATAAGCAACTACAGTCAATCACACGTGGTGATCTAGATCTAGGTAAGCTGGACGACGAAGAAACTAAAAAAGCACAAGAAGAGTCTGAAAAAGAGATGGCTGGCCTTGTTGAACGTATTAAAACAGCACTAGGTGATGACGTTAAAGAAGTGCGCTTTACGCACCGCCTAACAGATTCTCCAGCATGTGTTGTAAGTGACGACAACGACATGAGCTCACAAATGCAAAAGCTAATGGAATCTGTTGGTCAAACAGCACCAGAAGCAAAACCTGTGTTTGAGCTAAACCCAGAGCATCAACTTGTTAAGCATTTGAATGACGAACAAGATGAAGATAAATTTTCACAGTGGTCACATGTTTTATTAGACCAAGCATTACTTGCAGAGCGCGGTACACTTAAAGATCCAACTGGGTTTGTTACTCGCCTAAACAAACTAATGCTTGAACTAAGCAAGTAGTCAGTTAACTATTTAGTTAATAAAAGTATAAATTATATACTTTGAATAAAAGGGAACGTATGTTCCCTTTTTTAATGCGCTGTAAATACATCAACAACTCATCAATTAGTATAAGTTGCTTGAGTATCGGCGGCGCTTGTGGAAGAATTCAGGCTTTAAAATAAATATCCATACTAGGGGACAATAATATGCGCATTATTCTTTTGGGCGCGCCGGGTGCAGGTAAAGGTACTCAAGCTCAGTTTTTAATGGACAAATACGGTATTCCACAAATTTCTACTGGCGACATGTTACGTGCAGCAATTAAAGAGGGCACGCCATTAGGCTTAGAAGCAAAAAAAGTAATGGATGCTGGTCAACTAATTTCTGACGATATTATTATTGGTTTGGTAAAAGAGCGTATTACTAAAGCTGATTGTGAGAAAGGTTTTTTACTTGATGGCTTCCCACGCACAATTCCTCAAGCTGATGCGATGAAAGAAAATGGCGTAGTGGTTGATCACGTTATTGAATTTGACGTGGCTGACGAAGTGATTGTTGAACGTATGGGCGGACGTCGCGTTCATCCTGGTTCTGGTCGTGTTTACCATATTGTATATAATCCACCAAAAGTGGAAGGTAAAGACAACGAAACTGGGGAAGACTTAATTGTTCGCGCTGATGATACTGAAGAAACAGTACGTAAACGTTTAGGTATTTACCACGAGCAAACCATGCCATTAGTTGATTACTACCAAGCAGAAGCTGCTGCTGGTAATACTCAATACCACAAACTAGATGGTACACAAGCTGTTGAAGCTGTAAGTTCACAACTTGGTGAGCTTTTAGGTTAAATATAAAAGCATATTAAAAAACCGCCAATTGGCGGTTTTTTGTTTGAAGGCTGTTTAGCATTGCTTAATCATTGCTATTTAATCGGCTTTAAAGCGTTTTAAGTTTCTCAATTACGCTGCTGTATTCTGGTTCAGTTGAAAGGCTACTAACTAATTGTTTATAAATGACGTTATGGCTTTCATCTAAAATAAATACAGTTCGCGTTAATAAGCCCATATCTTTAATAATCAATCCGTATTTTTGGCCAAAATCGCGCCAAACAGAATCTGATAACGTAGTGATTTTATCGATATTTTCAGCTTTGCAAAAACGCTTTTGAGCAAATGGTAAATCAGCACTAATTGTTAGCATTGCAACACTTGGAAATTGCGAGGCTACTTTTTCATTAAAGTGCTTAGTTTGCAGGCTGCAAATACCTGTATCAAGACTTGGCACTACACTTATCAATACAGCTTGGCCTTTGTAATCCTCAAGCGTTACAGGGATGAAGTTGTCATCAACTACTTTGAAATTTGGCGCGCTATCTCCAACAGAGATCCCTTTGCCTAATAAAGTGACTGGTTTGCCTTGTGCAGATACTTTTCCTATGTCTAGCGTGTTTTCTGGGTAATCGGCTGCAATAGCCACAGAGCAAAATGCGCTCAAAGCAAAGGTAAGTGAACGTAACATAAGGTATTTCCTTTTAAATTAACGCAATGGGCGTCAGTGTATTATACTGCGCTATAGTAACCAAGAGATTATACCGCTCTGATGAAGTTGGGATTAGTTCTGCAATATAAAAATTGTAACTGTGCTAAACTTTGATTAACATGAAGTTACAAAATATATCTTCAATAATAAAAATAAAAACCATCATAAAATGATTTTAATGCTCATTACTGGTTTAGAAACAGAGAGATAATATGTCAACATCGGTACTAATATGTGATGACTCAAAATTAGCTAGGCGTCAGCTAGCTCGTTCATTACCTGAAGATTGGGATATTAAAGTTGAATTTGCACTCGACGGCGTTGATTGCATAAAGCAAATAAAGTTAATTGAACCAGAAATACTTTTTCTCGATTTAAACATGCCTGAAATGGATGGGTATGAAGTATTAATCGCTATGAAAGAACAGGGGCTAAATATACTCACTGTTGTTGTCTCTGGTGATATACAGCCAAGTGCACATCAAAGAGTGCTTGAACTGGGTGCTATCGATTTTATTCAAAAACCATGTTCCCCCGAAAAACTAGCCAGCATAATTGAACACCATGGAATTAAAGACAAAGCCATGCGTGAACGTCTCTCTCATTCGCTAGGAGAGCAAGTCGACCCTGATGTTCGGGATATATACCAAGAGCTAACTAACGTTGCTATGGGGCAGGCTGGGGATTTACTTGCACGTCTTCTTAATGTATTTGTAGAGCTACCAATTCCTAATGTGAATATTTTGGAAGTTAATGAACTCGATATGGCGCTGCAGTCTATAGATAATAACGCAGCTACATCGGGTGTGTGCCAGGGCTTTATTGGCGGTGGTATTTCGGGCGAGGCGCTATTACTTTTAAATGATTCAAGCTTTAAAGAAATAGCTTCTTTGATGAATTATGACGGCGAGTTAAACGATAAAGTTGAACTTGAGCTGCTTATGGATATTAGTAATATTTTGATAGGCGCTATTTTAACGGGTCTTTCAAAACAGCTCGATATGTCATTTAGCCAAGGGCACCCAATAGTACTTGGCCAACACAGAGATGTGTCTGAGCTGGTTAAATCAAACAAGTCACGTTGGCAACGCACCCTTGCTATAGAGATTAGTTACGGTATTGAAAACCATGATATAAATTGCGACCTCATGCTGTTATTTACTGAAGATTCACTTAAAACTTTGAAGTATAAAGTTGCTTACCTATTAGAAGATTAAGTTATGGCTGCAGATTTAGAAATGAATGAGATCCATTGGCTTATGGATATGTTTAATACCGTTGATGTAGGCCTTGTAGTACTTGATAGAGATTATAAGGTGTGTGTATGGAATGGTTTTATGGAAAACCATTCAGGGCTTCTACCAAGCGCAGTAAAAGATAAAGACCTATTTGATTTATTTCCAGCAATAGACGAAAAATGGTTTAGAAGTAAATCAGAATCGGTTTTTGTTTTAAAAAACCGCTCTTTTACGATTTGGGAGCAGCAGCCATACATTTTTAGGTTTAAAAATTATCGACCTATTACTGGTAAAGCTGATTACATGTATCAAAATGCGACATTTATCCCTCTTACAAATACGATGGGCGAAGTTAGCCATATTTGTATTATTTTGTATGATGTAACAGATGTCGCGGTAAATAAAAAAGAGCTTGAAGAGTTAAACAAAAAATTAGAACAAGTAAGTCAAACAGATAGCTTAACGCAGCTTGCAAACCGTGGACACTGGGAAGGTACGCTACGCCAAGAGTTTTTAAGAGTTAAGCGAAGTGGTGGCTGTAGCACATTATTAATGTTTGATATTGATCACTTTAAAAAAATAAATGATGAATATGGCCATAGCTGTGGTGATGAATCGCTTCGTCATTTATCTAACTTACTACGTACGACGCTGCGCGAAACTGATGTTGCAGGGCGTTATGGCGGTGAAGAGTTTGCAGTGACATTACTTGATACAGATAAAGAAGGCGCTTTTGTGTTTGCTGAGCGTTTAAGGGTGTTGATTGAAACTAACCCTGTGAAGTATAAACACTTTGAAATAACAATGACGGTAAGTATAGGGCTGGCTGGTAGGAGTAATGATTTTAAAAATCATGAGCGCTGGATAGAGGCTGCAGATAAAGCACTGTACCAATCTAAAAATACAGGGCGAAATAAAGTAATAGCCTACGAAGATATAAAAAATGACGCTTAAGCGTCATTTTTTATATCCAGAATTTAGGGTTAAATAATAGTGTATTTTTTTACGATCTGCTGAGCAAACCCAATCAGTATGAAAATTTTATTGCCCTTCATTATTCTGTTGTGTGTCTAGAGTCATCTATTGGGCATTGACCAATCATTGAAACCTCACCAGAATTTGACTCTTGCTCTAGTTTTACTTTAAAGCCCCATAATCTGTAAAGATGCTTAAGCACTTCTTTGTGCGAGTTTGCTAAAGGAATGTTGTTATGGGGTACATAGCGTAGGGTTAGTGAACGGTCACCTCTAATATCAACGTCATATACTTGAATGTTGGGCTCATGATTACTCAAGTTGTACTGCGCTGAGAGCGCTTCTCTTACTGCTTTATAGCCATTGTCGTTATGTATTGCGCCAATTTCTAAATGGGGGTTATTAGTATGGTCAATAATAGTAAATAATTTAAAATCACGAATTAACTTAGGCGATAAAAACTGGCTAATAAAACTCTCATCTTTAAAGTTTTCCATTGCAAAATGCAGTGTATCTAGCCAATTACTGCCTGCATATTCAGGGAACCAGCGTTTATCTTCTTCAGTTGGGTGCTCACATATTCTGCGAATATCAACCATCATATTAAAGCCTAAAGCATATGGGTTGATACCTGAATAATACTTACTGTTATAAGGTGGCTGATAAACTACGTTGGTATGGCTTTGTAAAAACTCTAACATGAAAGAGTCGGTGAGTTTTCCCTCATCATATAAGTGATTAAGGATGGTGTAATGCCAAAAAGTTGCCCAACCTTCGTTCATTACTTGAGTTTGCTTTTGTGGGTAAAAGTATTGCGAAATTTTACGAACAATACGTATAACTTCACGTTGCCAAGAGTCGAGTAATGGGGCATTTTTTTCAATAAAATACAAAATATTTTCTTGGGGTTCAGAAGGAAAATGGCGTACTTTCTTTTTGGTTTCTTGCTGTTGCTCAGGAATAGTTCGCCATAATTCGTTTACTTGCGATTGAAGGTAGTCTTCACGCTCTTGTTGGCGTTTTTGCTCTTCAAATAGCGATATTTGTTGTGGACGTTTGTAGCGATCCACTCCGTAATTCATTAAGGCATGACATGAGTCGAGTAGGGCTTCGACTTGTGTAATACCGTGCTTTTCTTCACAGCGGCTTATGTAGTTTTTAGCAAATACCAAGTAATCAATAATTGAGCCAGCATCGGTCCAGGTTTTAAATAAGTAATTACCTTTAAAAAATGAGTTATGTCCGTAACATGCATGTGCCATTACAAGCGCTTGCATAGGTAGGGTGTTTTCTTCCATTAAGTACGCAATACAAGGGTCCGAATTTATCACTATTTCGTAAGCGAGACCCATTTGTCCGCGCTTATAATTTTGCTCTGTTTGGATGAATTTCTTACCGTAAGACCAATGACTGTAGCCAATAGGCATACCAACGCTTGAATAAGCATCCATCATTTGCTCTGCGGTTATCACTTCAATTTGATTAGGGTATGTGTCTAACCTGTAGTGAGCTGCAACACGGGCAATTTCACCTTGATATTCATCTAATAAATCAAAGGTCCAATCTGGGCCATCACTCATTCGTTTATCATTCATAATGCTACCTCGCTTTAGGCTATGCAGAGTTTTGCTGTTGACGACCTTTTTTAAATAGCTCCCTGAAAATTGGGTAAATATCTTCAACGCTTTGAATATGCTGTATAGCGAAATTATTATGGCTGTGTGTTATGGATTCATATTCGCGCCATAGGCTTTGATGGGCACGAGTGGTTATTTCAATATAAGCAAAATAGCGTACTGCGCTTAAGAGCTTATTACGCAAAATTTCACCACACTGCGGGGTGTCGTCCGCCCAGTTATCGCCATCAGAGGCTTGTGCGGCGTATACATTCCACTCATTTGCGTGGTAACGCTCTTTTATTATTTCGTTCATTAATTTAAGAGCGCTTGAAACAATAGTGCCGCCAGTTTCTTGGGAATAAAAAAACTCTTGCTCGTCTACTTCTTTTGCTTGTGTGTGGTGGCGAATATAAACAACGTCTATGTCTTTATAGCTGCGCGTTAAAAATAGATAGAGCAAAATATAAAAACGCTTTGCCATGTCTTTTGTTGGCTGATCCATTGAGCCTGACACATCCATAATACAAAACATCACGGCTTTGCTGGTGGGGTGAGGGCGCTTTTCGTAATTACGAAAACGTAAATCGTAGTTATCAATAAACGGGACCGATTTAATTTGTAGTTTTAATGCTGCAATTTCTTTTTGTAATAAAGCAATTGCTGCTTTATCGTTATGTGGACCAGCAAGCAGCAGAGCAAGTTGTTCTTCGAACTCTTTTAAACGGCGTTTTTTACCTGCACTCATGGCAACACGCCGTGCAAGCGAGCCTTGTAATGAGCGGACAATATCAATATTACTTGGCATGCCATCGCTACAAAAACCTGCGCGGTGGGTTTTCATTTGCACTAACTTATCAAGCTGGTTCTCTTGTAAGTTAGGAAGTTCTAAATCTTCAAACAGTAAATCAAGGTATTCATCTTTTGATATCGAAAATACAAATTCATCTTGCCCTTCGCCCGAATCGCTGGCGTCACCTTCACCGGCCCCGCCGCTTTGTCCGCCTGTAGGGCGCTCAATTTTATCACCTGTAGAAAACTGATCGTTACCAGGGTGAATTTGTTCTCTATTCCCGCCTTGCCCTTGATGAAATGTAGGTTCGCTGATATCGCGTTGTGGAATAGAAATACTCTCACCAGAGCTTGAATCTGTAACGCTGCGCTTGTTAATCGCATCTGAAACCGCTTCTTTAATTTGCTTTTTATAGCGCCTAATAAAGCGCTGGCGATTAAGCGTACTTTTGTTTTTACCGTTTAAACGCCTATCTATAAAATGCGCCATATTGACCTCCTATATACTACGACTATGAAGGTTATTGCGATTTTCTAACCCGTAAATACCACTCAGAAAGCAAGCGAACTTGTTTTTGTGTATAGCCTTTTTCGACCATACGGTTCACAAAGTCTTCGTGCTTTTGCTGATCCTCTGCAGACGTTTTAGTATTAAACGAAATAACAGGGAGCAAATCTTCGGTATTAGAGAACATTTTTTTCTCAATCACCGTGCGTAGTTTTTCGTAGCTTGTCCATAGTGGGTTTTTACCGTTGTTATGCGCACGGGCACGCAATACAAAGTTCACTATTTCATTACGGAAATCTTTAGGGTTAGAAATACCTGCTGGCTTTTCTATTTTTTCAAGTTCGGCATTAAGTGCCTCGCGGTCAAATAGTTGTCCCGTATCAGGGTCGCGATATTCTTGGTCTTGTATCCAAAAGTCTGCATAAATAACATAACGGTCAAAAATGTTTTGTCCGTATTCTGAATACGATTCTAAATAGGCGGTTTGCAGTTCTTTACCTATAAACTCTACATATTGCGGAATTAAATAGCCTTTTAAAAAGCTTAAATAACGCTCTTCTATTTCGCTTGAAAATTGTTCGCGCTCTATTTGTTGCTCAAGTACATAAAATAAGTGCACCGGATTTGCAGCAACCTCAGTGGTATCAAAGTTAAACACGCGGGATAAAATTTTAAACGCAAAGCGAGTAGAGAGCCCCGTCATGCCTTCATCAACACCTGCGTAATCACGATACTCTTGATACGATTTTGCTTTAGGGTCGGTGTCTTTTAGAGTCTCGCCATCGTATACCCGCATTTTTGAATAGATACTTGAATTTTCTGGATCTTTTAAACGTGATAGCGTCGTAAATTGCGCCAATGTTTTAAGTGTACCTGGTGCGCATGGCGCGTTGTATAGCTCGCTGTGCTCAAGTAATTTGTCGTAAATTTTAATTTCTTCGGTTACACGTAAGCAATAAGGTACTTTTACAATATAAACACGGTCTAAAAATGCTTCGTTGTTTTTATTGTTTTTAAAAGTTTGCCACTCAGATTCATTAGAGTGAGCGAGGATCATGCCATTAAAAGGCAGGGCACTAATGCCTTCTGTGCCGTTGTAGTTACCTTCTTGGGTTGCGGTAAGTAAAGGGTGCAGCACTTTAATAGGCGCTTTAAACATTTCTACAAATTCCATCAGCCCTTGGTTAGCTAAACATAAAGAGCCCGAGTAGGCGTATGCATCAGGATCGTTTTGGGCAAAGTGCTCAAGCTGGCGAATATCGACCTTACCCACTAGCGCCGAAATATCTTGGTTGTTTTCATCTCCAGGTTCGGTTTTGGCAATGCCTATTTGGTTTAAAATAGAAGGGTAGCGTTTAACCACTCTAAACTGGCTAATATCACCATTGAACTCTTTTAAGCGTTTGCCAGCCCAAGGCGACATAATGGTTTTTAAGTAGCGCGGTTTAATACCGTATTCTTGCTTAAGTACGTCGGCGTCCTCTATTGGGTCAAATAATGCAAGAGGATGGTCGTTTACCGGAGAGCCTTTAATTGAATAAATAGGCACTTGTTGCATTAAATATTTTAGTTTTTCGGCAATGGATGATTTACCCCCACCAACAGGTCCAAGTAAATAGAGCACTTGTTTGCATTCTTCAAGCCCTTGGGCGGCGTGTTTTAAATAAGAGACTATTTGCTCAATGGCGTCTTCCATACCATAAAAATCAGCAAAGGCAGGGTAGCGCGCAACTACTCTATTAGAAAATAACCGGCTTAGTCGTGCATCCGTTGCGGTATCTACAATGTTTGGTTCGCCAATTGCCATGAGTAGGCGTTCTGGTGCGCTGGCGTAGGCAGACTTATCGGTTTTACAAATCTCAAGAAATTCAGCGATACTGTATTCTTCTTCCTGTGCCGCTTCGTATCGTGCTTGGTAATGCTCAAAAATCGTCATAATAACCTCCGAAACCCGCTGTAAAAAGGTGCTTACCTTTTAAAGTCTAGTCACGAATTTGTATTTTTGTGCAATAAAATTAAAAATTTAAGTGAAAAAAGATCATGTTACTAAAAGTGTTTTATTAAATGATGAGGCGCTTAGGTGTGATAAACAAGAAACAAAAAAAGACGCCTAAGCGTCTTTTTTACATTAGCGTTTAAAGGCTAATTAAGCGAAGTTAGCGTTCGCGAATTCCCAGTTAACAAGCGACCAAAAACCTTTAAGGTAATCTGGACGAACGTTACGGTAATCAATGTAGTAAGCGTGTTCCCATAAATCCACTGTAAGGATTGGAGTAACGCCATCATCAGTTAATGGTGTAGCAGCGTTAGATGTATTAACGATGTCTAGTGAACCATCAGCAAGCTTAACTAACCACGTCCAGCTTGAACCAAAGTTATTTACTGCTTTGTCATTTAATGCATCTTTAAACGCATCAAAAGAACCCCATTTGGCGTTGATTGCATCAGCAACTGCGCCAGTAGGCTCGCCGCCGCCGTTTGGAGATAAGCTGTTCCAGTAAAAAGTATGGTTCCAGATTTGTGCTGCGTTGTTAAATACGCCGCCTTCTGATGAACATACGATCTCTTCTAGAGATTTGTTTTCAAACTCAGTACCAGGGATTAAACCATTAAGCTTAACCACGTAAGTGTTGTGGTGTTTGCCATGGTGAAACTCTAGTGTTTCTTTTGAAATATGTGGCTCAAGTGCGTCGATTGCATATGGTAGTGACGGTAGTTCAAATGCCATTTTTTTATCTCCATCTTCTTTGGTTGATAGTCCATTTGGTAATACGTAATGCCTGTTGAAACAGAGCAGTTACCTATACCAAGCGGTAATATAGTGTTACTATAATTGTTGAGTATTTTACTCAAGTTTAAGCAAACAGCAATGCTATTGCGAAAGACTATTTCAATTGCGGCTTTATTTGCCCATATTAAGTTATATATTTGTGGTCACGATGAGTTATTTTCAAGACCTAAATATATTTAGCTATCGTTACTTTGAGGTTGTAGATGGAAACCATTGATAAAATTAAACAGCAAATTTCAGAAAACCCAATAATCCTTTTCATGAAAGGGTCACCAAAATTACCTAATTGTGGTTTTTCTTCACAAGCATCGCAAGCGTTAATGTCATGTGGTGAACCATTTGCATACGTTGATATTTTACTTAACCCAGACATTCGTGCTGAGCTTCCAGCATACGCAAATTGGCCAACATTCCCACAACTTTGGGTAGATGGCGAGTTAGTTGGTGGTTGTGACATTATTATCGAAATGTTTCAACGCGGTGAATTACAGCCGTTAATTACAGAAACTGCTGCTAAATATAAAGAAGCTGACGCAGAGTAATTTTATTACTCAACCTGCTATCAGGTTATTAAGCTCTTTAAACACAAAGCCACTTTTTAAGTGGCTTTGTTGTTTTTAATTTTTGTGAATTTACGAATAAGGAAGGCTCACTTGTACGTTTAAGCCGCCCTCTATTTTGTTATGTAAACTTATATGCCCCTGGTGCGCTTCTGCTATTTCTCTGCATAAGGCTAGCCCTAAACCACTCCCCGTACTTTTTGTAGAATAAAAGGGCACTAAAGCATTTGCCATTACTTGCTCGCTCATTCCTTTGCCGCAGTCGCTCACATTTATAACACAAGCTTGGGGTACAAATTCGACCTGAATATGTATTTCATTGGAGTTGGAGCCTGACTCGTGTGAATTTTTTAATAAGTTTATGAGCAGCTGCTCGAGTTGTGTTTGATCAGCTTGTAATTCATTGTGTGAATTTTTTATTTCGTAGCTAAATTGCCAGTGATTCTTTAAATTATTGAGTGTGTTTTGCCAGTTAATCCGTGTTTTTTGTGGCTGAGGTAATTTAGCAAACTTGCCATAGCCTTGTACAAATTCAGTTAAATGACTAATTCGCTCATCAATAGTTGCAAATACACGGGCAAGGCGGGGCTCATCAACTTTATTTGCGAGCAATTGTGCGCTATGTAACATGGACGACATAGGGCCGAGTGAATTATTCAATTCGTGGCTGATAATGCGTATTACCTTTTTCCACACGGCAACTTCTTGGCGACTAAGCTCACGGGTTAATTGTTTGAATATATATAAATGATGCTTTTGGTTATTGAGTAAAAACTCCCCGGTGGCTAAATGCCAAGTTTGCGAGTCTTGATTCTCTATTTCTATATTAAAGAGGCCATCAACACCGTGCTCTATAGCTGCTATTAATTGCAGAGGCGAATTTTCGAGTAATTTACTTAGCTGCATACCTTCAAGGCGGGTTGCGCTATTAAATAAACTACGGCTAATTAAATTACTAAATACCACCGTATTATTATCATTGACCAGTAATAACGCTTGCGGCGAGCTTTGCAATACTTTATCAAGCATTAACTCGCGCTGGTAAATCCATTGTTTTTCTTGGCGAAGCTGTTTAGCGGTTTGATTATAAAGTCGGCATAGTTTTCCAAGTTCATCATTACTTTTATATGCTAGTAAGCTGGAGAGCTCACCATCTTTAAAATTAAGCAATCCAGTTTCGAGCGATTGCATGCCAAGCTTTATTGGCTTGGTGAGAGCTCTTGAAAGCAAGGTGCTAAATGCAAGCGTTAGTAATATTAAAAACAGAGTGTAGTACATATCAAAACCACTAAGTGCGGCAATAATAAAAACAGGCAGCGCGCTACAAAGTGCGCAAATTAACACAACCTTTTGGCTTAGGGTAAAGTGGCTAATAATGTTTGGCATTAATAATCAATACCCATTTTTTGTAATCGACGATAAAGAGCTTGTCGGCTTAAACCAAATTCACGGGCCACTTTGGCTATAACACCTTGATGAGCGCGCATTGCGTGTTCTATTTCCTGTTTGGTCGGTTCTGCTTTTGCTTCTTGTTGAGCAGTAACCGATGACGAAAGTGCAAAGTCATCGACTGTAAGCGCACCTGTTGGTTTTAGTACCGCTACACGTTTACAAGCATTTTCTAGCTCTCGAACGTTACCTGGCCATTTATAATGTTGAAGTGCTTGCTCTGTGTTTATAGTCAGCTCTCGGTGAGGTAAGAAGTGGCTAATGAGTGCTAAAACATCATCTTGCCTTTCGCTAAGGGCAGGCACATTGAGTTCAATTACATTAAGGCGATAATATAAGTCTTCCCTAAATCGACCTTGTTCAATTGCTTGTAGTAAGTTTTCGTTAGTAGCCGATATTACTCGCACATTTACTTTTTGTGTTTGTGTTGAGCCTAAACGTTCAAACTCGCCGGTTTGTACTACGCGTAGTAATTTTATTTGTCCTGAAAGTGGTAAATTACCAATTTCATCTAAAAATAAAGTACCGCCATCAGCTGCTTCAAATCGACCAATACGTTGTTTAGTTATCCCCGTGTATGCGCCAGCTTCAGCGCCAAAAAGTTCGGCTTCTATAAGTTCTTGTGGTAGTGCGCCTGCGTTTACCTTAATAAAAGGTTGCGATACAAGTGGGGAGTTTTTTTGAATGATATGCGCAATGCACTCTTTACCACTTCCATTAGGGCCTGTAATTAATGCAGATATATCAGATTTAGCTACTTGTAGCGCCATAGTGACCAGTCGTTCCATAGCCGTGCTTTTAAATATTAGCCCGGCAAGGTCTGCGCTTTTAAATGTACCTTCACGCTCTTGTTGATGGCGATTATGTGTCGCCACTATTTTTTTAGCACTGCCTAGCTCTATTAAGTTACTGATACAAACTAGTAGTTTTGCATCATCCCAGGGTTTTGGTAAGTAATCGGCAGCACCTGCTTTTACAAGCTCAATAGCGGTAGCAAGTTCGGTCCAGGCTGTAATAAGTATAATAGGGAGGTGTGGGTTTATTTCTCGTAGTTCATAAAACAACGTTTTACCTTCTTCGCCAGAGGTTGTGTCGCTGGTAAAGTTCATGTCTTGAATTACAAGCTCAATTCGCTGATAGCGAACTATTTGCAGAGCATCAAACGGATTTGTTGCAGTGACTACCGAAAAGTCGTGGATTTCGAGCAATAACGAAAGTGCGTCGAGTACTGCTTGGTTATCATCAACAATGAGTATTTTATGAGTCATAGGTTATTTTTATAATTTTTTAATGGCTACACTGCCTTACTAAGCAGTGTAGCATAGTGATTTACATATTATTAAATAGTGCGAGTTGCGATACTGGGCGAAATATTAGCAGCGCGTTTAGCCGGCGCTAATACCGCAAGTAAGCTCATTAAAAATACGGCAATGGCGGTAACGGCTATATAACTTGGCGGTAGTGCAGCTACAGAAAAATACTGCATTAACATTTTCCCAAGCAGTATTGCAGTTACTACACCTAAGGCTAAACCTAGGCTACAAATTAATGCATTTTCTACTAAAAAGTAGCTAACAATAGCTGACTTTCTTGCGCCAAGTGCTCTGCGTGTACCAATTTGCTTAGTACGTTTGCTAATATTAAATAAGGTTAAGCCAAAAATACCGAGAGCGGTTATAAGCACTAAAATAGTGATTAATACTATGAGCATGCGCATCATGAGGCGATCTTGAGCGGTATACTCATTTTTTAATTCATCAAGTCCTTTAATGTTATTAATAACGCGTTTGCTGTAATTTTCGAGCATAGCATTTTCTATTTCTTTCATTACAGCTGCTCGCTGACCAGGCTCTGTACGAACGGCAACTTGTGCATAACTTGCTGCTTTAATATAAGGAATAAACGCAAGATTATCGGGTTTACTGTCTTTGAGCCACGGGCCTTTCATTTTTCCGATTACGCCAATAATTTTAAGTGGTAGGTCGCCAAAATAAACTATTTTCCCTAAACCATCTCCATCAGGGTAGAGCTCATCAAGTAAGGCTTTAGTGACTATAGTGACGTTGGTGCGCTTTTGTGTAATTTCGTTTGTAACGAGCACTTCATCTTCGGTAAAGTTTCGCCCTGCAATTAAGTTAACGCCGTAGGTATTAATTGCGTGGTCATCTATAAAAAAATAAGCGGTCCTGACACTTAGGCCTTCTTGTGGAGCAGGTTTTAAATTAAAGCTCGAAGCGCTGCCACTCCCTGATAGCGGAATACTACTGCTTAATGCGGCATCGACCACGCCTGGCATTTTTCTAAGCATGCTTTCATCAAGCTCAAACTGCTGACTTAAGTTAATATCAGTACCAAAGGTCATTACATTAAACTTAAATATATCTTGTTCAGGGTAGCCCGTTTCTTGGTTTAAATAGCTAATTCTGTCTTGAATGATAAATGCAGCATTACTGACTATTGCCGTTGTGATTGCAATTTGAATTAGCAGTAATACAGCCCCCACCTTTGAGCGGCATAAGGCGTTGAATATAGGTTTTATTTCTAACATTGTTAAATTCCTTATTGGCTCTTAAGATAAATGGCAGGGTTGGTTTTGCACACTAGCCAAGCTGGGTACAAACCAGCCAAAATGCAGGTTGTAATTGCAATCAATGGGGCGCTCAATAGCATAGTTAAATCCATTGTTGCTAAGTTTTCATAGTAGTCGTAGCTTTGCCCTACGCCCATTAAGCCAAGTTGTGCTAGTACAATCCCTAGCATGCCACCTATAAAGCCAAGCATGGCGACCTCAACTAAGTGCTGTAAAAATATTTGCCTTTTACTAGCACCTAATGCGCGCCTTACACCTACTTCTGGCGCTCTGCGTAAAAACTTAGCTAAAAGTAAACCTAAAATATTGGCTAAGCAGACACCTAAGAACATAAAGCTCAGGCCCACTAAAATTTTATTGTCTTCGGTGACGACGTTGTTGTATTGCATCCATTGGTTTACATCGCGAAGTTTATACTCAAGTTCTTTACGATTAAATCGACCACGTTTTTGTTGTTCTTGCATATAGGCTAATAAGTAATTTTGATAGGCTTGTTTTTGTTCAAGCGTATTTAGCTCTGCCCAAAACTGGATCCATACTTGCTCAGATTGCAGTTTATCTGCAAAGGTTGGTGTATTTTCGTGTTTCCATCCATTGCTATTGCCCCAACTTACGAGCTCTTTTGCCTTTATTAAGCTAAAGGGCATAAATAACTCTTCTACTTGATTAAATGCACCGTTATTTAAATCATAATATTTAATATTGAGAGGCCAATGGTTAATAACACCAACTACTTGATAGCTTGCATCATCTAAGTAAATCAGTTCTCCGACGGAGTTTTGTCCTGCAAATAGTTTATCGTTTATCTCTTGGGTAATAACAACCACAGGTGCGGCTGAGTCTTCTTGCTCTTTGCTCCAAGCCCCTCCGTATAGAAATGACAAATTAAACATGCTAAAAAAGTCAGGCGTTGTCATGCGAGCATTACCTATAAAAGGTTTTATTTTGTCGGAGTCCAGATAAACTGAAAAGCCGGTACGCATCATAGCCACTTTTTTCTCTGACGTGGGTGCGTTTAATAAGTTCTCAGCATCTTGATAGGTCAGTTGCAGTGGCATGTTATCTTCTGTCCACCACGTACTACCATCGTCCATTGTTTGTAATTGCACACTGTAAAGTTGGCTGCTTTTTTCTGGGATAGGATCGGCCGACATCATGTGATAAACACTAAGGCTGGTCATTGTTATGCCTATACCTATCGCAATGGCAAGTACCATTAAAAAGCTAACCAGTGGGGTGCGCTTGAAGCTGCGCCAACTTAAATCTAAATAATGAATAAACATTAGTTAAACCCCCGATGCTGTTTTTATAGTTTGCGCGCCCTGATAAAGTGTAAAGTCGGCAAGCTGCCCATCAACTACTTGAATATTACGCGGAGCACGGCGGGCTAATTCGCTATCATGCGTTACCATTACAATAGTGGCACCGTCGCGATTGATTTGTTCAAGTAACTCCATAACTTGGCGAGCCATTAAGCTGTCAAGGTTACCTGTTGGCTCATCGGCAAGTAAAAAACGAGGTTCACCAGCAAGCGCACGGGCTATTGCAACACGTTGTTGCTGGCCACCGGAGAGTTGTTGAGGTAAGTGTTTAGCGCGAGATGCTAAACCAACTTGTTCAAGGCATTGCTCAATTCGACGTTTTCGCTCATTTGCTTTAATCCCTCTGTAGCGAAGAGGAACTTCTATGTTTTCATATAAATTTAAATCGGGGATCAAATTAAAGCCTTGGAATATAAAGCCAATTTTTTGATTACGTAAATCAGCACGTTGGTTATCGTTTAGGCTGCCAACATTAACGCCATCCAACAGGTATTCACCTTCGTTAAAAGGCTCGAGCATACCTGCAATATTTAAAAAGGTTGTTTTTCCTGAGCCGCTAGGACCAGTAACAGCAATAAATTCGCCTTCGTTTACTTGCAGATTAAAATCTCGAAGCGCATGGGTTTGTACCATTTCTGTTTGGTATACTTTACTTACATTGTTCATTTGTAACATGGTTGTTCCTAATTATTTTTAGCGTTGGTTGAGAACGTCTGTTTAATTTAATAAAATCGTGTTGGCTTGCTTAAAGTCGCTGTAGCTTGAAATAATAATTTCATCGTTTTCTTTTAGTCCGCTTAAAAGCTCAACCGCATTAATGCTGGTGGCGCCTATTATAATAGGTATACGCTTTGCGATATTGCCATCGACTTTATAAGCTATAATTCCGCCTTGCTGCATAAATGCACCACGCTTTACTTGCATTACACCTTCTCGGTTGTCGAGTAAAATACGTGCAGTTAAGCGTTGGTTCTGACGAATGTTGTTAGTAACACCTTTAAACCGGACGCGTGCTGTTACTTCACGATTATTAACTTCTGGTGATATGGCGGATAAATTCCCCATCACTGTTTCATTGCCTAACTTAAGCTCTACTTCCATACCGAGCCCTAATTCGTTTGCGTAACTTTCAGGAACCTGGAGTTCGGCTTCAAAATTACTTAAGTCGACGAGAGTCATAAGAGGTTGGCTTTGCGTCACTGCGGCTTTTTGTTGCACTAATAGGTTACCCACGATCCCTGTAACGGTAGCTTTAATAGATAGGTTGCTTACTTTTCGGATTAAGTCATCAACAATAAGTTGTTGGCGGGTTACATCACTTTTAGCAGCTTGTAGTTCAAAAGCGAGCGTGTCTTTGGCAAGCAATACCTCTTGCTGCGCATGCTTATAGGAGAGCTTAGCTCGGGATAAATCATCAACTGCTTTTTCTAGATCAATTTGGCTAATTAAGTGCTTTTGTATTGATAACTGTGCGCGACGATTTTCGCGCTCAGCGGCGTTAAGCTCGACTTGTGCCATATCGAGTGTTTTATTTAAAGTGAGTGTTTGGCGTCTTGCTTGCAAATGTTGCCTTTGCTGTTCGCCTTCAAGTCTTTTAAGTACAGACTCCTGTTGCTTCAATTCATTAGTTAACTCAGGGCTTTGCAGCAGGGCAAGTGTGTCGCCTTGCTTTACTGTATCGCCGGCCTTTACTTTTAAATCTATAAATCCACGTTCTGGACTGTAGATTTTAGGAGCATTAGCAGCAACAATTTTACCACTGGCGGCAATGTCTCGAATGAGCGCTTTAACATGTACTTTTGCAATCTGTACTTTTGAGCGGCTAATAGAGCTTTTAGCGCTATGGCTCGTTAAAAAAATATAAGCAATTGCAGAGACCACAATGAAAACAATCGCAGTGATTATCGCGTATTTTTTATAGCTTATAGGTGCCTTTACTTGTACGTCTTGTGCGCTGGTATCTTTAATCATTTAATTTCCCCTAAATTGCTTTTATGTATTTTTCGCACAGCAGTAATAAAGCTGCTGTGCAAATAGCGGCAATAGGAGAGAGTAAAAATAAGCTTAGAGTAAACATAGTAATTCCAATTAGCGATTATATATAAAGCTATACGATTAATATGCCAATTATTATCCTATTGATATTTAAGTGATTTTGTTTTTTTGTTATTGAAATTTATGTCCGCGGACAGTTTATGTGTCCGCATCGGACATAGTTTTAAATAAAAATTCACTATTAACGTACAAAAAATGACATGAATTTTCATAACTATACTAATGAGCAGCAATAATCGGGGATGTTAAGCCATTAAAGTAATGAAATAGCATAAAACTATCTAAATGTTAACTGAATAGCCCCTCTAGCGCTGAATACTTATTCACTTTCGGTTGCCTTTACGTTTACGTAAGCTGGCACGCTGAAGGCTCGTGTTTTTTACAATATGTTAAACTTGACACCAGTGTCATGAAAAAATAGTGGTTAAAATAACGCTAAATGTTAAAAATAATGATAAAAAGAAATCTTGCTATGAAGTGAGAAATATTCAAGAATGTGAATATGTATTCAAAGTGCTATTGACTCTATTTACGATAGAGGCTAGTTTTGTCCGTCTGTTAGCAAATCGTCGAGCAGTTCATCCACGCTAACAGTGCAGCAAGGGGAGGGGTCTATGTTATACGACTCAAAGTTAGAAAAAGAAAATTGTGGCTTTGGCTTAATAGCCCAAGTTAATGGTCAAGCTAGTCATAGGCTTATTCGTACTGCTATTACGGGGCTTGATCGCATGCAGCACCGTGGCGGTATATCTGCCGATGGTAAAACAGGTGATGGCTGTGGTTTATTATTACAAAAACCAGATAGCTTTTTCCGTGCTATTGCTAGTGAACATAACTGGCACTTAGGCAAAAACTACGCAGTGGGTATGATATTTTTAAATTCAGACCCTGTTTTAGCGCAAGCTGCAAAACAAATACTTAGCGAAGAATTAGAAAAAGAAACGTTAAATATTTTAGGTTGGCGCGTTGTGCCAACCGACCCATCTATGTTGGGTCCTATTGCTGTACAGCAATTACCAGGTTTTGAACAAATTTTTGTTAGCGCGCCAGAAGGTTGGCGTTCTAAAGACTTAGAGCGTCGCTTATATGTAGCACGCCGCCGCGCTGAAAAGCGCATTGTTGATGACGAAGCTTTCTATATCGCAAGTTTATCTGGTTTGGTAACTATCTATAAAGGCTTAATGATGCCTGCAGATTTACCAAATTTTTACCTGGATTTAGCTGATATTCGTATGACGAGTGCGATTTGTGTTTTCCATCAGCGCTTTTCTACTAATACTCAGCCGCGTTGGCCTTTAGCTCAACCTTTCCGCTATTTAGCACACAATGGTGAAATTAATACTATTGAAGGTAACCGCCAGTGGGCACGCGCACGTTCATATAAGTTTGCGTCACCGCTTATTCCTGATTTACAAAGCGCAGCGCCGTTTGTAAACGAAACCGGTTCTGATTCATCAAGCCTAGATAATATGCTTGAGCTATTTTTAGCTGGTGGCATGGATTTATTCCGCGCTATGCGTATGCTCGTGCCACCTGCATGGCAGAAAAACCGTGCAATGGACGACGATTTACGTGCATTTTACGACTTTAACTCTATGCATATGGAACCATGGGATGGCCCGGCAGGTATTGTTATGTCGGATGGTCGTTTTGCGGCTTGTAACCTTGACCGTAATGGACTTCGCCCAGCGCGTTATGTAATTACACAAGATGGCTTTATTACGCTTGCATCAGAAGTGGGTATTTGGGATTACACTGCCGATGAAGTGGTTGAAAAAGGCCGTGTTGGTCCAGGTGAATTATTAGTTATTGATACTAAGCTTGGCAAAATTTGGCACTCAGATGAAATCGATCAAGATTTAAAGTCTCGCCATCCTTACAAGTCATGGCTTGAAGAGAACGTTAAACGTTTAGTACCATTTGAAGAGCTTACTGAGCAAGACGCCGGTAATCGCTCATTTGATGACGAAACGCTAGCTAAATATCAAAAAATGTTTGGTTATACCAACGAAGAGCTTGATAGTGTTATTCGTGTAATGGGTGAAAACGGCCAAGAAGCAACCGGCTCAATGGGTGATGACACGCCATTTGCTGTGCTTAGTGAAGGGCATCGTTCGCTTTATGATTACTTCCGCCAAAAATTTGCGCAAGTAACAAACCCACCTATCGATCCACTGCGTGAAAATCATGTAATGTCACTTGCGACATGTATTGGTAGTGAGCAAAACGTATTTAACGAAACAACAGGCCACGCTAAGCGCCTACAGTTTGATACGCCAATTTTAATGTACGCAGACATGCAGCAGCTATTAAATGCTGATGAAGCGCATTACAGCTACTGTAAAATTGATATTACCTACACAGTTGAAGAAGGTTTAGAAAATGCGGTAACGCGTATTTGTGACCAAGCACAAGAAAAAGCAGCCGCTGGTTGTATCATGCTTATTTTAACTGACCGTAACTTTGATGAAGCAAATTTGCCGATTCCAGCAGCTATGGCTGTAGGTGCGGTACAAAAACGATTAGTTGATAACAATCTTCGCTGTGAATCAAACATTATCATTGAAACCGGTAGCGTGCGTGATGCGCATCAGTTTGCTGTGTTATTAGGCTTTGGTGCTACGGCAATTTATCCATACCTTGCGTATGAATCGTTAGTTGCGATGAGCGACAGCAAAATTATTAATAAGTCGTATTGCGAAGTAACTCTTGCTTACCGTAAAGCCATTAACAAGGGCTTATACAAAATCATGTCTAAAATGGGCATAAGTACGGTTGCGTCATATCGCTGCTCAATGTTGTTTGAAGCGGTTGGTTTATCTGACGCTATTGTACAAATGTGCTTTAAAGGTGTGGCAAGTCGCATACAGGGCGCATGCTTTACCGACTTTGATGACGATCAGCAAAGCTTACACAAACTCGCTCTAAGTAAGCGTAAATTATTAAGCCACGGCGGCTTGTTTAAGTACGTACATGGCGGCGAGTATCATGCTTATAATCCTGATGTAATCCAAACCCTGCAAGAAGCAGTTCGTTCTGGTGAATATAGTGATTACAGTGAATATGCAAAACTTGTTAATACGCGTCCTATTGCCACTTTACGTGACATGCTTGCGCTTAAAATTCCAGAGCAAGGCATTAGCATCGATGATGTAGAGCCTGCAGAAAACCTATACAAGCGTTTCGATTCAGCAGCAATGAGTATTGGTGCATTATCGCCAGAAGCGCATGAGGCTCTAGCAATTGCAATGAACCGCTTAGGTGGTTGTTCAAACTCTGGTGAAGGCGGTGAAGATAAGCTGCGTTATGGTACCGAGAAAAACTCGCGTATTAAGCAAGTCGCTTCAGGTCGATTTGGCGTAACGCCGCATTACTTACGCAGTGCTGACGTTATTCAAATTAAAGTAGCGCAAGGTGCAAAACCAGGCGAAGGCGGACAATTACCGGGTGAAAAAGTAACCCCGTATATTGCTAAGCTTCGTTATTCTGTTCCAGGTGTTACATTAATTTCGCCACCACCACATCACGATATTTACTCAATTGAAGATTTAGCACAGCTAATTTTCGATTTGAAACAAGTAAACCCTAAAGCACTTATTTCTGTAAAACTGGTTTCAGAACCAGGCGTAGGAACCATTGCAACGGGTGTTGCTAAAGCGTATGCCGATTTAATTACTATTTCTGGCTACGACGGCGGTACAGGCGCAAGCCCACTTACTTCAGTTAAATATGCAGGTAGCCCATGGGAACTAGGACTTGCAGAAACGCAGCAAGCCCTTGTTGAAAATGGACTGCGTCATCGTATTCGCTTGCAAACAGATGGTGGCTTAAAAACGGGTTTAGATATAATTAAAGCGGCAATTTTAGGTGCAGAAAGTTTTGGCTTTGGTACCGGCCCAATGGTTGCGCTTGGTTGTAAATACTTACGAATTTGCCATTTAAATAACTGTGCGACCGGTGTTGCAACACAAGACGAAACACTTCGTCAAAAGCATTACCACGGCTTACCAGAAATGGCGATGAACTACTTTAAGTTTATAGCGCAAGAAGCACGTGAAATCATGGCAAGCTTGGGTGTTGTAAATTTAACTGATTTAATCGGTCGTTTAGATTTGCTTGAAGCAATTGAAGGCAAAACAGCAAAACAGAAGAAAATTGATTTATCGTCTGTTTTAGCTCAGCCAAATAACCCAACTGGCGAAACGCTTTATTGTAGCGCGCCAAATAGCTCGCATTACTTAGGTAAGTTAAACGAAAGTTTGCTTGCTAAAGCACAAGAGGCAATTGATGCTTCAAGCGGTATTTCACTAGTAAGTCGTATTTGTAATACGGACAGATCGGTAGGTGCAATGCTTTCTGGCTATATTGCCGATAAATATGGCAACCAAGGTATGGCGGCAGATCCTGTAGCAATTGAGCTACACGGTACTGCCGGTCAATCATTTGGTGTGTGGAATGCCGGTGGCCTTGAAATGACACTGGTTGGCGATGCAAACGATTACGTAGGTAAAGGCATGGCGGGCGGTAAGCTAGTTATTCGTCCACCACTTGGCTCTTCGTTCGAAAGTCACAAAGCCACAATTGCAGGCAACACATGTTTATACGGTGCAACAGGCGGCAAGCTGTTTGCTGCAGGTTGTGCAGGCGAGCGTTTTGCAGTACGTAACTCAGGTGTGCAAGCGGTTGTTGAAGGTGTAGGTGACAACTGTTGTGAATACATGACGGGCGGCGTTGTATGTGTACTGGGCAATGTAGGCGTTAACTTTGGCGCGGGTATGACAGGTGGTTTTGCTTATATTTTAGATGAGCGAAATGATTTTGAAAAACGCATTAATCCAGAGCTTGTCGAAATAGTAACGCTTGATGAATTAACATCGCATCAAGAGCATTTACGTGGATTGATAGCTGAGCACTTAGAGCTTACAGGTTCATGCAGAGCAGAAAGTATTTTGGCTAACTTTGAATTGTACTTACCTATGTTTAAATTAGTTAAGCCAATCTCAAGTGACGTAAAAAGTTTACTCGGGCATCGCGCTCGCAGTAGTGCCGAACTACGTGTTCAGGCGCAATAAGGGGGCAGTATGAGCGAAAATGTATATCAATTTATAGACGTGCAGCGTGTAGATCCACGCAAAAAACCAATCTCGTCACGTAAAAAATCTTTCGTAGAAATTTACGAACCCTTTTCAGAGAATCAGGTTAACTCACAAGCTGACCGTTGTTTAGATTGTGGTAACCCATACTGTGAGTGGAAATGTCCAGTACATAACTACATTCCACAATGGTTAAAGTTAATACGCACGGGCCGTATTATAGAGGCGGCTGAGCTTTCTCATCGTACAAATAGCTTACCAGAGGTTTGTGGGCGTGTTTGCCCACAAGACCGCTTGTGTGAAGGCTCGTGTACGCTCGATGAAGAGTTTGGTGCTGTTACAATTGGTAATATTGAAAAATACATTACTGATGAGGCATTTAAAATGGGCTGGAAGCCTGATATGTCTTATGTAACATGGACTGACAAAAAAGTAGCCATTATTGGTGCGGGCCCTGCAGGTTTAGGGTGTGCTGATATTTTGGTGCGCAACGGTGTTAAACCCGTGGTGTTTGATCGTCACCCAGAAATAGGTGGACTACTCACATTTGGTATTCCTTCTTTTAAACTTGAAAAATCAGTAATGCAAAAGCGCCGTGAAATTTTCACTGAAATGGGCGTAGAATTTAAGTTAAATGTTGAAGTAGGTGTTGATATTACACTTGATCAAATTTTAGCTGATTACGACGCTGTGTTTTTAGGGGTTGGTACGTATCAGAGTATGCGTGCAGGTCTTGAAAATGAAGATGCAGCGGGTGTTCACGATGCATTGCCGTTTTTGATTGGTAACACGAACCGTGTAATGGGCTACGACGAGACAAAACAACCGTGTATTGATATGGCTAATCAAAAAGTAGTTGTACTTGGCGGTGGTGATACAGCGATGGACTGTGTGCGTACGTCTATTCGACAAAATGCTGCAAAAGTAACGTGTGCTTATCGTCGTGATAAAGAAAATATGCCAGGCTCTAAACGTGAAGTTAAAAACGCGAAAGAAGAAGGCGTTATATTTACGTATAACGTTCAGCCTAAAGGCATTGTATTGAACGATAAAGGTAAAGTGACCGGCGTTAAAATGGTTAAAACTAAATTAGGCGAACCTGACGCAAAAGGCAGAAGCCGTGCTGAAGAAGTACCTGGTTCAGAACATGTTATTGAAGCTGATCAAGTTATTATGGCGTTTGGTTTCCAACCTCACAAAATGGATTGGTTAGAAAAATACGATGTAGAAATAAACAACTGGGGCGGTATTAACGCACCAGAACAAGGTGAGTTTACACATCAAACTACTAACCCTAAAATATTTGCTGGTGGCGACATTGTACGTGGTTCAGATTTAGTGGTAACTGCTATTTTTGAAGGACGTAACGCTGCAGAAGGTATTATGGATTACTTAAAAGTTTAATTTTTCGTGTTAAAATAACGATATTTAAAGCAAGCCAAGTGGCTTGCTTTTTTATTTGTTTTATCCAAATGTAATGTCAACGTAATTAGTGACAAATGGGGCTATATTTATACCACCTTTTGTATGGCTTTCTTGAACAACACCTTTTGTTAGTAACTTCATGTAGAAACCTTATATAGTAACTTTCAGAGAAACTGCTTTGTTATTATGGGTTGTTCTTTCTAAGCCAAATGCGATTTCTTTGGGTATCTACTAAGCGGCTTTCAGGGCTCGTTTCATATATATAAACGTTATCGACACTTCTTTCTTCTATGTCGTTTATATACTCTAATACCAATTCGCTTAATTAAGTAATCTATTTTGAAATAACAAAATTATGTCGATAATGAGGCTAAAGTTTCGTTACTTAGGTGTTCTCGGCAATTACCTCTACATTGCTTTGTATTCATGCAGTCGTATCTCGAAAGTTTTAACGCAGTTAGCGCCAAGTTCAATCCTTGAAATTGATTGAGTATTATCGCGGATTGGTATAATGCGTGTATTTTTTTTGTAACGGCACTTTTATTGATTAATGTGTTGTTTACTCGGTCCAGGCACAATTCATAGAATAGTTACTACCATCTTTAACTATGCAGGTTTAAATTATTTTTTGACTACCAGTCAGTTCGATTATTGCAGGAATAAAAGGGCGTACTTATATAATTTAGCAAATGGTATTAGTGCCAAGCAATTTAATATCGTAAAAATGTACTTACCTGAGATAAATGCAAGAGGCTAAAAATATGTGCACAATTGTCAGTGCTAATTACTAACCTTAATAGTTGATTTAAATATAAAGTAGGTTCATTATTGCACGCTGTTTACGGTTTGCTTACTTTATATCTATAAGTTTGCTTTTATACATTAATAAATAAATAGAAATTATGTACGAATATTCAAACAATTTAGAAAGGAAGCTCATTGTTCGGTTCTTTTCCTCAATAGGCTTTATAGCAACGTTTTCGATGGCTAGCTTAGCATTTATTAACAGCAGCTATTTATTAGCATTTACTTTGGTTGTTTCTTCGTTTGTTTACTTATCGGCGTTTAATATAGGCAGAGGTGTAGAGAAGTCTGCAACTGTAATTTTATATAACCTGTATGCACTGATGTTTTATCTGGTACTTACAGGAGGAGCACAAGGTACAGGGCCTATATGGATATTTATAGTGTCTCCTGTTACTTATTCAATTCGAGGGCTTAAACGAGGGACGTTTGATATTATTTTATTTTTATCGGCGATTGTTCTCGGTTTCTATTGCGCTGATACATTTAATATATATGACTACAATCCTGAGCAGTTTCCAGTCAGAATCATACTCGCTTTTATAATTGTTGCATCGCTGAGTGGTTATTACGAATTTTCAAGAGAAAAATACAGCAGTAAATTAATTGCTTTAAGCCAAAAAAATGAATTTTTAGCAACTATAGATCCACTCACTAATCTGCCAAACCGTCGTTTCACTATGAATAAGCTTATAGCTTTTAAAAATGAGCTTAAAAATAATAATATTCCATTTGTAATACTATTAGCTGATGTAGATAATTTTAAAAAAATTAATGATCAATTCGGCCATGATTTTGGCGATGAAGCTCTTATCCATTTAGCCAAAACATTTGAAAATAATATTCCGCAAAATGCGATTGCTTCACGTTGGGGCGGTGAGGAGTTTTTAATTGTGATTCCAAATGTAACCGTTGATGAGGGCGAGCTCGTTGCAGAAAAAATCCATAATGCCCTTAAAGCTTCAGCTGTAAGCTTATTTTCAGATAGTGTAAATATAACGCTAAGTATTGGCATCACAGCTGCAAACGCTGAGCGCTCAATTGACCTAGATATTAAGCATGCTGATGAACTACTTTATAAAGCAAAAGAGCAAGGTAAAAACAGAACGTGCTCTTTTTAAATGTTTATTTACTTTAATCCATTGAAAACGAATCAAGGGATGGCCTTATTTTAGCCTTTCTGCGTTTTAAGCTCATGTAGCATATTACAATACACGCAATCTGCATTGTAATTAAAACCCAATAACTAACACCTAAATCACTTAGTCCATTTATTTTTTCGCTAGTAAAGTAATAGGCCACAACGATTAGTTGAAAAACTAAAAAGCTATTTAAAAACTTAAATAAACGTTGTTTAAAACAAGTATGTTTATATTTACTAAATATAATTAAACAGGTGCTTAGTACTAATAACAACCAACTTAAAATTATACAAAAATCAACTAAAGTACTGTGCATTATTTAATCCTTGAAGACGTTATTTACTAACACATTAGGCGTGAGCCATTATTAGTTCTTTAGCATTTGCTTTAGCTGTTTTGCTTATGTTATCGCCGCCAAGTAAACGGGCTATTTCATTAATACGGCCATCTTTATTTAAAGGCAGCATATGAGTAAACGTTTCGCCTTGTGCTATTTCTTTAGCTACAAAAAATTGCTGATGTGCACTACTGGCAACTTGCGGTAAATGAGTAACACAAATTACTTGAGTTGATTTACCTAATTGGCGTAATAACTTACCTACAGCAGATGCCGTTGGGCCAGAAATACCTACATCAACTTCATCAAAAATAAGTGTTGGGGTTGTTACTTTTTGGGCAATAATTACCTGTATAGCAAGACTTATACGAGAAAGCTCACCACCTGATGCTACTTTAGCTAATGGCTGAAGTGGTTGCCCTGGATTAGTTGATACTAAAAACGAGACATTATCAAAGCCTAGGCTGTTTGGTGTACGATTACTCTCTTGAGTTAAGGCTATTTCAAAAACACCGTTTTCCATTGATAAATTAGCCATGCTTTCACTTATTAGTGTGTTAAGTGTATTAGCATACTCGCAGCGGCTTTTACTTAATTCATCAGCAGTTTGCTTGTAACTAAGTAACGCGCTTTCTATTTCTGACTCAAGCTGCTCCAGACGATTACTATTATTACTTATTGACTCAAGTTCTTGAGCAATCGATTGATGAAACTCAACTAACTGCTGTGGTTTTATATGATGCTTACGCGCTAAATCCATCGCTCCACTTAGCCTATTTTCTACTTCAACTAAGCGTGCCGGGTCTAAATCTGCTTGCTCAGTGTAATTGCGCACTTCGCGGCTTGCTTCTTCAACTTGTACAGCGGCTTCGCTAAGCATAGCAGCTACGCTTGCTAAACTTTCGTCATATTGAGCCAGTTCGGTAAATTGTTGAGCGCTGTGCTGTAGTAATGAGCAAGCGTTTTGCTCATCACTTTCATATAAGTGTTGTAACTCACGTTGGCACGATTCTAATATTGTTTGGCTATTGCTTAGTTTGTAATGCTCAGCCTCAATTAAATCAAACTCATTTTCTTGTAATGCAAATTCATCAAGCTCAGCAACTTGATACTCTAACAATTGTTTTTGCGCTGCTTGTTGCTGCTGTTGTTGTTCTAAGTGTTTAAATTCTTTTTGTAAGTTAGCAAACTGTTTATAGTTTTTATTTACTGAGTTTACTAAGTGGTGATGCCCTGCATAGGCATCTAAAAGCTGTAACTGATGCTCTGCTTTTAATAAATATTGGTGGGCATGTTGTCCATGAATAGATATTAAATATTGACCAAGTTCTTTTAATTGTGATGCGGTAACTGCACTACCATTAATATAGCTTTTACTACGGCCATTTTTACAAACAACACGACGTAATAAGCACTCGTTGTCAGAAGTGCTTAGCATATGTTGCTCTAAAAATGCTTGAGCGAGTGGTAGATCTGTTAAGTCAAATTGTGCACATACTTCTGCTTTATCAGAGCTTGGGCGAACTGCTGATGCTTCAGCGCGCTCACCTAAGCATAGCGATAGGGCATCAATAGCAATAGATTTACCAGCACCTGTCTCACCTGTGATCGCAGTCATACCGCTGCGCCATTCGGTGCTTAAATTACTTACGATTGCAAAATTTTTAACTTCTAAACCAATTAACATACTGTTTATCCATCCAGTCAATTAACTGTTAATTTATACAGTGTTTTGGTTTTTTGCAAATTAATTTTTTATTATTTACGCAACACTTACATCTTGAGTAAACTGTGTATCGGAAGTTTGGGAAGATGCATCAATTTGATCATCAACAATATCAGTAGGTTGTATACTCTCTTCGGTTTTAAGCAGAGCAATGAGGGGAGGTAATGTATTAATATAAAAACTCTTATTGTACAAAATTCCTTGCTGGGGCAACTCAGATACAAAGTACTGTATATTATCGATCAATGGTTGAATTATATTTGTTTGATTGGTTTTAATTAACTCGTTGGACAACGTATTAATTAGTAGGTCGGCGGTATCTTCAAGCTGTTGCAAGTTCTCGTCTGTATGTGATTGAACAACAAAAAAATTATTTACAATAGCTTGAATGCGAGGAACGTATTTTGGGCGAATTATTTTAGCATCAAGTAGATCATTAAGCTTTGCTTTAAGGCGCGTATTTACATGCGAAACACGTTCATTAAATAGCTTTTTTCTAGCTTCTATCGCTTTTTTACGGTTACTCTCAATTTTGAGGTAACTGTATAAAAGTGTAATTAATAGCAGTAAAGCAAAGAATACTACATAAGTCATTGCTACTCGTTCCTAAATTAGTTGATTATTATTTTAAGTCGCCATTTTGCTTTATAGTACTAAATTTGGCAATAAAATTAGTACAAACGACTACCCCAATTCAGTTTTGTACGTAAAACGTTGTAGTACGAGTAATTTTTTGGATGAATTAAGCGCAATTGTTTATCCGCTTTTTTAATTACTACCTCATCGCCGGGTAATACGGCAAGCACAACATGGCTGTCGCAACTTACCTGTAGGCTATCTGTATTTTCTAGGCTTAGCTTTAAGCGAACTTCATTATCGGCATCTACCACTAAAGGTCTGCTAGATAAGGTATGAGGAAACATAGGTACTAACGATATAGCATTTAGTTCTGGCGTTAATATTGGACCGCCACCTGAAAGTGAATACGCCGTAGAGCCTGTCGGGGTTGATACTATTAAACCATCGGAGCGCTGAGAAAACACAAAGTCATTATTTATGAAAGCTTCAAATTCAATCATGTGCGCTACTTTATCGGCATGAAGTACCGCTTCGTTAACGGCTGAGTTTGCACTTTTTAATTCGTTGTGGCGATATACTTCTACTTCTAATAAAAAGCGTTTTTCTTCAAGATACTCACCACTGAGTACTTGCTCTAAGCTCGCTTCAAACCCTTCGGGGTTTAAATCAGTTAAAAAACCAAGGTTGCCTCTATTTACACCAATTACAGCAATGTTAAAGCGCGCAAGTACGCGTGCTGCGCCAAGCATGTTACCGTCACCGCCTACAACAATGGCTAAATCGGCTTGTTCACCTAAGTCGACTAACTTAACAAGTTTGTCATGCGGAATATCGTCTAACTGACTCCCTGTGCGTTTTTCTACTATTACCTCAAAGCCAAGCGCAAGTAAAAAGGTATGTAAACGCTGAAGGGTAGCAGCGGCTCCCGGGTGATTAGGTTTGCCAATTAGGCCTATGGTGTTAAAAGGAGAGTCCATAATGTACGCACAAAGAGATTTAATAATAGTAGAGTAACTCAAAACAGAAGTGTTTGAAAATACAGATTATAGCAATACTATAAACCTTCAATTTTATTCGCAGTGAGTTAGCTGCACGACTTGAAAAAGAACTAAACGCCCCGATATCTCTTTCATGCAACAAGATGTAGATACCATGAAACTAAACCCACGAGATCAGCAAATTTTTTCAGCTGTTATGAACATGTACTGTAATGGTGAAGGCTTGCCTGTTCCATCAACAAAAATTGCCAAGCTCAAAGGCATGGCAGTGTGTTCGGCTACGGTTCGTAATGCTATGGCTCGCTTAGAAAAAGTGGGCTTATTGTATTCACCTCATACATCCGCAGGGCGAGTGCCGACAAATGAAGGGTTTGATTATTGGTTTGACGAATTTTTTGTGCTTGCTGATATTGCTAATTATTGGCAACCACAGCAGTCACAACTCGTTGAGCTAGCGCATGGTTTGAGCCAAAAATACCAAGTATGTTGTTGTGTTGGTTTACCTCAAGCCAGTTCACAGCAAGTGTTTAGAGTAGAAGTGCTTGATTTTGATTCTACCGACTGGCTTATTTTATTAATAGATAGGGCAGGGCAGAGTCACAATATTTGTATTGATAAACCTCATGATTCGTCAGACTCTGTTCGTTATCAATTTGCCACGTGGTTGAATACTGTATTTAGCCAACAAACCTTAATGGAAGGTTTGTACCGTATGCAAGCTATGGCAAATACAGCGCCTCGAAATTGTCATGATTCGCTTAATCAATGGACGCGACAACTAAGCCAAAAATTAGGCTCAGATAATAGTATTGTTGTTGGTGAAAATTACCTCTACAAACAAATCGATTGCGAACAAAGTTTAAATATTGGTGTTTCGTTTTTAAATTATGTAGAAGATAAGCTTGCTTTTAAAAATGGTGTATCGGTACTTAATAGCGAAAAATTACCTTTTACTGAGTGCGATGAATTAATTGTAATAAGCGTGCCGTACTTTAAAAATCAAGAATATCAAAGCCGTTTTTGTATAATTTGTCCTAAATCAGCGCAGATTGAAGAAATAATTCAAGAATTTAAATTAATTGAGGCATCTAACTCTTGAATCTTTTTATTCAATCCCCATAATTACCGCAGTTGTAAAGAATTGGAGCACGTATTTTATGTCTGAGCAGACACAAAACCCTGAGCAAGAAGTAGAATTAAACGAAGAAATTTCTAAAATGCAGGCTGATGTAGAAGCAGCAGTAGAAGCCGCTGATCAGCATGCAGAACAAGAACAAAGCCCTGAAGCAGAAATTGCGATGTTATATGCAGAGCTTGAAGCAGCAAAGCAAACAATTGCTGATCAAAAAGACGGCGTTGTTCGTGCCGCAGCAGATGTAGATAATATTCGTCGTCGTGCCGCACAAGATGTAGAAAAAGCGCATAAATTTGCACTAGAAAAATTTGCTAACGAATTGCTACCTGTAATTGATAACCTTGAACGTGCTATTGAATTTTCTGATAAAGAAAATGAGACACTAAAGCCGTTGCTTGAAGGTATCGATATGACGGTTAAGAGCTTTAATGACGCTGTTTCTAAATTTGGTGTTGAAATTGTAAACCCACAAGGTGAGCAGTTTAATCCAGATTTTCATCAAGCAATGTCAATTCAACCAAGTAACGATGTAACACCTAATACAGTACTTGCTGTTATGCAAAAAGGTTACACATTGAATGGTCGTTTATTACGCCCTGCAATGGTTATGGTTTCTAAAGCTGCTGACGCTTAATTAATTTAAGATTATTAGCTTTGATAAAAATGCCTCATATTGAGGCATTTTTTTTGTCTTTTTTATAGTGAATTAGCTGTACGAGCATAGTGAGTAATACAGCACTAAACATTAAACTTGAAAATGGCACTGCGCTTTTTGCGTGCATAATGGCGAGTAGCGGGCCAACTAATGCACCACTACCAAAACGAAGTGTGCCAATTACGGCCGTTGCTGTACCTGTGTTTCTTTCAAACTTCATTAATATTAGCGAATCAGCATTACTTGCAGTGACACCTAAACTCATCATTAATGGCGCAATAGCAGCCACAATATAATAAAGTGATAAGTGCAATAAGCTAAATGTTAACAGCGCAAGCCCCGATACAAACCCACATACAAGCCCAATATAGAGCATTTTTCGAGAGCCCAGCCTTGGTACAATTCGCGTATTTAAAAAGTTACCAAACATCAGCGCCATTACATTAAACGCAAATAACACACCAAATAATTGTTCTGATACTTCATATAAATCCAAATATATAAAAGGTACTGAGGTTAAAAAGCAAAAAAATCCAAACGATACAAACATAGAACTGAGTATATCCGCACGTGCGTCTTTATTACTGAGTACTGTTTTATAGCTATCAAAAAATAGAGCGAGCCCCTTTTTTTCGTTTTTGTGAATAGGAATATCGATTAGATACACTTGCACAAACGCCAATATAAAAAAGCTATACCCAGCAAGCACCAAGAATATGGTTGACCAAACAGAAAACCCTAAAATAAACGAACCAACAGAGGGGGCTACTAACGGTGCTACCATCATGATCATCGACACATACGACATTCCCTTAGCTGTATTTTGCTGATAAATATGGCGAATAATACCTGGTACGACTACGGTAGCTGCAGCTCCCGTAAATGCTTGCACTGCTCTAAGAGTCCAAAACGCATGGATTTCGGTTGTAAATGCGAGTGCAAGTGAGCTTGCGCCAAATAGGGTTAAGCCAATACGTGCGAGCTTACGGCGGCCAATTTGATCGGCAATAGGGCCAAAAAATAACATCCCCAATGAATAACCCGCTAAGTAAATACTCAACGATATTTGTACATTTGGCATATTAGTTTGTAAATCGCTTGCAATTACCAGCATGGCGGGCAAATACATATCAATAGCCAAAGGAGTAATCGCCACGATACTGGCTAATAAAGGCAATAAAATACGGGTATTAAAAGACGAGGCTGAGGCGTCCATGTGTAAACTCAACAATCACTAAAAACAAGGGCTATAGTGTAACAGGGCATTGTATTTGGATAAACTTAGTTTGCCTGCTAAGTTTATCGTCTTATCGCATCTTTTTAGTATAAAGGTATATAAAGCAAATATTTTAAATTGGTACTGTGTTTGCTATTCTACAAGCAATAAAAAATTGATTACTTAAGAGAATTATCATGAAAAAACTAGTACTTGTAGTATTAGCGACAGCCGTTTTAGCCGGTTGTAAAACGTCACCAACAGGACGCACTCAAATAGCGCTTTACTCAGATCAACAAATGAGTGAAATGGGCACTGCTAGTTTTGCAGATATGAAAAAAAACCAACCAATTAATAAAGATGCAAAAACAAATGCATATGTAAATTGCATTGCTGAAAAAGTAGTGGCTGTATTACCAAAAGAATACGCGTCACAAAATTGGGAAGTGGTTGTATTTGAAGATGAATCTGCTAACGCTTTTGCACTACCTGGAGGTTACATTGGGGTTCATACGGGCTTATTAAAAATAGCCACCAATCAAGACCAACTAGCAACAGTGCTAGGGCACGAAGTAGGGCACGTAATTGCTGATCATTCTAATGAGCGTGTTTCACAAAGCTCTATTTTAGATACCGGTATGCAACTTGGTAGTGCAGCACTTGAAATGGGTAACATTCAATACCGTAATGAAATTATGCAGGGTCTAGGCTTAGGCGCACAGTATGGTGTTGTTTTGCCATTTAGCCGTTCGCACGAGTCAGAAGCTGATGAAATTGGCTTAGATTTAATGGCTGAAGCAGGCTTTAATCCACAAGAATCAGTAACCCTTTGGCAAAATATGAGTGCAGCAGGTAGTGGTACAACACCTGAGTTTTTATCAACTCACCCAGCGCCAAGCAGTCGTATTAAAGACTTACAGGCACAAATGAGTAAAGCACTTAGTGAGCAAAGTACAGCTAAAGCACAGGGTAAAAACCCACAATGTAAGTTGTAATACCAACCTGCATAAATCTTTGATCAATTTAACGAATTAAATTTCACTATAACGTCGTTAAAAATTTTTTATTTAGAACAACTAGATACAAAAATTTTTGCCTAGTCCTAGCGTAATTTTCTTAACGTTAAATAGACCCCATATATAAGCAGATTGGTATAATTTAGTTTAATTACTAAATAAAAACCCCTGTGAGTAATTACTTACAGGGGTTTTTGTATTCAGTACTTACCTTTATTTAGTTGTAAGCGCTTTTTGTAATACATTTTTAAAGCGTTCAAAATCTTCAATGTGCGGCAGGTGCCCTAAGTTATCTAGTTCGAATAATTGTGCGTCAGGAATAAGTGTTGCAGCGTGTTTGCCTAATTTATCGTATCGACCAAGCTCGTAATCAACATCATCTTTTTTCCAGTTACGGCCTGGACCGGTTCTATCGCGTGTACCAATAATTAATTTAACCGGCACAGTTAAATCTTTAAATTCGGTTATTACAGGTTGAGTGAAAATCATATCGTATGTTTTTGCATTCACCCATGCCATTTGTTCTTTATCTGGGCCTTGTATTTGTCCTGTTATAAAGTCAGTTAAGGCTGAATATGTTGTATTCCACTTACCATCGTAGTAATTTTTTTGCTGATATTTTTTTACACCTTCAGGTGTTTTTGAAAGCTCGTTTTTATAGAAAAAATTAGTATCTTTGTAATCAACATACTGCAAGTAGTTTTCAAGCCCAATAGGGTTTAATAAAATTAGCTTTTTAGTGGCGTTTGGGTACATTAATGTAAAACGACTCGCTAGCATCCCGCCCATAGAGTGCCCAAGTACAATCGACTCTTTAATATTAAGAGAATCTATTAACGCGTGAGTATGATGAGCAAGCGTCGCAAACGAATACTGGTAATTAGTTGGCTTAGACGACTTGCCAAAACCAATTTGATCAGGGATTAATACGCCGTAACCTAAAGATTGCAGACACTGAGCGGTTGTAGTCCAGTAGTCAGCGTTAAAATTTTTGCCATGCATAAGTGTAACTGTAGGCATACCGGCTTTAGTAGGCTTTAAGTAAATATAAGCCATTTTTAATGATTGTTTTTGCGACTCAAGTGCAAAGTAATTTACCTTAAAGTCGTATTCGTAATTGCTTAATAGTGCATCATAAGAAAGGGCGGATGTATCTTGAGAAGTGCCAGCTAAGGCATTGTTTGTTAGTACTAATAATGTAGAGAAACAAATAACTTTAATCGACGACATTCAGTTACTCCTATTAAAGGCGAGCGCTTGGCTTAAAAAGAAGTACAACAATAACTAAGTATTTAAACCTGTTCAATTAAATGTTTTACGTGGACGAAAAAAAGCGAAGCTAAAATAGTGCTTCGCTTATTACTACTGAGTAAAGAGCTGATTGTTGAAGCTTAAAATGTCCACTCAATATGGATTTGTGGTACCGATTCAGTGACTTCAGTACCTAATTTGTTGTGCCAGTATTGTAATTCCATTCCCAGCAGTAGTGTGTTTTCTTTCATTTGAAGGGCGTGACCCATATCCCACACTAAAATAGGCTGTGCTAGTATCCAAGCTTGTACATCGTTACCAAATTCATCTTCACGCTCTGCGATGTATTCAGCGTGGCCTTTAAAGCTAAACTTTTGTGAGCCAATAGTGAAAGGATATTCAAAAGCTACATCAAGCATCCAGCTATTAGTTTCGATAGGTGCGCCGCCTTTTGCTACACCTTCACTATCGTCAATGTAGGCTGTGAACAGCGTTTGAAAAAAGTTAAACCCAGGTACATCCCAGCTTAATTTTACACCTGGTAGATACTTCATTACTTTTGCATCACCAGCAACGTTAATACCGCCCGTTAGGCCAACATCTAATAATGCGCCAGAGCCAATTTGCTTACCAGTGATGGCAGATAAGCTAACCGTTGAGTACCACTCACCATAAAAATCAGCATCTTGGTAACCGTCATCTATATCGTCTTTACTGTAATCAATAAAAAAGAAATTATCGCCGTAGTCATAGCCCGATGCATGTTGAAGCGAGTAAACAGTGGTGTCTGATTCTTGCTCAGTGAATGGATTTTTTTGGCTGCCATTATTTATATGTACTGCTGTACTGCTCCAATTGGCAGCGAAAGCTGACGATGATAAAGCTAGAGAAGTAAGGGTAATAAAAGGGAGTAATTTTTTAAATTTCATAACTGTTTAATAACTATAATTTTAGTGACACGCGGAAGCGGCAATTATAGCAGAAGAGATTGATTTGTTGATCGCTAATTTAACACATGTTGCAGCTTACTTAATAAACTGCAACATGTAATGACTCAATTTATTACGCTTTATTACGGCGCAAACAAATAATAGTAATCGCCGTAAATGCTAAAATAAAACAGTAATAAGAAGACGTTGATACTTCCCACGGGCTTATTTTAAAAGTAGCGCCCAGTAATAAGGCTTGTGCGCCATAAGGCAATGAACCCTGTGTTACACAAGCAAAAATATCTAGCAAACTAGCTGAACGTTTACCGCTTATTTCACCGTCATCTGCTAGTTTTTTAGCAATAGGGCCAGCAACAATAATTGATACGGTATTATTGGCAATACACATATTACTTGTCATAACCAATGCTGCAATACCTAATTGATCGGCCACTTTACGGTGCCATTTTGCGATGATTTTAGTTATGGCTTGAATTTTTTGGGCAATGAAATCAAGGCCACCGTTAATACGAATAAATTCAGATAAGCCACCAATAAACATTGATAGTAAAAATATTTCCTGCATATCGGTAAAGCCTTTGTAAATATCTTTTACAAAGCTTGCGCCTTCATAACTTCCTGTAAAGCCCATTAATGCAGCAAAAATAATACCGCTAAACAACACTACAAATACGTTCAAGCCAGCAACTGCTAACACTAAAATAAAGGCATAAGGAAGTACTAACCAAATATCGTAATCTTTGGTCTCAACTACTTGTGCTGCAGGTGTTAAGTAAAACAACAAGCCAATAGTTAGTATTGCAGCAGGTACTGCAATTTTAAGATTCTCTTTAAACTTGTCTTTCATTTCACAGCCCTGCGTTCGTGTGGCTGCAATAGTGGTGTCGGAAATAATTGATAGGTTATCGCCAAACATAGCGCCAGATACAATCGTACCTGCCATTAATGCTGGATCTATACCGGTTTTAATTGATACCGCATAAGCAATAGGCCCAATGGCACCGATTGTTCCCATTGACGTCCCCATAGCTGTTGATACAACCGCTGCAATTAAAAATAAGCCAGGGAGCAATAACGCAGGAGGAATAAGTGATAATCCAGCATTTACTACCGCATCTACACCACCAGTTGCACTGGCAACGGCAGAAAACGCACCTGCAAGTAAGTAAATTAAACACATGGTAATAATATTGTTGTGTCCGGCACCTTTAATAAAGGTCTCTACACACTCGTTTACTGTGCCTTTATTTAAAATAAACGCAAGCATAATGGCGGGTAATATAGCCACTGGAGCAGGAAGTTGATAAAAAGCGTAGTCAACCCCTTGCGATTGTAAATATAAACCAGAGCCCAAAAATAGTGCTACAAAGGTTAAAAGGGGTAGTAAAGAAAGTATTGCTTTGTTTTTGTTAAATGATGGCTGCATCATAATCCTCGAAACCAGTTAATTTACAACAGCCAAAAATTCCTCTTTTAGCTGAATTTAGCAAATCTACCTACTATGTTAATCATTAACAAAATTAGGAGAGTGCAGCGCCCGCAAGCCAAAGACCAAATCGACGCGAAAGAGAAGTTTAAATGTATAGATGGCTAAAGTAAACTGGTATTGTTATTATTATTAAATTAAAAGGTCACCTGACTATTGCATGACTTTTAGATAATATCTACAAAGTAACGCTATTTTCAGCGATTAATATTTGTCCAACTGCATAAAAATGCCCAAGCGCGTATTTGCAATGCTCCGGATATATACTCAGATTAGTAAAAAACGGATTCAAATTTAAATTAGGTAAAAACAATGACTACAAATCGAATAGGCGTTTTTGGTGCTAATGGCAGAATGGGCTTAGCTCTATTAGAAGCAGCGACAATTAAAGAGCAAACACAACTTACAGGTGCATACGTTCGTAGCAGTTCATCGTTATTAGGTATTAATGTAAATCAAGTAAATAGCGCAGCCGATAACAGTGTTAGCTTTAGCGAAGAAACCACAATAGATAATGTAGATGTTTTAATCGACTTTACGCTTCCCGCTGGTATGAAAAACCATTTAAAAACCGCTGTAGCACAAAAAATCCCTATGGTTATTGGTACAACGGGTTTAACAAGCGACGATATGGCACTTTTACACGATGCCGCTAAGCATATTCCTATTGTGTTTGCTAGAAACTACAGTGTTGGAGTCAATGTATTACTGAACCTTGTGCAAACCGCAGCGACCAAATTTGGTGACGATTTAGATATTGAAATATTTGAAACGCATCATCGTCATAAAATCGATGCGCCATCGGGCACAGCATTAGCCATTGGCGAATCAATTGCACAGGCTAAAGGCTGGGACCACGACGAGGTTGCCGTATACGACCGAAGCCAAGTGGAGACAGCTAAATCGCAAAATGAAATTGGCTATTCAGTGCTAAGAGGGGGCGATATAGTAGGTGAACACACCGCGTACTTCGCCACAATGGGCGAAAGACTCGAATTAACCCATAAAGCAAGTTCAAGAATGACATTCGCTCTAGGTGCTGTAAGGGCTGCAAGCTGGTTGAAAAATAAACCTGTAGGACTTTATGATATGCAAGATGTACTAGATCTGAAGTAGTTTAGTTACTTTTTTAACTGTTTGGGTCTAATTTTGCCTACAGTGACTTGTTTGTAACAATTTACTAAATAATATTAGACCTAAAAGCTAACTTAATGTAATATGCAGCCAATTTGCCAAAAATTACTAAATGCGTGTTTCCAATTATACCCAAGTGGCTAGTAAATCCGGGGTTTCAGTGGGAATAAAAATAGTTTTAGGCAAGAAAAAATGATTGAAGGTTGAATGCTTTACATCTGCATCATTTAAGACTGCGTAAAACAATTTAAGCTCACAAAAATCTGGTTTTGACGATCCCTCTGGGTATTGGCGGGGTGTTAAGCAATTGCTTACTCCCGTTTTTTACTGTTAGGAGGTTTAACTTGACTAAATCCGCTCTGTTAGTCCTAGAAGACGGCACAGTGTTTCGCGGTACTGCAATCGGCGCTGACGGCATGTCAGTCGGTGAAGTAGTATTCAATACGTCTATGACTGGTTATCAAGAAATTTTGACTGATCCATCATACGCGGAACAAATCGTAACTTTGACGTACCCACATATCGGTAATACGGGTACCAACAGCGAAGACGAAGAAGCGAATCAAATTTGGGCTAAAGGCCTAGTGATCCGTGATTTGCCACTGCTAGCAAGTAATTTTCGTAACGAGCAATCGTTAGATGATTACTTAAAAGAACGTAATATTTTAGGTATTGCGGACATCGACACCAGAAAGTTAACTCGAATTTTGCGTGATAAAGGCGCACAAAACGGGTGTATTATTGCTGGCGACGAGCTAGACGAAAATAAAGCGCTACAAGCCGCGCAAGCCGCGCAAGCCTTCCCAGGCTTAAAAGGTATGGATTTAGCAAAAGTTGTCTCAACCAAGGAAAATTTTGAGTGGCGCGAATCAAGCTGGACATTAGGCGAAGGATTTAAAACCCTTGATGCTGCTGATGAAAAGTTTCATGTTGTTGCCTACGACTTCGGTGTAAAGCGTAATATTTTACGTATGCTTGTAGACCGTGGCTGTAAACTTACAGTAGTACCAGCGCAAACCTCTGCCGCTGACGTACTGGCTTTAAACCCTGATGGTATCTTCCTATCTAATGGCCCTGGCGATCCTGAGCCATGTACTTACGCTATTGATGCAATTAAAACCTTTTTAGAAACCGACACACCAATTTTTGGTATCTGTTTAGGTCATCAGTTATTAGCCCTTGCCTCAGGTGCTAAAACAGAAAAAATGAAATTTGGCCACCACGGCGCTAACCACCCAGTTAAAGACCTAGACCGCGATGTAGTTATGATCACAGCTCAAAACCATGGTTTTGCAGCTCAAGAGTCAAGCCTGCCAAGTACGCTTCGTGCCACGCACAAATCGTTATTTGACGGAACGCTTCAAGGTATTCATCGTACAGATAAACCTGCGTTTAGCTTCCAGGGTCACCCTGAAGCAAGCCCTGGTCCGCACGATGCAGCCCCATTATTTGACCACTTCATCGATTTGATGCAAGCGCGTAAACACTAATTTAACTGGAGTAATAATGCCAAAACGTACCGACATAAAAAGCATTCTTATCTTAGGCGCAGGCCCAATTGTAATTGGTCAAGCTTGTGAATTTGACTACTCTGGTGCTCAAGCGTGTAAAGCACTTAGAGAAGAAGGCTACAGAGTTATATTAGTTAACTCAAACCCTGCAACTATCATGACCGACCCTGATATGGCCGATGCAACATACATCGAACCTATTCACTGGGAAGTGGTAGAAAAAATTATTGAAAAAGAAAAGCCAGATGCAGTACTGCCTACAATGGGTGGTCAAACGGCATTAAACTGTGCGCTTGAACTAGACAAGCACGGTGTATTGGCTAAACATGGCGTTGAACTAATTGGTGCAACGGCTGATGCAATCGACAAAGCAGAAAACCGTGAACGCTTTGACGTAGCAATGAAAAATATTGGTCTTGAATGTCCTCGTGCTGAGATTGCTCACTCTATGGATGAAGCCAAAGACATCATAACGCGCATTGGTTTACCATGTATTATCAGGCCTTCTTTTACTATGGGCGGCACCGGCGGCGGTGTGGCGTATAACTTAGAAGAGTTTGAAGAAATTTGTGAACGAGGCTTAGATTTATCGCCAACGAACGAATTACTAATTGATGAATCACTGATTGGTTGGAAAGAGTACGAAACAGAAGTTGTACGTGATAAAAACGACAACTGTATTATTGTTTGTACCATTGAAAACTTTGACCCTATGGGTGTTCACACTGGCGATTCAATCACCGTTGCACCAGCGCAAACGCTAACCGACAAAGAATACCAAATTATGCGTAACGCCTCTATGGCAGTATTACGTGAAATTGGTGTAGAAACTGGTGGTTCTAACGTGCAGTTTGGTATTAATCCTGAAGATGGCCGTATGGTTATCATTGAGATGAACCCACGTGTATCACGTTCATCTGCATTAGCATCAAAAGCAACGGGTTTCCCAATTGCTAAAATTGCAGCAAAACTAGCAGTAGGTTATACGCTTGACGAGCTTCAAAACGACATTACTGGTGGCAAAACTCCCGCGTCTTTTGAGCCTTCGATCGATTACGTTGTTACAAAAATTCCTCGCTTTAACTTTGAAAAATTTGCCGGTGCAAACGACCGTTTAACTACGCAAATGAAATCAGTTGGCGAAGTAATGGCAATTGGTCGTAACCAACAAGAGTCGTTGCAAAAAGCATTACGTGGTCTTGAAGTGGGTGCAACGGGATTTAATCCGATAGTTGCGCTTGATGACCCTAAAGCAAAAGAAAAAATCATTCGTGAACTACGCGAGCCAGGCGCTGAGCGTATTTGGTACATTGCCGATGCAATGCGCCATGGCATGAGTGTTGATGATGTTTACGAACTGACTAAAGTTAACCGCTGGTTCTTAGTACAAATAGAAGACATTTTAAAAGACGAAGCAAAAATAGCGAAAGTAGGCATGGCGGGTTTAAATGCTGACTTCCTACGTAAACTTAAACGTAAAGGCTTTGCAGATCCGCGTATAGCAGAAATTGCAGGTGTATCTGAAGCTGAAATTCGTAAAAAACGTCATTTATTAAACATCGTGCCAGTATACAAACGTGTTGATACGTGCGCTGCAGAATTTAGCTCAGACACTGCTTACATGTACTCAACTTACGATGAAGAGTGTGAAGCTAACCCAACAGATCGTGATAAAATCATGGTTATTGGTGGTGGTCCAAACCGTATCGGTCAAGGTATTGAGTTTGATTACTGTTGTGTACATGCCTCGCTTGCGCTTCGCGAAGACGGTTACGAAACTATTATGGTTAACTGTAACCCTGAAACGGTATCTACCGATTACGATACATCTGACAGGTTATACTTTGAACCAATTACGCTTGAAGACGTACTCGAAATCGTACGTGTTGAAAAGCCAAAAGGCGTTATCGTACAGTACGGTGGTCAAACACCACTTAAGCTAGCGCGTGAGCTTGAAGCCAATGGCGTACCAGTGATTGGTACTTCACCTGATGCGATTGACCGTGCAGAAGACCGCGAACGTTTCCAACAACTTGTTGAGCGTTTAAACTTACTTCAGCCAGAAAATGCAACAGTAACTTCAACCGAAGAAGCCTTACTTAAATCAGTTGAAATTGGCTTCCCGTTAGTAGTACGCCCGTCGTATGTACTAGGCGGTCGTGCGATGGAAATTGTATACGACGAAGATGATTTACGTCGCTACATGACCGAAGCTGTACAAGCATCAAACGAAGCACCTGTATTACTGGATCGTTTCTTAGATAACGCGATTGAAGTTGACGTTGACGCAATTTGTGACGGCGAGCAAGTAATTATCGGCGGTATTATGGAGCACATTGAGCAAGCGGGTGTTCACTCGGGTGACTCAGCCTGTTCATTACCAGCACATTCTTTATCACAAGAAGTGCAAGACGTAATGCGCAAGCAAGTAACCGACATGGCGCTTGAACTTGGTGTTGTTGGCTTGATGAATACACAGTTTGCAGTTAAAGAAGACAAAGTGTACTTAATTGAAGTTAACCCGCGTGCTGCACGTACTGTACCGTTTGTATCAAAAGCAACCGGTGTGGCGCTTGCAAAAGTAGCTGCACGTTGTATGGCTGGGCAGTCTTTAGCAAGCCAAGGTATTACTAAAGAAGTGATCCCTCCTTACTACAGCGTTAAAGAAGTTGTTTTACCATTTGCTAAGTTTCAGGGTGTGGATCCAATCCGTGGTCCTGAGATGCGTTCAACAGGTGAAGTGATGGGTGTTGGTGATACTTTCGCCGAAGCATTCGCAAAAGCACAATTAGGTGCAAGCAACACTTTACCACGCGGTGGTCGCGCGCTATTATCTGTTCGTAATAGCGATAAGCCACGTATTGTTGAATTAGCCAAAATCATGACCGACTTAGGTTTTGAACTTGACGCAACTGGTGGCACGGCACAAGCTCTTGAAGAAGCTGGCATTGAAGTACGACGTGTAAACAAAGTATATGAAGGCCGCCCGCATATTCTTGATTATATCAAGAATAAAGAGTACAGCTATATCGTTAATACCACCGAAGGTCGCCAAGCGATCGAAGATTCGAAGGTGTTACGTCGTGGTGCATTGCAAAATAAAACCAACTATACGACAACCTTGAACGCGGCATTCGCTAACTGTACTGCTAATAAAGCAGATGACCGCAGCAAAGTGACGTCAGTTCAAGAGCTACATCTGCGATTGAACTAAGGAAATGTGCCAAGGCCAACTAGGGCCTTGGTGTTAAGTGAGAAAAGTATGCAATCAATTCCGATGACAGTTCGTGGCGCAGATTTACTGCGTAAAGAGCTTAACGAATTAAAAACAGTTACCCGTCCTAAAATTATCGCCGACATTGCTGTTGCGCGTGAACACGGTGACTTAAAAGAAAACGCTGAATACCACGCTGCGCGTGAGCAACAGGGTTTTTGTGAAGGGCGTATTCAAGAAATTGAAGCTAAACTTTCAAATGTTCAAATTATCGACGTAACTAAAATGCCAAATACCGGTAGAGTTATTTTTGGCACTACGGTGACTATTGTAAATATAGAAACCGATGCTGAAGTAAAATACCGTATTGTGGGCGATGACGAAGCAAATATTAAAAACAACTTAATATCTGTTAACTCACCGATTGCACGTGGCTTAATTGGTAAACAAATGGACGACGCAGTGTCTATTCAAACGCCAAAAGGTATTGTTGAGTTCGAAATTATTGAAGTTGAGTATCTTTAACGCATAACTCACTTTAACGTTTTTAAATAAAAACCGATGTAATTACATCGGTTTTTTTATGTCTATAATTTAACCTTTAATGGTAGGCGCGTTTGTACAGTATTCATGTTCTATAAATATGGTCTATGTTGGTATAGTAGGTACTTATATCAATTTACTAAAAACATGAGCATTTAGCGCATCAAATAACTCGCTGATTTAATGTAATTGGTATTAACGTATTCTCTAAAAAGGAAAATATATGGCTAATATACTTTACCCAGCGCCTTTAAAAGTAGGATCAAAAATAGCAATTTGTTCACTTTCATCAGGCCTTAAAGAAAAGTACCATGCACGATTAGACATTGTTATTAATGGATTAAAACATCGAGGGTATGATGTTGTTGAAGGAGAGTTTTTACGTCAAAGCAAACCGCATGGACAGCTTAACGCTAAAGCGCACGCTCAGCAGTTAATGGGTTTTTTATTAGATGATGAGATAGATGCAATTATGCCTCCATTTGGTGGCGAGCTTGCAATGGAAATACTGCCCCTACTTGATTTTAATGCAATTAAAGAAGCAAAGCCTAAATGGTTAGTTGGGTTCTCTGATGTAAGCACCATTGCATGCGCACTCACGGCAAAATGCCAATGGGCAACACTACACAGCGCTAATCTTATGCAGTTACATCCTGACGAAAAAAGTCCTTATTGCCTGCAAATATTTGAAACACTAAGTTATGAAGCAGGTAGCAAATTTGAGCAAGCACCGTCATCGCATTATCAAAAAAATAGACCTGATTACGTACAAAACCCAAATGCATTGTTTGAACACACAGAAGTTACTCAGTGGCAGTGTTTAAATTACTTTGATGCACGCACTATTGAAATGTCGGGTCGTTTATTTGGTGGGTGCTTAGATACAGTCGGCTTATTACTCGACTCTCCATTTTTGGCACTACATGAATTTAAAAAACACAGTGCACCCGAAGGGCTTATTTTATACCTAGAAAACTCAGAGCTGACGCCAACAACCGTTGCACGGTTTTTACTTTCATTAAAATTAGCAGGTATATTTGACGATATAAACGGTATTATTATTGGTCGCAGCGTGATCACTCAAGGTCAAGATGCTTCTTTTGATTACCGCCACGCGCTTGATGTTGCACTAGGTGGGTGTTTATTTCCTGTGATTATTGATGCCGATATTGGTCATGCTCCACCTAACTTAAATTTAGTAAACGGCGCTACTTGTACAATCACCGCTGACATAAATGAAGGTAAAGTAGTCAAAGCCTCATTAAATACCGAGCTTTGTTAGAAGTTTATTCACTTACCTTTGATAAGTAATTAAGTTAAAGGGTATAATAAGCCCGCTTTTATAGCGCTTTAGTTATAAAAGTACATTCTCAGGGCGGGGCGAAATTCCCCACCGGCGGTATGTTTAATGTTATTTATAACTTAAACGAGCCCGCGAGCGCTTTATTTAACCTAGGTTCAGTAAAGGTCAGCAGATCTGGTGAGATGCCAGAGCCGACGGTTACAGTCCGGATGAAAGAGAATATGGCTTATTATACTAATACCAATTTTATTAAAGACACGATCATTGTATCGCGTTAAGTGAGCTATTTTTTTAGCGCTATAATAGGTTACTGATTTAATGCCGTTGGTATAACAGTGTGCGCTGCTTTTTGCTGCGTGCTTTTTGTTATTTTATTTAAGCTATTTTGGTAGTGATCGTTTTAAATTTAAAGCGATGTATTACTGATCCTTTCACAGTCCTGAATCTATTATTTTTTATTTGGAATATAATGATGATTCAGTCTCTACTTACTCAATTCGGCGAAAGCCATATCCGCGTACAAAGCGCAATTGCTGCACTACAGCAAGGGCAAGGCGTACTTGTTGTTGATGATGAAAACCGTGAAAATGAAGGCGACTTTGTATTTTCAGCTGAGCATTTAACGACTTCTCAAATGGCCGAAATGATCCGCGAAGGCAGCGGTATTGTTTGCTTATGCATGGGGGAGGAGCGCATTAAACAGCTCGACTTACCGCAAATGGTAACCAACAACACAAGTCAAAATAACACCGCTTATACAGTCACTATTGAAGCTAAGCATGGTGTTACAACAGGTGTGTCTGCTGCTGATAGAGTAACTACTATAAAAGCAGCGACAACCGATAACGCCAAACCAAGTGATTTATCGCGCCCAGGGCATGTATTTGGTTTAAAAGCACAAACGGGTGGAGTATTAGTTCGTCGTGGTCATACCGAAGCATCAGTTGATTTAATGCAACTTGCCGGCTTAAAACCATTTGGCGTAATTTGCGAACTTACAAATCCAGATGGTTCAATGGCGCGCTTACCTGAGGTGAGTGATTATGCTAATAAACATAATATGACCGTGGTTTCTATTGAAGATTTAGTGCAATACATTCAAGCTGCGCAGCTTCAAGTAAGTTAAACTGCTTTAAAGCAAAAAACCACTTATTTAAATAAGTGGTTTTTTAATATTGTTATCATTTAAGTTTATAACGTATTACTTATAAAACCTGAATAACTTGCTCTTTTGCCAAGCGAGATTTAGGTAATTTAGCATTATAGTCTTCTGCGCTATCGTGATAGCCAAGTACTAATGCTACGTCGCACACGTAACCATCAAGTTCTTTTTCAAAAACTTCGCCAATCAGCTCGGCATCTACGCCTTCCATTGGAGTAGAGTCAACACCTAAGCGTGCAGCTGCATGCATAGTGTTACCCAGTGCAATGTAAGTTTGTGCTTTAGTCCACTCTTCATTAACGCCTTGCTCATCAGTATTCATATCAACAAACGCGTAAGCACCAAAAGCTTGTTCGCGATTTTCTGCTTTAGTACGACCATTTTTAATATCTGCATCAATGATTTGTGCGTAATCATCGCGGGTATATTTAGGGTTGTGAGCAAATAATATTATATGCGAAGCTGTTTTAATGTGTGGCTGGTTAAACGCAAATTTATTAGCAAATGTACTATGCATACGCTCTTTAGCCTCATCAGATTCAATAACTATAAACTTCCAAGGCTGCGAGTTAATAGATGAAGGAGACAATCGCATAGCCTCATAAATAACGGCTAAATCGTCTTGCGATACGCGCTTAGTGGCGTCGTAACGTTTTGCAGTGTAGCGTTTTTCTAAGTCATTAATAATTGGGTGAGCCATTTTTAATCTCCAAAAGTTATAGGGTTTGCGATTAAAAGTACGTGTTAATTACTTTATGCGAAGATAATACAGCTTGCTTTGCATTAGATAAACAGCATAATTATTGAATCATTATCAAATATAAATAGATAATATGAACATAGAAGATTTAAAACTTATTTTAAAAGTCGCTGAGTTTAGAAGTATTACGCTAGCAGCTGCTAAGTTAGATATGCGTACAGCCACAGCAAGCGCCGCTATTAAACGCGTGGAGTCAGCGCTTGGTAGCGAGCTGTTTGTTCGTACCACACGTCATTTGAGGTTGTCGGCTGCTGGGGAGCGCTACATACCACAATGTGAACAGGCTTTAGCAGTGCTTGAGCTCGCAAAACAAAACCTTAAAGGTGAACACGACGAAATAGAAGGCGAATTGCGTGTTGCACTTTCATCTGACTTAGGGCGTAACTTGGTGATCCCATGGATTGATGAACTCATGGACACTTATCCAAAGCTAAGTTTAAGAACCCATATAAGTGATAGTAATATCGACTTTTATCGTGACTCAGTTGATATAGCACTTCGTTATGGCTCGCCTAATGATGCTAGCGTTTATGGTTTTAAAATTTGTAACGTACCGCGCTTATTATGTGCAACTCACGAATACCTCTTACAAAACGGGACTCCCGTGCATCCTGATGATTTAGCGTCGCATCAAGGTTTGTTTTATCAGTTGCAGGATATTATAAATAATACGTGGGAATTCACCGATGGTGAATCAAAATATAAAGTTAAAATGGATGGCAGGCGCGCCTCAAACGATGGCGATTTAGTCAGGCGCTGGTGCGTTGCGGGTAAGGGCTTAGCTGTAAAGTCGGCTCTTGATATGGCTGATGATTTACTCAATGACAGGGTGGTTACTGTAATGCCAAATTATCAACATGTTAATGGTGAACTTTGGCTTATTTGCCCAAGTAGGCAGTCAATAACCCCTGCGGTGCGTTTACTACGTGATGTATGCAGAGCAAAATCCCAAGCTATTTTGCAGCAGTTGGTCAATAAAGGAATTATTGATAAAAGCGTACTGAGCTAATTAAGGAAGAGTTATGCAAGTTGATGATATTAGAATTTTTATTCCCTGTAAAAATTATGAGCAATCTCAGCGCTTTTATAAAGCGCTTGGATTTAAGATTGAAGATGCCTCAAATGATTTATGCGTGTGTACTTTTGGCGAATGTACGTTATTTTTACAGCGTTATTATAATAAAACGTTTGCTGAAAACTTAATGCTGCAACTTTGTGTGTTAAATATAGATGAAGCATACGAACTCATTAGTAATTTAAACGGTTTTGATATCCGCTTTGAGGGTATAAAACAAGAACCTTGGGGTAGCGTTATTTACTTATGGGGACCATCGGGTGAGCTTTGGCACGTAACTGAATTAAATTAAAAATAAAAAGGAATAAATGTGAGATTTAATAAATATATAATCATTTTTATGGCGACCTTACTTGCTTCTTGTAGTTCGTTTGTGAGTAACAATACAGGTAAAAATACGCAATCTAGTAGCTTAATGGATTTCTTATATCCTGATCAACAAAGTCGCTCTACCTATAAACCTGAAATACCTGTTTTAAAACTCCCTGTTACTGTTGGAATTGCATTTGTACCGTCTAAAAACTGGCAGCCAGACGGGTTAGAGACCCAAAACCAAGTTGAGTTACTCGAAAAAGTAAAAAAGTCATTTCTACAATATGATTACATTGACCGCATTGAAGTTATACCAAGTACCTATTTAAAACGAGGTGAAGGTTTTGCAACACTCGAGCAAGTCGGGAGGCTTTACGATGTAGATGTAATGGCACTGGTTTCATATGATCAAGTTACGCAATCGTATGAAAATAATGCAGCCTTACTTTATTGGACAATAGTGGGTATGTACGTTATTCCAGGTAATGAAAATACAATTCAAACCTTTGTGGATACAGCTGTTTTTGATATTAAAAGTAGAAAAATGCTATTTAGAGCACCTGGTATAAGTAAGCTTGAAAAAAGAACAACAGCAATCGGTATTGATGAAACGTTATCTGAAAAGTCGGCAGAGGGCTTTAATCTAGCGGTTAGTGATATGAGTACTAATTTAGATGCAGAACTAGTAAGGTTTAAAACACGTGTTAAAGAAGAAAAAATTGCAAAAGTCGAAAATAAAGATGGCTCTAGTAGCGGTGGCTCTTTAAGTATTTATTTACTCGTTTTGTTGTCATTATTAGTTATGCGTACCAAAAAAGTTTAAAGTTGATAAAAAAACCAAGTATTTTTAATAATGCCACTAGCTTAGAACTGGTGGCATTATTTTTTATTCGCTAACTTAGCTTTCTATTAAAAAACTCAACGGTACGTTGCCATGCAAGCTCAGCATTGTCTTTATCATAGCGACCTGTCGAGTCGTTATGAAAGCCATGATTTGCCCCTTTATACATATGCATAGTGTATTCAACGTTATTAGCTTTTAAGTCTTGTTCGTACTGTGGCCAAGACGCGTTTACACGTTTATCTAGCTCGCCCAATTGAATCATTAATGGTGCTTTAATATTTTTACGTAAACTTTCACTGGCTGGAGTACCGTAAAAAGGCACTCCGGCGCTGATTAAGTTGCTATCTACTGCCGCTAAATAATTAACAATGTAGCCGCCAAAACAAAAACCGACAGCGCCTAACTTACCGTTACTGTTAGCATGCGATTTTAAAAAGTGTGCTGCGGCTACAAAATCGTTTTGAATTTTAGCGCGATCCATGGTTTTTTGCATAGCGCGTCCTTCATCATCATTACCAGGGTAGCCACCCAGTGGAAATAGCGCATCGGGTGCAAATGCAATAAAGCCTACCTTCGCTAAGCGTCTTGCTACATCCTTTACGTATGGGTTTAATCCACGGTTTTCGTGTACCACAAGTACAACAGGGAGCTTACCTTCTATGTTTTTAGGGGTTGCTAAGTAACCTTTGCCTTTACCGTGCCCGTCTGGCGAATCGAATTCTTCGTATGTTGCTTTAATATCATCGTCATTAAACGATACTTGTTCAGCAAGTGCATAGTTAGGTAATAATGCTGATGTAAGTACAGCCATCGAAAAGCCAAGAGCAGCAAGGCCACCGAGTTTTTTCATAAAAGTACGTCGGTCCATTAAACCGTGGGCGTATTCGTCATACCAATCAAAGGCTTCTTGAGGAATATGATCAGAGGGAGATGTATTCATGGCTGTTCCTTAATTTTATTATGTCTATTTATTATTTAAATACCATAACGTATTAGGGATAAAAAACGAGCAATATTTCTCTCAATTATTAGGACTGTTGCCAAAGCTATCCTGTGTGTTAAAAAATAAGTAATAGAAGTATTGTTAGCAAATAGGTGAATATCATTTTTAAGCTAAAAATAAAAAGCTCGGCATAATATGCCGAGCTTTTTTGGTTGGGATGTTACTTAATTTAGCTGTGAGTAGGCGCTGGTTGGGCATCTACTAGTGGTGGCTTGCCACGCATTTTACGTACTAATCGTTTAGCATCTTCTAGTGCAACATACTGGCACGGTATAAGTATCAGTGTAATTACTGTGGCAAATAACACACCAAAAGCAAGTGATACAGCCATCGGGATAACAATTTTAGCTTGTAAACTCGTTTCAAAAATAATTGGCATTACACCAATAAAGGTAGTGATTGAGGTGAGTAATATAGCTCTAAAGCGACGAGCACCGGCTTGCATTACAGCATCTTTAATCGCAACACCTTCAGCGCGTGCTTTGTTTACAAAATCAACCATAACGAGGGAATCATTTACGACCACACCCGCTACAGCAATAATGCCAAACATCGATAAGCTACTCATGGTCATACCTAAAATCATATGCCCAAACATCGCGCCCACTACACCAAACGGAATAACCGACATTATAATAAGTGGCTGCGAGTAAGAGCGAAGTGGAATGGCTAACAAGGCAAATATAATCATCATTGATATACCAAAGTCACGAAGCTGCTCTGAAGCGCTGTCCATCTCTTCTTGAATGCGCCCAGCTACATCACTTGTAACGCCAGGGTAGCTTTTAAGTAATGTTGGTAAGTATTCGTCACGAATTTCTTCTGCAATTGCAAATGGTTCGGCTTGGTCGGTATTTACCGCAGCCCATACATTTACAGTACGTTTAGAGTTTTCGCGGCGAATACGGTTTACACCGTCAACCAACTTAACTTCGGCTATTTCACTTAGCGGTACTTCAGCGCCAGTAGGTGTAATAATACGCACACTTGCTATGTCACTTATTGAGTTACGTTCGTCTTCTGGATAGCGAATCATGACTTTAATTTCTTCGCCTTCACGCAATATTCGCTGCGCTTCTAAGCCGTAGTAACTAAAGCTAACTTGCGATGCGACATCAGCAAGCGTTAAACCCATGCTGTAAGCGAGTGGTTTTAAATCAAGTTGCACTTCGTCGGTAGCGCTTTGCATTGAATCATTTACGTCGCCAACGCCTTCCATTGTTTGTAATTTGGCTTTTAATTTACCAGCCACTTCTTTTAGCTCGTCAGCATTTTTGCCTTCAAGTTTAAAGCTAACGTCGCCATCATCTCGACCGCCATTCATTATACTGTCTTGAATGGTCATGGTTTTAATGCCTGGTAAAGCGGGCATTTGCTCACGCCATAATGCACTTAGGGCAAAGGTGTCGATAGGGCGTAAATCAGGCTCTACCAAAATGGCCATAATATTTGCTTCAGTTCGTCCGCGCAGGCTTACCGATAAATCGCGGATCATCGGTTTACCGTATTGCTCTTGTAGTTGCTGATCGACCTTTAACAACACGCTTTCTATTTTACGTGCAGTTTCAAGCGTTGCTTGCTCAGATGAAGCAAGGTTCATCTCTATATCAATACGCGGAAAGTCGTGCGGTATTTTAGGGTTTGGTACAAACTTAACTAAACCACCTGCAAACATACCTGCGCTTACAATAAGCAAACACATAAAGCCAACAATTACGGTATAGCGGTAGTGAATACAGCGGCTAACAAAAGGAAGGTAGTAGTTATTCACAAAGCCTTTTAAACCACTATCAATTACCATACGTAAGCGATGTAATAGGTTTTTAGGATTTGGTTTACGCGGATTCATTGCTGCAATATGCGCAGGTAAAATTAGTTTTGATTCAATGAGTGAAAAAATCAAACATAAAATAATAACGCCACCAATTGCCTTAGAAAAAGCAGCGCCAGGGCCGGTTGCGAGTGTTTGTGGTAAAAATGCCGCAATAGTTGTTAGTACACCAAAGGTTGCTGGCATCGCAACACGTTTTACGCCGCGTACTACGTTATCAAGTGTGTGGCCGTATTTTTCTATTTCGGCACTGGCTGACTCGCCCACAACAATGGCGTCATCAACAACAATTCCGAGCACAAGTATAAAGGCAAAAAGAGAGGCTAGGTTAATTGTTACGTCTAAAAAGCCAATGGGCATAAACAAAAAGGCACCTAGAAAAGACACCGGTAAACCCATCATTACCCAAAATGCCAAGCGTAACGGTAAAAATAGTGCCAGCACTATCATTACTAACAAGCCCCCCCAAATCATGTTATCGACCATCATATCAAGTCGACCTTCAAGGTAGTAAGTTAAATCAACAATAGGAGATAGCTTAACGCCTGCAGGTAAAAGTGGCTCTTTAGCCGCCATGTAGCTTTTAAGAACTTTTGCGACATCGGTAATATCTTGATCTTTTGATGCATTTACTTCAAACGAGAGTGAGTTTTTACCATTATATTTAGAATATTGTAGGCCTTCTTCAAAGCCGTCGTTAATGGTTGCTACATCGCCTAAATAAATTTGTGCGCCATCAGCAAGGGTAATAAGGGGGAGTTTTTCAAACTCAAAGCCACGGTAGGCTTGTTTTTCAACACGCATCGAAATATAACCGTTTTCAGAGCGTATTTGCCCCGCCGACATATTGGCCGAAAAGTTTTGTACAGCGCCTGCAATATCTCTAAATGTTAAGCCATATTCGCGCAGTTTATCGGGGCTAACTTCTATACCAATTTCGTATTCTAAACCGCCGTTAAAATTAACAAGGTTAACGTGAGGCAGTGCTTGCAGTTCATCTTTTATATCGTTGCCAAGCTCTTTTAACTGGTAGTTACTCATGTCGCCATAAAGCGCGAGTATCATTACCTCTTGCTCAAACTTATCGCGGCGAACAACAGGGCGCTCCATTCCCGCAGGAAAGGTGTTTATTGAATCAACTTGTACTTTAATTTCATCAAGTACTTCTTGTGGATTGTATTGTTCTTCTATTTCAATCCACGCTTGTGAAAAACCACGGTTAGAGTAAGTAATTAGGCGTTTAATGCCTTCAATACCTTCGAGGTTTTCCTCAACTTTTATGGTTATGCCTTCTTCAACTTCTTGCGGGGCTGCACCTGGGTAAACCGCTTGTACGCTTATCCAGTTACTTTCAAACTGTGGGAACATTTGTTTGCGAATGGTCATTGCCATTAAAATACCGCCCACTAATATAAATATCATTAGTAGGTTGGCAGCAACGGGATTTCGGGCAAACCATGCTATTAACCCTGTTTCACGAGTGTTCATGATTATTCCTCTTTCAGCGCAAGTTGAGTTACATCAGTTTTATCAGGCGCAATATCTTCAACTTTTACCGCCATACCTTCAGTTGGATACTCAAGCGCTGAGGTAACAATTTGCTCGCCATTTTTTAGCCCTTGGCTGGCTATAATCATGCCGTTTTGTTCGCGTATAATATTGAGAGTTTTAAACGATAATGTTAAATCGTCATTTAAAATTACAATTTGATTATCTTTAACTAAATGGTGCGCAACAATAATTGCGTTATCAAGCGGGCGACCTTCAATGGTAGCGTTAATGTATGAACCAAAACGAAGGGGGCGTGTTTTATCGCCATAAGGTGTTGCAAGTTGTGCAACCAAGTAGCTCATACGGCTTGTTTGATCAACCACACCTTCGGTGCGAATTACTTTGGCTTGCCACATTGTTTGCTTACCCGCGTATTCTGCGTTAAATGTAACATTTGAGCCTACGCCGCCATTTTTTAAATATTGCAGTTCTTGGTCGGCAACTGGCAAACGTACCTCTGCAACTGAGGTTGCACTCAATGCACCAAAACTATTACCTGGGTTTACTACTGAACCTAAGCTAATTGTGCGCTCATTAATAATGGCATCATAAGGGGCTTTAATATAAGTACGCTCAAGATTGCGGCTAGCACGCTTAACACTTGCTTGAGCAGAGCGGTAACGCGCTAATTTTTCTGCAAGCTGTGGTTTTCGCAAATAAAGTTCTGATGCGATAGCGTCGCTTGAGTCTGACTTAATGCGCTCCCACTCAGCTTGAGCGACATGTGCTTGCGCGCGTTCTATTTCAAGTGCTGAGCTTGCTTGTGCTAAACCCGCTTGCGCTTCAATAAAGTCTGCTTCGTAATCATTTGCATCAATTCGTGCTAAAATATCGCCTTGCTTTACAAACGCGCCTTCTACAAATTGATCTGATACCGAAATAACTTGCCCGCTAACTTGTGCTATTAGCTCGGTACGATACTTTGGTTTAACAATGCCGTACGATTTAACATCGAGCGTTATAGAATCTAAAAGTACGCTTTGTGTTGCTACTAAAGGACGTAAATCTTGCTCTGGCTTTTCTTCGGGTGGTTTTTTCATTGCCATAAAGGCGAAAGCTAAAGCAATACCGCCTGCTAAAACAGCGATTGGGAGTATTATTTGTTTTGTAGTAGCCACAAGGCATTCCTTCATAATTGGTGGTGACAGAGCAATAATACGCAATAAAGTGTTTACAAGCTGTTTTAAGATGTAACAAAGCATTACATGTGTGTGTTACAACTCACTATGCGATTAATTAAGTTCCTAAAAAGAAATTAAAGTAAGTGTTTTTTATACCGAGGAAATTATGAAAACCGAATCGATGAATTGCAGGCTAGGCTGCGGCGCATGCTGTATTGCGCCAAGTATTAGTTCGCCTATTCCAGGTATGCCAAATGGTAAAAAAGCCGGAGAGCGTTGTATTCAGCTAGATGAACGTAATTTATGTAAGTTATTTGGTGATGAAAGTCGACCAAAAGTATGTAGTGATTTTAGCGCCACATTTGATGTGTGCGGGTCAACAAATGCACAGGCTTTAGCGCTTATTACAGAGCTTGAAGAGCTAACTTAATCCTCGTTTTTAATACACATCTATTTACAATATATTATTAATAAAAATCTTCATAAGGTTATTAAAAGCAGTCGTTAATTTATTTAATGGCGAAATATTAGACATATTTAACTTTGTTGCTAATATAGGAAATTGTAAGATACTTTTTATAAATCTCATTTATAGGTGATTTCGTTCAATCTTAATTTTTAAAAGGAAATAAAAATGAAAAATTTACTTACAGCATTTACATTAGGTGTGACTTTATTAGGTTGTTCAAACTTACCAATTAAAACCGATATTAAAGAAGACCACTTTAGACTCGAAAACTTTAAAAGAGAGCAGGGAGTAGATCTAGAATATGTCCACTTGATGTGCTTTAACAAAAAACCTACACAATGGGCTGAACCAAAGCAGTATATCAGTGGTGATCATGATTTATGGGTAAAGGCGAGTGTTTCAAACCCTGATGTTTTAAATAGTCAAAAAGAAGCTTTTGTTAATTTTAACGTTAATTTAGATTCTGATAAAAGCTACATGCTAAATAGAAAAAGGGAAGGGGATAAAATATCAATCTGGATACAAGAAGTTGAAACCGGTACGGTTGTTTCGCAGGTTCTTACAGATGAGCTTAGTCGCCCTTTACAAATTGATAATGAGCTAAGAAAAAGACAATGTCGTTCTGGTTCAATATAAGCTGAGTAATCAAAGCTCTTAATATTTAGTATGTCGTTTATTCTTTGCTAAATATTTATTCAAAGACCTGTTTTAAATAAACAGGTCTTTGAATGTGATAGCTCAATTCTACCAACTATACGTTGCGCTTAACGTATATTGCTCGCCTCGCCCTGGTGTACCAGGTATCTCTTCAAACGATTCACCCCATAAGTTATCTGCTGCTAAAGTAATAAATAAGTTTTTTAGCATTGGCGGCGTAATTTTTAACGTTAAATGAGTAAATAAAGCATCGTCGTCACTACCGCGCAGCGCATTTTCGTGCTGTTTGCGCCACTCGTTATCTATTCTAAACTGCAATATATCAGTAGGATTCCACACTGCGCCGAGTGTTAGGCGGTGATCAGGAAAGTTTAATGCGTAAAAACTAGCGTCAATATCTGCCGCACCGTAATTTTCTGATTTATGAAGGTAGGTGTAACTCGCTACAATTTCGGTTGTTTCAAAGTGTTTAGTTGCTAAGAACTCAACGCCCGTCGTATTTATATCTACAGGGTTTGCAAAGCGCGCAGAGCTTGAATCAAAATTAAACGTCCAATCGGTTAAGTTGTCATCTTTGCGATAAAAAATAGCCGAATTAAGTTGCCAAGTTTGCTCATCAACTAATAAACCCAGCTCTAGGCTTTTAGTCGTTTCGCGCTCAAGGGTGTAATTACTTCTAAATAACCCGCCTGAATCACTTCCGCCAATGGCGGTATAGCCTGCTACTTGGCTTGCCTCTGCGTACGATAAATAAAACGTGCGCTCAAAACCTTTGCTGTTTTGTGTATTAAGCGTTATATCACCAATAAGTGACAGTTCAGAGTCGTCTCTATTTGTATCGTCAAACGCAGCGCCTAAACGAAATGTAAGTTGTTTATTATCCTCAAGCGCCATTTTGTATTCAGGCAATACGCTTAATTTATAATACTTACGAGAGGTAAAGTTGTTTTCAAGCGTGGTAGATTCAATTGAGTCGTCAATAAACTGTGCTGAATAATTTACAGCAAATACATCGCTTTGAGCATGATGCCCCGATAGCGCTAACGACTTAACTTCACTTTTGTGAAACGCTTCAAAAGCGCTTGGATTTTCGCGAGAGTAAATATAATGATCGTCGTGTGTGCGGTAATAAGCCGACACTTCAAAGTTACTATCCTGCGCATAATTTTGCTTATGGTTTAGCATTAATAAGCGGGTTTCTAGCTCTTCTGTTTCGTTAACGCCAAATGGAGTGTACAAATTTGGCCAACCAAAAAACTTATCTTGTGAGCCAAAAAACAAATCTGTTTGAGAATCAGCGCCAGCTAATTGAACGCGACCCGATGCACGCGTAAAGTCGTGATCGCCGTTATCAATAGTGCCATCGCTTTGTGAGTGAGAAATCTCACCTTCAAAACCAAGCTTCCAATCCTTTGCGCCTTCAAGGGGCATACTTACAGCTGCATGTAAGCTTTGTAAGTTAAAATCGTTTGTGCCAGTACCTACCGATACACTGCCGCCCGTGCTAATTGGTTTCCAGCCAAACGATACAGTGCCTACAGAGCTATTAGCACCATTAAGTGCATTGTCTGCGCCTGTTAAAATATAAGGGCCGGTAAGCATTTGCGGTGCAATAGGAATTTCAGCAAAGTAATGACCAGACTGTGGGTCAAGTAAAGTAGCACTACCAACTCTAAAGCCGGTATTTTCAAAAATACCACCGCGTATAGTCACATCGGCTTGCGCTTCAGCCATATTACGTGATTGTAAATCAACACGTGGGTCATACTCTAAATTAGATACTGGAGAGTCAAATGTACCTACAGGTAATGTGTTTGCAGTGGGTGATGCCTCAACCGTTATTTTTTCGATTGCCGGTGATGCCTCAGTTTTATCAGTTACAGCTTCGCCGTAGGCAAAACTGCTCGCGCTGCATAGCAGTGCAGGGAGTATAAAGTGCGGTGACCATTTCATGTTGTGTGTCTCATTTTTTATATGCAATTACGGTAACAATTAAATTCAGAACACACTTTTAAGGCGTGATAAAATAATTCAATTAAACAACTGCGATTTTGGCGCGATTGTACATTAATTCATTAAAAACTGCATTTGATAATCATTTGCAAAGTTAATGCATCTAACAAATTTGGTCACATTTATTATGAATATAAAACAGCAAGATACTATTTACTTTGCAGGTGGCTGCCTGTGGGGTGTGCAAGAGTTTTTAAAGCACTTACCTGGTGTAATAAGTACTGAAGCAGGACGGGCTAATGGAACAAATGATAATACACAAGGCGAATACGACGGTTATGCTGAGTGTGTAAAAGTAATATTTAGTACAAAAGCGGTTAGCTTAAACGAGCTGTTTGGCTTCTTTTTTGAGATTATTGATCCGTATAGCGTTAACAAACAAGGGGATGACGTAGGCCCTAAATATCGCACTGCCATTTATAGCAAAAGCCAAGATCATTTAAAGGTCGCTAGCAATTATATAAGCCAGCGAAGTGATGCCGATAAAATTGTGGTAGGGGTCGAGCTGCTAACTAACTACGTGCCAAGCGATCCTGAGCATCAAGACCGTTTAACTAATCATCCTGATGATTACTGTCATATACCGCTTGAGTTACTGCATAAGTATAAATCGTAAATTTAACGCGGTGTTTTTGTAGACGTGCAGCTTGCTGACGTGACGAGCGCAGCTCGTAATTTAAGATGGAATATAGCGCTATAAAGTAATTAGAAGCTATCGCTTCTCGCGCAAGCAAGCTTAGCGCCTACAGGTAAAGTTTAATCCGGTGTTTGTTTTGTAGACGTGCAGCTTGCTGACGTGACGAGCGCAGCTCGTAATTTAAGGTTGAATATAGCGTTAGGTAAAGGTAAGTGATTAGAAGCTATCGCTTCTCGCGTAAGCAAGCTTAGCGCCTACGGGTAAAGTTTGACGCGGTGTTTTTTGTAGGCGTGCAGCTTGCTGACGTGACGAGCGCAGCTCGTAATTTAAGGTTGAATATAGCGTTAGGTAAAGGTAAGTGATTAGAAGCTATCGCTTCTCGCGCAAGCAAGCTTAGCGCCTACAGGTAAAGTTTAATCCGGTGTTTATTTTGTAGACGTGCAGCTTGCTGACGTGACGGGCGCAGCTCGTAATAACTTTATTTTAAAAGTTCCAAAAATACACACCCACAAAAAAGCTCACGTACTGTGAGCTCTTTTAAAACTTAATTATAGCTAATTTTAACTTACTGCTGCTTTTGCGGCGGGAAGTTACTTAAAATTTCGCTCACTGTTTTATTAATTGATGCTTCACGCTTTTCTGGCGATTGATTTTTCTTTAATCGACCTTCTTTTGCGCCGCGCCATACTAGCTGGTTTGATTCACGATCCACAATATCAATAATCAGTGTACCCACTTCGTATTCACGCGCAGTTGTATCGCGTTGAAAACCAGTACCCCAATAACCCCAATGCGGGCGGTAGTTTATATTGAAGTTGTCTACTTCAAGCTCTTTATCTACCGATGCATGATAGTTAACAAGTACATCAGCTTGCGCTGCATCAACTAAACTCATACCTAGTGTTTGGCTCAATTCTGCATTAACGGCAGTGCGAACACGCTTTTCCATTAGGCCATTAATTTGATAGTTATTTGTGTCTTTAGTTAGGCTGGCGTTTTCTACCCAAGCAAATGTTTTAAAATTACTAAAGTTAGCTGATTTATCGTAATCCCAATCTGGGGTTTGTGTACAGGCTGTAAGAAGTGCTAGCGCTGCAACAATAAGTATATTTTTCATTACGTTTGCTCCAATAAAATGCATTAATTTAAAATAACACACATAGTTTAAATGTGTATTATTTAAACGTCCTATATTTTAGTTTAGTTGGTTTGCCTTAACGGCCAATTAATTGTGTTCAACTTCAATCCAGTCTTTTTCGTCTACCCAGTTTTGTGCACCGTCTTTTACTGAACGAATAGGCACAATGTAGTCACAACTTATTTGTGGCTTAACTGAGGCAAATATAGGCACAAAACCAAAGCTTAGTGCGGTTTCTATAATTGCTTTTTGATTTTGTGGGTCAATGTCGGCCGCTTCATCTATATAAATAGGTATACGGTATAGGTTTTGTTCCTGGTCACTCAATAAGTAACGAATAAACAACATGCCACACAATAACTTAATAGTAATTCGTGTGCCGTTTGAGCCCGCCGAATCTATTTTTTCAAAGTGCTCTGTTTCACCTGCGCGGTTAATCACTTCAAATCGAATATCAAATAAATCGGTAAGTGTTAAGCCCGCTTTATCTGAGGCGAGTTTAATTAAGTGATCTTTCGCTTCGTTTACCGCGCTTTCGCTGTACGGTTCTTGGCTAAGTAAATCAAGCGTGTCACCTTGCTCAAACTGATGCGACGTGCTGATAATGGTATCTATACTATCAACCAGCATTTTGCGCGGTATGACGTTAATTTTAAACGCTTGCAGGTTTGAAATACGGTGCTGGCTTATGCCTTTATTAAAGCTGTTCATTTCGCGGCGAAGTCGGTCTAAATCTTCTCGTAAGCCTTTAATAGTTGCAGCCACTTCGGTGAGCGCAACGCGTGCTTGGCGTTCAACCGCATCGCGTTCGTTATCAATATTATGAAAGGCGCTTATTAGCTTTTGGTATTTAGTATATTCGTCGTTTTCGTTGTCGAATTTAGTAATACCCGCGTTATATACATGTAAATAGGTGTTGCGTACGTTTATGTCAAAATTACGCAGCTCTTGGCAGTCTTTATTAAAGTGATGAACAAGATCGCTTAAGTTATCAAAGTCGACCGTAATATCAATCATGTACGGGGTCACTTTGCCGCTGTATAAATCAAGCGTGTGGTCAATTCGCTCGCTTTTAACTTGGCGTAAGCGCTCAGTTTGGCGATTAATTTGCTCTTGTTTCGATTTAATTAACGAGCGGCGATCGGCAATTGAGCCACTATTTTTTTGAATATCTTGCAGGTAGTCGTCAACTTGTTCGCGCTCAGCTAATAATTGCTCTTTTAGCATGGCTTGCGCTTCAACCGACTGCTGCATTATATCAAACTGCTCTAAGCGCTTTAGCGCGCTCTCAGCGCTCATAAGCTCATCGTATAACGCGTCTTTTTCTTTTTGCTTGTCGGCAACGTTTGCAGCAACGTCGCGTTGTTGTTTAAATTCTTTAAGTGAATGCTCAAGTGCACTGAGCTGAGCGGTTAATTGCTCTTTGTTTTCGCCGCTTTGCATTTGCACAGGCGAGAGCTTTTTAAGCTTAATGCTCGCACCTGGCAGCGTTAATACGCCGCCTTTAACGTTTTCGCTAAGTAGCGATAAAAACTCACCAAACGCGTCTTCATCATCAATGGTTATATCGCCATTAGTGGTGGTTGCAAACGAGAGAATATCGGGGTTTAAAATGCGCGATATTTCCTCTACTTCTTTTAACGAGAGGTCTTCGCGCATGCGGGTAAACAAATTAAACTCAAGGTTTTTAAGTTGCAGCTTTAAGCTCTTAATTTGTTTTTGTGTTTCGCTAATGCGATAGTCAAGCGTATGTAGGCTTTGCCCTTGTGCGCTGGTTATAGAGTGTGAAAGCGACTCGTAATCTTGTTTTAATTGAGTCAGGCTGGTTTTAAGGGTGGCTTTATTTACCAGTTCAAACTCGCTTTTAAGCGCATCGTAATCTAAAAACCACTGCTCAATTTGAGTTTGTCGGCGCTCTATGTCGCGCGATTGTTGTACGTATAGGCTTTGCTTTTGCTCAAACTCGTGTTTTTCGTGCTCTATATCTTCAAGCGCTATACCCAGCTCATTAAGTTGCGACTCTTGATAGGTATCAAAATCAATCAGTGCTTGGTCAATTTTAGGTGCATACGCCGCTAATTTACCTTTAAGCACGGTTTGGTTTTCAAGCATTGATTCAAGCGCGGCTATTGGCTCTTGCATTGACTCAAGGGCTTTTAGTTCGCGTTTTGAGCGGTTTACTTTATCAAACGAGCGACGCCATACTTCATAAAAGTCGACCTTAGAGTTCGACATATGGCGTTCAAACACGCGTAGCATAAAGCGTTTTACGTCGCTTGCGCCTAATTTGTGTAAGTTAAGAATACGTCTAAATATTTCTTTATAAATAGAAGAGTCTTGCACATTATTTAGCGGGATCATTTTTAAGTTTATGTCGCCGTCAAAAGGCGTTGCGCCGCCAGTCAATAGCGCGTTTAGCTCTTGTGCTTTTAACTCAATAGGGTTGTAGTTAAGCGATTTTAAATGGTTGAACAGCTTGGTAAATTTAATAATAGTTTTACCTTGCGTGTACTGCTCTAAATCAAGCTTTCCTTGGTAACAAAAGTACTGATGCGCGTAACCGGCAATTTTACCAAGCCCTGCCACGCCAATAACTACCGAGCCATGAGGCAAGTTAGCTTCTAGTAAAATGTACGACTGATCGGATGAAAAATAAAACTTTCGGGTTTCATCTAAATCGTGTCCGTCCCATTCTGTTAAGCGTAAATCGTTAATAAGCGGGAACTGCAGGGCGTTAATAACCGAGCTTTTACCTGTGTTATTGGGCGCGCAAATAGAGCTGCTTTTATCAAGCGGGATCACACATTTTGCATAGCCTGCGGTGTTAAGTAGGGCGAGTTTACTTAGTCCGTATAGATTTTTCATTCCTCGTCCTCTGTAATGTAGGTTTCTTCGTTTACTTCCATGAGTGCATCTATGTAGCGGTGAATTGGCGCTTGTAGCATAAAGCCGCTTTCTACTTCACGGGCTAAACCTAAGCGTACCATGCGCAGGTATACGTCTTTGCGCAAATCAGATCCTGAAAATATCTCAAGCTGATCAAACAAATGTTTGTTAATTTGTACCAGCGTTTGCATAAGCTCTAAATCGTTTACGTCGTCAAACAATGCGCGCATTGGATCTTTACCCGTATTGGCGTAGTGCTCAATTAAAATGTAAATGGTGAGTGCGATAGCGCGAGATATTTTGCCCATATTGGGTGTGCTTTCGTCGCTACCAAAGTAATAAAAGCCACGGCTGTCGCGTTTTAAATCGTTACCTAGGGCGGTAAATAGGGCGGTGTAGTCTTCTATGTGTTGGTCAAGCTCTTGCCACATTACGTTGTCTTGCTCGCAAATGTGATAACCCGCTACTAATTTTTTATTTATGGCTTGTAGATGGGTTAGCTCGTCTAAGTTTATGTGTGTCATGGTTTATTTACCTGCCTTTGAATCTGGCTGAGGCTCTGAATTAAATGGATATAAAGAAAAGTGCTGACCGGCAATTTTTACGCGGGCTTTTTCATCGCTTTGAATTATTTTAATATCGCTGTCGCTGACTAATTTTTGATACAAAAATAGCATTTCGTCGGCATCGAGATTTGGGTAGCTTTCGTCTAAAAATTGCAGCAAGGGCTGCGGCTTTTTGCGTTTTTTATTAAAGCGCTTAGCAAAGCTGATTTTAACATCGTTGTAGTCAGGAATATTAGGCGTAACAAATGCAGGCACGTCTTGTTGATCGGGCAATTGGTACTCTTCGTGTTCAAATTCAACCAAGCTTGCCATGTAAGCCACAATATGGCGTTGCTGACCAAGCGAATATCGCTGCGCGTCGCTCACAAAATGTGGCTGTACAGCACTTAGCATGTTGTCTACGCCATTTTTGCGCACAAGCCCAAGTACTTTGGCTGCTTGGCGAGTAATTAAGTTATTACGGCGTAACTCTTCGCGTAGCGGCATAAGCATGTCGGCACTTTTACGTAAGCTTTCTCGACCCACTAAATGCATTTCGAGTATACGGGTACGTAATTGCTCCAGCATGCGTTTGTCGTTGTACGCTTTACCTGAGCGCTCAATGTGCAGTATTTGCTTACTTATTTGCTCTTCAATGAGGGTAAAACATGCATGAAATTCACCGCGAATATCAACCATTTCAAGCATTGGCTCTATGTATTCGTCAAACGCTTCTATTACCGCTTTATAACGCTTTTGCAGCGATTGCACCGCATTATTAGATTTAGCTTGTTCAACAATATTTAAAATAGCGTTTTCGTTGTGTGCGTATAGCTTCATTATTTTACGCACCCGATCATCCATAATGCGGCTGTAGCGGCGTAAATCGTCAAAGTCTTCTATTTCGCCAGCGTTATCTAGGCGGTTACCTAAACGTGCGAGGTCGTCGACTAATACGCTAATTTCTTGCGCTAAGCCTAAATGCTCTTCTTGCAGTAAAAACGTAGCAAAATCGGCAATGGCACGATTTATTTCAAGCTGAGAAGATTTAGCCAGTGGAATTAAAATATCTTGGTTTAACAAGCGATTTGTTTCTTTATAAATGCGTTCGTTTGACCACGTAGGCTGCTTTTGCTTAATCGCGTTTTGTACGTCTTTTAGGCTAAAGTCAGCCATTTTAAAACGTTTAAATAATAGCTCTAATACACCCCAATGTTCGGTTATGGTGTTTAGCAGCTTTTTAGCTGGGATCATAAGAGGTTACAACATCCTAGTATTTTATTATTGAGTTCTTTTAGAAGACTCATTATTACGTATTTTTAATTAACCTTGTCTGTATATAGTATTCGTTTTTAAGACCATTTAATAATAGTTTTTGCATAGAGGCAGTGCTAAAATTCGCGCCGAAAATAGGCACATGAAATGGAATGTTATTTGTGTGTTCTTTAAAACTATATCAAAGGTTGTTTAACTACCATGGTTTCCTCGATTATTCTAACCCTGATAGCGATTGCATTTTTACTGATCGTTATAGAAGATATAATCCATGTCAATAAAGCTAAAACCACGCTGTTTTTTGGTACGCTTTGCTGGATTCTTCTTTTTATATACCCTCTACACGGGCAAAGCCCCGATACGATTCAACACCTTTTAAATGAAAATATTTTAGAAATTGCCTCATTATGGCTGTTTTTAATGGCTGCAATGACCTTTGTAGCGTATTTAAATTCAAAGGGGTTTATAGAAAATATTGTGCATCGTGTTATGCCAAAAAGTATTAGCGAAAAAAAGCTCATGTTTTTGGTGGGTGGTTTTGCATTTTTGTTTTCGTCGATTTCAGACAACGTAACAGCTACGCTTATATCGCTTGCGGTTGTTATGTCGTTAAAACTTGAACCTAAAAAGCTCATTAAATACGCCACGCTTATTGTATTTGGTGTTAACTCAGGTGGGGTATCGCTAATAACAGGTGACGTAACCACACTAATGATATTTTTAGATGGCAAAGTAACCATTGCTCATTTATTACTACTTATAGCGCCAGCTCTTGCAAGCGTTATGCTGCTAGCTGCGTTACTGTCTATCGGTATGAAAGGGCGTGTTGAGTTTGCTGGTGCAGGTAAAACCCGCATTGAAAAAACCGACATTACCATCGCCGTTATATTTTTATCTACCGTAGTGAGCACACTTATGCTGAGTGTAGTTTACAGCGTACCGCCTTTATTAACCTTCTTGTTTGGCTTATCAGTGATGTTTTTAGTCGCGCAATTTTTAATGCGCAAAAAAGACATTAACAAAGACATAATCGATTTTGTTCGCGATATAGAATACGACACATTATTGTTTTTTGTAGGTGTACTTTTACTTGTAGGCGCACTTAAAGAAATTGGTATGTTGAGTAAATTTACCGACCTATACACGGTAATGGCACCTGAGTACGCAAACTACTTAATGGGCATATTATCAGCAGGGGTCGATAACGTACCGCTTACCGCTGCATTATTAAAAGCCGATATAGTAATGAGCCAACAACACTGGTTGTCGTTTACTTATGCAACGGGCGTGGGCGGTTCAATGCTTATCATTGGGTCTGCTGCGGGCATTATTGCCATGAGTAAAGTTAAAGCGCTTACCTTTATGAGTTACTTGCGTTTATCGCTGCATTTATTAATTTGTTACACGGTTGGATATGCGGGCTCGTATTACATGGGCAGTTTTATTTAACTCATAAATTATTAAATGCTTGACAGCTAGACGTCTAAACGATAACTTTCAAAGCCCCGCTACTTAGTGGGGTTTTGTTTTATTAGCCACTGGTTAATAAAGCATTCAGAAGAGGTGCGATACTTAGGTACTTAATGTTAGGCGACGAAAGCCGATGATCATTAAGGAGGGAAGTACTCGCCGAGGAAAATAATGGTACGTCGTCATTATTTTTCGGTTTATGGGGCTGAATCCTCAAAACTGTCACCAATATAGGTGGAGAGCTTCTGGCAGTGGACTTATCTTCAAGCATTCCTTTGCCAAGTTCTTCTTGTTTTATTGCGATTTGGATATCGCGAAAGGAGACTAAATGACTACCCAATCAGCGCCACAAACAGTGCCTCAAACAGAGTTAAGCGCAAAATCAGATTACATCGTTGCCAAATTTGGCGGAACCAGTGTTGCCAACTTTGAAGCGATGAGTCGCTGTAGCGAAATTATTGTTGCAGATAAAAGCGTACGTATTGTTGCCGTGAGCGCTAGTGCCGGCGTAACTAACCACTTAGTTGCACTGTGCAAACCAAGTATTACCTCAAGTGAGCGCCAAGAGCATATAAACGGCGTGCTTGCTATTCAACAAACTATTTTAGATGAGTTATCGCTAGATGCCGATTTAGCGGTTGGCTTTAACGAAACCCTAAAAGCATTTCAAACATTGGCTCAAGAGCCACTAACAACCGATCAGCAACACGACGAGCTACTTAGCTTTGGTGAGCGTTTATCGTCGTATTTGTTTGCTCAGGTACTGCGTTTACAAGGTTTAAACGCCGATCGCTTTGATGTGCGCAAGGTGCTTAAAACCGACAGCCAATTTGGTAAAGCAACGCCTAATGTTGCAGCCACAGCGCAAGCTGCTAAAGAACATTTAATCCCGTTATTAGACGCTCAAGTAATTGTGACTCAGGGCTTTATTGGCAGTGACGAATACGGCCAAACCACAACGCTTGGACGTGGTGGTTCTGACTATAGCGCTGCATTATTAGCTGAAGCAATTAACGCTAAAAGCGTGCATATTTGGACCGACGTAGTGGGTATTTTTAGCACCGACCCGCGTTTGTGCGCAAAAGCGACGCCAATTGCACGTTTAAGTTTTGACGAAGCCGCTGAAATGGCAACCTTTGGCGCAAAAGTATTGCACCCAGCAACTATTTTACCAGCGAGCCGTAGCCACATTAATGTATTTGTAGGCTCTAGCCGCGAGCCAGAGCGTGGCGGTACATGGATTGAGCGCGAAAAATCGCAGCAACCAGGTATACGCGCAGTAACGCAACGTAAAAACCAAATATTGCTTACGCTTAAAAGCCCAGAAATGCTCCTAGCAAGCGGCTTTTTAGCACGCGTATTTACACTATTAAGTGAATACAATATATCGGTAGATTTGGTAACCACATCAGAAATTAGCGTAGCTATAACCCTTGATAACGCGCAAAACGCCTCGCGTCCAGAGCTTGATCAAGAATGCCTAGATAAGCTTGCAGAGTTTTGCCATGTTTCGGTAGAAAACAACCTAACACTGGTGGCACTTATTGGCTCTGAGATTCAATTACGCCAACACGAAATGAACTTAATGAGTGTACTAAAAGACTTTAACATTCGATTAATTTGTCACGGTGCAAGTAAGCACAACTTGTGCTTTTTAGTAGAGCAAACTGAGTCAGATAACATAGTACAGTCTATTCATAGCCGTTTATTAGAAAATGATTTTGCTGCGTAAGTAATCGTTATTCAGGAAAATCACCTAGTAAAGTTACCTAGTAAAGTTACCTAGTAAAATTAACTAGTAAAGTCACTTAATAAAGTTACTTAACAAAGTCATTTAATAAAAAGCATCGCCAGTCGATGCTTTTTTTATGCACCACACTCACATCAAAACAAACATTGCTGTTACTACTATCAACTACAGTAACGTTATTACTGCTAGCACTCAGCTTTGCACTATGTAATTCGTCAAACACATTAGGGCTAAGTAATTTTGCAATAGGGCGGCTGGTGGCTTTAGCAAGTGACTCTTTTAATGTCCAAATTCTAAAAAACGTATCTGCTTGGGCTTCGGTATTAGTGGGCTTGGTGATAAGTGTAATTTCATCATTATGGTAAAAATGCTTAGCGAGCTTTTCAAACGGGCGCTTTAGGCTTACTTTTTCAATATCAAAACCAAACTCACTTTTATCAAGATTTAGCGCGACCCCAACTAAACCATGCGAGTGCGAAATACAGGTATTAATAACATCACCACTCACATGTATTTGCAGCTTTGAGCTTGCCTCGTCAAATTCGGTACTCATTTTATTAAGGGCTACGTGCGCATGTTGCGGCTGCGTTACTTTAATAAGGTGTTTTAACAATAACCGCGTAGCTAAATACTCTTGCTTAGCTGGCGGGCTTTTACGGCGGTTTATAATAGTTAATTCAAATGGGCTTAAGCAATCGGGCAAATTAAAGTCACTAAGCTCAAGTGTTTTAGCATTAAATAATAAAATACTGTTACTCGCTAAAGACAAGTTTGCCAATTGAGTTGAAGTAATACTCAAGGCATTTTTAAAATAGTGTTCAGTCATAAAAGCCCTAAAGCAAAAGAAGTCGCTGATATTGTGAGCGGTTAACGCCACTAACAAAGGCTGGGTACAATTTTATTACTCAGCTGGCATGAAATATGGTTTAATTCACAATAATCAAAATAATAACAGATTTGTAGATGTATGGCACAAGTGCGTGATGGGTTTCAAAGCCGACTTGGTTTTGTTTTAGCCGCTGCTGGCGCAGCAGTGGGTTTGGGTAATATTTGGGGTTTTCCTACGCAAGCGGCCAACCATGGTGGCGGTGCATTTTTACTGGTTTACTTTATTGTTATATTTTTACTTGCGCTTCCTGCGCTGTATACAGAACTTTATTTAGGTCACAAAGCACAAGCTAACCCTGTAAAAGCATTGGGCGATGCATGGCAAAACACTAGCCGTAAAGTAGGCGCAGCAGCAGGTTACATAGGCCTTGCGGGCGCAGTTGTTATGCTAAGTTTTTATTCAATAGTGGCAGGATGGATGCTTTCGTACGCTATTGAACCCATAACAACCTTTTTAGGTTTCACAGGCGCAAGCGAATTTTTACATAGCGACTCAGTGCTGCGTAATTTTGTATTTACGCCGCTTATGCTTATTTTAACAGCCAGTATTATTTTAAAAGGGGTTAAATCGGGAATCGAAACCTGGTCGCGCCGTTTAATGCCACTGTTACTTGTGCTGCTAGTTGGTTTAATTGCCTACATTGCAACACTCGATGGAGCAAGCGAAGGCTTTGCCGCGTATTTAATTCCTGATTTTAGCCAAATACTCGACCCTAATTTAATTATTGCTGCAATGGGGCAAGCGTTCTTTTCGCTCTCACTAGGTGTGGGTTGTATGATGATTTACGGCTCGTATTTACAGCCAGATGCTAATTTACCAAAGCTCACCGCAGGTGTTGCTTTACTCGATACCAGTGTCGCATTTTTAGCGGGCTTACTTATTATTCCTGCTATTTATGTGGCGCAGCACAACGGTGTAGAGGTATTTAGTGGCGGTAAACTGATTGGCGAAGGGCAACTTATTTTTGCTATTTTACCTGAGCTATTTAGCACCATGGGCGAAATTGGCTTATTAGTTGGTTTATTGTTTTTTGTATTAATGTCTATTGCATCGGTTACGTCAACAATATCGACGACTGAAATTCCGGTAGCGTTTTTAGTCGAAAACCACAACGTTAGCCGCACCAAAGCAACCTGGGCCGTTAGCGGCGTTGTACTTGTGTGTGCAAGCGCAATTATACTAAATTTTGATTGGTTATTTGGCTTAGTTATTATGCTATTTACTCAATACCAATTACCGCTTATGGGTTTATTTTACTTTATTACAGTAGGGTGGATGTGGCAGCGTGGTAATAAATTACATCAAGCAACAACAGGCGTACATTACTGGTTTGCTCAGTATATTCGTTTTGTTTGCCCAATATTAATGACCTTGGTATTTGCAAACGTTGCCTTTGGTTAATTTTATCTAAGCCCTAAAATAAATTAATAAAGCGAAGTGAGTTTAAAACGTACTTCGCTTTTTTTGTGCCTAAAATTTAGGTATAGCCAAGAACTTTATAAAACCTCATTAGTCAGAGGCCTACCTTCATTTACTTCAAGCGCGTTAAGTAGGGTTGTGTTTGCTATTTCGGTGAGTGCTTCTTGGGTAAAAAAGCCCTGATGGCCTGTTACTAAAACATTTTTAAAGCTCACTAAGCGCGAAAATATATCGTCTTGATTTATTTCGTCGCTGTGGTTTTTAAAAAACAGCTCCGACTCTTGCTCGTAAACGTCGAGCCCTAAGTACCCTAATTTTTTAGTTTTAAGTGCATTAATGCACGCTTTGCTGTTAAGCAGTGCCCCGCGAGAGGTGTTAATAAGCATAACGCCGGTTTTCATTTTGTTAAATGCCTCGTCATTTATTAAATGATGAGTTTGCTCCGTTAAAGGGCAATGCAAAGAAATCACATCGCTTTGGCTAAGTAAGGTGTCTATATCGGTAATTGTATAATTGCCAGGTTGTGCGTATGGGTCGCACACTAATACTTTAGCGCCAAAGCCATTTAAAATGTTGCACAGCGCAAGGCCAATTTTACCGCAACCTACAATACCCACGGTTTTATTGTGCAAGTTAAAGCCTAGTAATCCGTTTAAATCAAAATTGTCTTCGCGTACGCGGTTATACGCTTTATGGGTTTTACGGCTAAGCGTTAGCATAAGTGCAATACAATGCTCGGCTACGGCCTCAGGGCTGTAAGCAGGAACACGTAATACTTTAATTTTATGTGCTTTTGCTGCAGGTAAATCAACGTTATTAAATCCTGCACAACGCAGCAAAATAGTATTTATGCCTTGGCTTGCCAGTTGTTCAATAACCGTGGTGTTTACGGTGTCGTTAACAAATACACATATGGCATCAAACCCGTTTGCTAAAATAGCCGTTTGTTCGCTCAGGGCTTGCTCAAAATACGTTATTTTTATATCACGGTGATCGCGTGTACTTTGTTCAAAAAAAGGCAGTTCGTACTTTTGAGTACTAAAAAAAGCAATGTTCATGGTAATAGCCTCGACGCTTAAGGAGTATTATTTATTACTAATACAATAAACTACTTTATAAACCTGTGCTTTAGTAACGCGCATTTTATTGATTTAAATTAAGCCTTAAGCGGAGCCTTACTTGAGGTAAACAAAGGTATTTTTGACGATACTTTTTTACCACCTCTAGCAGCGCTTAACTTTGCGGCTTGCAGTAGGTTGCTTTCTATTACTTGTTTAAGTGTTTCGGGCTTAGTACGTGGTGCATAGCGTGCAACAAGTTGCCCTTGTGAGTTAATTAAAAACTTAGTGAAATTCCACTTAATTGCACGATTTTGCGAAATACCTCGCGTATGCGATTTTAAATAATTAAACAATGGATGTGTTTCTGGCCCATTTACCATTAGCTTACCAAATACCTCAAATGAGGTATTAAATTGATCTTGGTAAAAGTCTTTAATGGCTAAATTATCAAGTGGCTCATTTTGGCCAAACTGGTTACATGGAAACGCAAGCACAGTAAAACCATTGCTTTTGTATTGCTGATAGAGCTTTTCGAGTGCGTTTAATTGCACCGAAAAATTACACTTACTCGCTGTATTAACAATAAGGACGGTTTTGCCCTGTAACTGGCTAAGAGGAAAATTTTCGCTGTTAAAAAGTGGTGCATTAAATTGATAAATACTATCCATAGGTTACCTACTTACCTTTCCCGCTAAGGAAATTTTATAAAGACTTTCATTCGCTTTTTTATCGACCGGTTGACATAATCGAGGTCTAGTTTCTAAGTTATCAGTTTAATAGGTCATTTTTATGTCAATGAAAGTCGCATTTATAGGTTTAGGCGTAATGGGTTACCCAATGGCGGGGCATTTAGCAAAAGCAGGATACAGCGTATGCGTGTATAACCGTACTCAAGCTAAAGCACAAGCGTGGACTGCAGAACATTCAGGAAGCCTTGCACCCACCCCGCGCGAAGCTGCCAACAATGCCGACATCGTATTTATGTGTGTTGGTAACGATGACGATTTACGCTCAGTAGTGTATGGCGACGACGGCGTGTTAGCGGGTATGTTACCGCACACTGTTTTGGTTGATCACACCACAACCTCTGCCGAAGTAGCACGTGAAGTGGCTGCAAAAGCGGCTCTGCAAAATATCGACTTTATAGATGCGCCTGTATCGGGCGGACAAGCTGGCGCCGAAAACGGCGTATTAACGGTTATGGCGGGTGGTAGTGAAGCTGTATTTGCTAAAGTGCAGCCAGTTATGGCGGCGTTTAGTCGTTTTAGCCAATTGTTAGGCGGCGTTGGCTCGGGACAACTTTGTAAAATGGTTAATCAAATTTGTATTGCTGGTGTAGTGCAAGGTTTAGCCGAAGGCTTACATTTTGCCAAGCAAGCTGGGCTTGATGGTGAAAAAGTTATAGAAACCATTTCTAAAGGTGCAGCCGGTTCGTGGCAAATGGAAAACCGCTACAAAACAATGTGGGCAGGTGAATATGAGTTTGGCTTTGCCGTAGATTGGATGCGCAAAGATTTAGGTATTGCACTCGATGAAGCTAAAAACAACGGCGCTACTTTACCAATGACCGCAACGGTCGATCAATATTACGCCGATGTACAAGCACTCGGCGGTGGCAGATACGACACCTCAAGCTTACTAGCACGCATTGAAGCGCTGCATAAAAAGTAACGCTGTAGACGCGAAGCTTGCTTGCGTGACGGGCAAAGCCCGTAAAGTAATTTATTCACAAAGAGGTTATGAGGCGCTGCGCTTTTAGAGGAAGTAATAGATCTAAAAAAGATTGTTTTTTATGTCTTCTCATTTACTCCTCATTCGCTTCTCTTTGTGAAATAGATTTTTATTTAAGTAATTAAAAGCTGTGCTTTTCACGTGAGCAAGCTCAACGTTTACCCCAAAGTGTCGATATGAATTTTACTTGTAGACGCGAAGCTTGCTTGCGTGACGGGCTCACAAAGAGGTTTAGAGGCGCTGCGCTTTTAGAGGAAGTAATAGATCTAAAAAATTATTGTTTTTATGTCTTCTCATTTACTCCTCATTCGCTTCTCTTTGTGAAATAGATTTTGCTTTGTTTGAAGTGGTACAGATATTTATAAACAAAAACGCGACGCTTTATTGCTAAAGCGTCGCGTTTTTAATGCGTTATACAAACAAAATTACATGCTTTGTGCGTAGTTATACAGCGCCTTTAAAATTGTAAGATTTTTTTCGCTGTCGTCATGTTCATGCGCTAGGTTTTCAAGGGTGATCATAAAATCTTGCGCGTTAATCGATGGTTGATCTTCGCCGTGCATTAGCTTGTTTTGGCAATACTGGCGCCATTGATCAAGCTCTTGCTGGTTTAGCGTTTCAGGCCAGTTACGGGCGCGGTATCTAAACAACAACGTATTAAACTTTTTATCTTCAAAGTCTAACTTCAACCCAGCCAATTCATCTGGTTTTGCATCACGAATAATCGCAAATTTAGCTTTATCAGCATGGCTTGTAAACCCATCGTAAAGTAAGTAGTCAACGTTAGTTGTTGCGCTGTAATCACCTTGCTCGTTAAACACTTCCGTTACTTTATCGCGAAGGTCGGTATTGGCTTTTAAAATAGCTAAGTTAGCTAAGCACTGCTCGCGATCAATCCCAAGGCGGGCGGCATTTTCAGGTAATAACGTTTTAGCTGGGGCTAAAATAGGGCACTTGTTTAAATGCACTAGTTTTAAGCCAACAGGTAAATCGTCCTCGGCTAAATCTACACGTTTGGTGTATAAACGTTTGCGTAACTCTTCTACGTTTAAATCAATGAGTACTTGCGGATTTTGGGTTAAATCAAAACAAATAACCGCGTTTTTATTAACCGGATGAAAGCTCATTGGTGCAACCCAGCTTGTACAGCCTTGTGTTGCAGGTATGCGCGATGTGGTATGCACCAGCGGCGTCATGTTAAATACATCAACCAATTCAGCAAGGGCTTTTTTATTACGCAGCCCAAAAAAGAAGTTATATAGCTTTGGCTGTTTTTCTTTTATTAGTTTAGCCAATGCAATAGTGGCGGTTACATCGCTTAGTGCGTCATGCGCAGCGGCGTGTTCAATACCATTGGCTACCGTTAAATGCTCTAGCTTAAAGCTTGGGCTTCCGTCTTCTTTTAACGGCCATTCAATGCCTTCAGGGCGCAGCGCATAACAAGCACGTACTAAATCAATAATATCCCAGCGACTATTATTATTTTTATATTCGCGCTCGTATGGGTCGTAAAAATTACGGTAAAAGCTATAACGGCTTACTTCGTCATCAAACCGAATGCTGTTGTAACCGGCAACACAGGTGTTTGGCACACTAAACTCAGCATGAATTTTTGCTATAAACTCAGCTTCAACTAAGCCTTTTTTCATCGCCACTTGTGGCGTAATACCCGTAATTAAACATGCCTCAGGGTGAGGTAAGTAATCCGCTTGCGGCTTACAATATTCAATAAGCGGCTCGCCAATTATATTTAAATCAAGATCGGTACGAATACCCGCAAATTGGCTCGGCTTATCCTTTTGAGGGCTCGCCCCCCAAGTCTCGTAGTCGTGCCAATAGATTGTTGCTTGATTTTGCTCTTGATATGCCATGCTGAAAACCCTGAGTAGTTAACTTAAAATCGCCTAAATGCGCGCCAAGTTACTAAAATAATGAATTATTTAGATTATGGCATATGGGCGAGGGAGTTTATAGGTTTGGGAGATAAATGATGTGTTATTGGAGGCTGATTAACTGTAAAGTCAATTTTTTAACTTTACAGTTAATCAGAGCAATTTATCAATACAATTGCTCGTTTATTTATTGCAGAATTATTTCTATGTTTATTAACTGGAAACTAATGTTTTACTCTTTCAAATAATGGTTTCCACTGATTGTTACCTCTTCCTGATGAATGCAAAACGGGTAAAGAGTTGTTAGGGCAGTTTCTAGAAAATACAACTAATAAGCCTTGTTCTTCATATCCTAAAGGTCGTTGTTTATCTATTTCGCTGCCTAATCTCATGCAAAGCTCTTTGGCTTGGAGCATCTCTTCATTATTTTCCCAAATTGTATTATGTTCATTAAAAGCATAGTGTGTGTTAGAGATTGTTTCACATACGATTAGGTCAGAATTTTCATCTAGATCTGTTAATACTTTACGTACTTTATCTTCCCCTTTGGTTGTTGCACATACAACACCAAGGAGAATAGTAGTATTAGCGTCATGCAACACTGAGCCATTCCTTTGATAAAAACTTTTGATATTTTCAGATAAGCTTGTTCCACTACCTATAAAATCATCAACAATTAATATTGTTGATATTTCCTCTGGAACGGCTAATTTTTTTTGTAAAATATGATCAATTTCAGTAATGTCTTTAACACATGTAGAGCTAATTAAATTCTCTTCTGCATAACAGGCTGCGAATTGAGAGCCACTTTTACCAGCACCATCTACGTAAGTAATCCATATATCTTTTCTGCGCTGGGACTTACTTTTTTGGACTACGACGTCTAGCTTCCTACGGACTTTATTGTGTAGATCTTTCAATGAACTTCTTATTTCAGATTCTTTATAGAACCTGGTATGTTTAAGTAACTTAAATAAGAGCCTTTGATGTATGTGACTAGGCACTTGTGAAAGCCAGTCTCTAATTATGTGATTAGAGAATTTAATTCCTCTGTAATCAGGCCATAAATCTAATAGACTATGAATTTCTTCATCCTGAATATAAGCATCATCTTCTTCTATTTGTCTTCTTTCTGCTAATTCGTCACCTAATTTATCAGCGATTAAGCTATTAAATCCATGGTTAACAAGCCATCGCTCAAAAAGAGGTATTATTATTTTATATTCACTATTTAATTCTTCCATAATTCCGCGACGGCAAAAATCGCTTAAAATGGGTAAAATCTCCGCTTCTTGGATTTGTCCAGAATACACTTGGCTCTTAATATGCTCTACATTAGCATCTAAGTTTAATCTTTTCGCTCTTGCGTATCCTACCAGTACCCTACATCGTTTAATTGTAATGATCTCAATTTCATCTAAATCACTAGAAATACCATCTCGCCAGAAGTGTTGAAAAGCATTCACATCTAACTCAGGAATAAGTTTTAGAATCGCTGTTTCCACTTCCGCGTCAGATATTTCAGAGTCTTTAGAGATCACCGCATTATCAAATACTTTTGAGCATATTTGTTTTGTAAAATATGGATGACCATTAGAATAGTAATAAATTCTTCTAATGGCATTGTCTAGCCAAGTAATACTTTCTCCAATATTAGCTTTAATTAGAGCTTCATAATCTTGCCATTCAGTTTCTTGATTAAATTTATCAATTGGCTCTCGTGTAAACTTATTTAGTTTTTCACCTTGTGATGACATAACAAATGACATCCTTTCTGCGCCAATGAGGCAAAAACAAATATTTCTTTTCCTACTTATTGCACGTAAATTTAAGAAAAATGTTTCAGCTATCTCACTGTATCGATATAAATCTTGGTTAATTTCATCAAATTCATCGATAATTATTAAAAACCGCTTTTTAGGGGCAAATCTTTCTAACTGGGTAACTAATCTAGATATAGGGGCTAAAGATCCATTCATTTCTTTCGCTTCCCATTTCGCCTCAATGGGTAAATGTTGAGATAAGAACTCCTCAATTTCATGACCTAAAGCATTTACAGTTTCGACTGCAGATGGGTATTTAAAATCCCCGCATTCAATATTTAGAACAAAACAATCATTATGTGATTTTATAATTTCTTCTTCATATGCCTTAGCTAATGAGCTTTTACCAACTCGGCGTTGACCTGTTATATAACTAGATTGCATTTTACCTGCAGCAATTAGTGAAAATAGGCGAGCAATTTTATCTTTTCTACCGTAAAAATCATTACCCATAGCAATATCTAAATTATATGGACTGATGTCTCTGATCGTTTGCCAATCAATATTAGACGATTGAGAACCTACTCTTACAGTCAATGTATACATTTCTTCTGATGACTGACCAATCACATTCCAAGTGATTAATATTTCGAAAAATATTTCCTTTTGAGGTTCAGTTAATAAAAAAGAAAGTGGAATAACAAAATCTCCCATGGAAACACTTCCAAGATCTATCTCTTCATTTATTAATTCTGCATTAGTGCAGCTTATATGGGCAATGACTCTATCTGCCATTCCAGGTCCAACATTGTGGACTGGAATTACGAGCCTTATTTCCTCATTTACTTTGTGAAGTGGGTATTTTTTATCTAATGTGAATTCATTTCCTTTTCTACTATTAATTTCACATTTAAATTGCTCATAAGCTTTTTCAGCTTCACTTTGTATAATTTCATCAATTGAACATAAAAAAGGTCTAAAATAATTTATTGTAATAATTGTAGGATACAAATCACAATATTGAATTTCATCTGAAATCAGATCTCTTAAGTCTTTCAAACGCCGTGTGAAATTGTTGTTATTAGTTTTTGAGAACTCCAGAACTTGAGTTAATACCGCTTCTACTGATGCTCTAATTCTAGAGTAATCATAAGAAGCGAAATAAGATTTTACAGTGTTATCACCAAGAGCTTTTAATATTAATTGCTTTTCAGCGGATATGGTTTCTATTTTCGCATGAACATTTAATAAGCATTTTAGTTTTTCACAGCAGAAATCATGGACTTCATATAATTTATCCAACTTGAGATAGGTCTGATCTTGTCTATTTATGTCAAAACGTTTGTAAAAATCGGATAATTTTGGTTCTATCAAAGATATAATTTTAGCGTCTGCATTATTCCCACTCGTTTGTTTTGGAAAAAAATGTGGGACAGCTGTTAACCTTAAAATTAAAATAGATATATGTCTTAAACTAGCACTTGCACCATTGTCTGAAATCTCTTGAATTGTTTCAACTAATGTCAGAGATGTGTCTAAATTAACTGCGGAGTATTCTTGCAGTATAGATCTGACGCCTAGTCTTGCTAGTTTTAAACTATCATCAGTTGACGTTGCGGTTATGCTATTTATTATTCTTTCTACAGCTAGTGTAGCCTCAAAGTCATTCAATTTAATATCCCTTTTAAATGTCACTCAGTTCTTTTTATTTAATACAACTACAATCGATGACCATATATTATTTCTTATTTAGATTCAATTGTTTACTAAATTTAGTATAGATACGGACTTTTATTTATTGTTAGACTAAAGTCTATAGGTTAGATTTATTCACTTATTAGGTTTGTTTTAATCGTTTGTCGGTTTTGTGTTAATTCTCTAAAGTTCAGTTGTCGGCAACAAGCACGGCTTAACCAACAGGACTACGACCATGAAACTTACTCTTATCAAAACTATCGCTCTTAGCTCACTACTTACATGTTCAGCTGCTGCAATGGCTGAGCAAAGTGATTACAAATTAATGGTTATTGAAACTGCAACAGCGCCACAGCCACTTGAGCAATCATTTAATAGCTGCGCACTGAATGTTAAGTCAAAAAATTACGCTGAGGCTGAAGCAATTTGTACTAAAGCAATCGCACTTTTAAAAGACGCAGATGGCCCTAAATTTAAAGTACGCCAACTTACATCGTTTGCATTAAGCAACCGTGGTGTTGCACGTTTAAAAGCGAATAACGACACTGCAGGCCTTGCTGATTTATACGAAGCAAACCAAATGTCTACAAGTACAATGGTATCGCACAATTTAACTCGCGCTAAAGAAGATCTTTCTTTATAAGTATTTTATAAATGCTTTTATAAAGTGCTTACCAAAATCATGTTATAAAATAGCGAGAGTAAAAAAACCCATGTTAGGTTAATTCCTAACATGGTTTTTTTTGTTTTATTTAACGCGTAAGTTAATACCTTAAATACGTTAATAGAGTAGGGTGTGTATTTATAATTAATATTTTGGGTATGCTTGTTTAGGCTACGCGAATATAATGCGAGATAACCGTATAAAAAATAATAACCCTTCTGCTTTGCTTATTTTGAGTAAGGCATCATTAAATAAATATTGAGATTTAAACCATGGCACCAGGAACCAGCCTAAGCGTACTTGAAATAAGTGCGATATTTTTATCAATTACCGCGTTACTCACCTATGTAAACCATCGCTTTATTGGCTTGCCAACAACCATTGGCGTTATGGTTATTTCGATGCTTTTATCTATCGGCGCTATATTTTTGGGCTTTTTAGGGTTTGATGATCTTATAGATTACGAAGTGAGCTTGCTCGATCAGTTAGATTTTACTGAAGTTTTGCTCGATGGCATGCTCTCTATGCTGCTTTTTGCTGGGGCGCTACATGTAAATGTTAGCGATTTAAGGCGCTATAAATTGCCAATAGGTATTTTGGCCTGTGTTGGTACGTTGCTATCAACGGTTATTATTGCTGGTGCGCTTTATTTAGTACTTCCTTTGCTTGGTTTTGATTTAGCGTTTATTTGGTGTTTACTATTTGGCGCATTAATTTCGCCAACTGATCCTATTGCGGTAATGGGAATTTTACAATCTGCGGGTGCGCCTAAAAGTATTGAAACCGTGATTGCGGGTGAATCGTTGTTTAACGATGGTATCGGCGTGGTTATTTTTGTGCTTTTATTGGGTGTTTTATCAAGTGGTGATATTCCTACAACCTATTATGTAGCGCACACGCTGGCGGTTGAAGCCGGTGGCGGTATTGTTTTTGGTTTGGTATTAGGTGGTATTTTATATTACTTACTCAAAAGTATTGATAGTTACCAAGAAGAAGTACTACTTACTTTAGCGGGTGTTATTGGTGGTTATGCACTTGCAAGCCATTGGCATTTGTCGGGCCCACTTGCAATGGTAATGATGGGGCTAATGGTGGGCAATCATGGTCGTAGTATGGCTATGAGCGACAAAACACGCCATTACGTTGATTTATTTTGGGAGCTGATTGACGAAATTTTAAATGCCATTTTATTTGTACTCATAGGGCTTGAAGTCGTCATGATTGCATTTTCGAGTAATTTATTTATTGCTGGTGGCTTAACAATTTTAATCGCGTTACTCGCACGTTTAATTGTTGTGGGTATAACAACCACTACATTTAATAAGCAATTAGAGTTGCCATCTGGCGCGTGGAAAGTTTTAACCTGGGGTGGCTTGCGTGGTGGTATTTCGGTTGCACTGGTATTGCAATTACCTGATGGGAACGAGCGCGATATTTTGTTGGCTCTTACTTATGCGGTTGTGGTGTTTTCTATTTTAATTCAGGGTTTGAGTATTGGTAAAGTAGCCAAAACTATCCGTTAAATATAAATTGGTTAGATCAAACCTGTTAAATGTAATTTTTTAAAAAGCGTGTGAAATAGCTGTATCTCACACGCTTTTTATTTTTCTTATAAAACAAAAGGGAGTTAAAACGTAAAACTGAGCTACACACCGCTGTAAATATGTTCTTGTGCTTCCCAGTAGTCGCCATCTATTTGGCGTGCTCGAGTAAATACTTCTATTTTAAATGGCTTAAAGTGATAACCCGCACCTATACCTGCGTAACCGTCTATGTCGTTGTTCGATTTTTCTATTTGGTAGGTGTTATCGCCCCTATCGTTTTTAAAGGCGAGTTCGAACAGATCTAAGCCAAGCTCGGCGTATATAAAAAAGTCATTGAAATAACCAAGCTTCATGCCATTGTCCCACGTTATAAATTCTTCTTGCTCGCCTTGTTTATTATCGATTACTGCCGCGCCAATTGCGCTTGTAAAAACAACACCAAAGTTACTGTAATTTTGCTTAACCATCATTTCTACACCTGTAGATGTAATGCTGCTATCGCCATTGAATTCTGACTTTATAAACATACCGGTGTTAGGCATGTTGTTACCGAGCAAAAGCCTTGCGTTAGCATTTTGGCTAAATGATAAAAGCGTGCTTAATAAAACAAAAAGAGGAAGTATGTGTTTCAAAAAAGTTAACCCATTAATGATGAAAAGTTACCAGAGCCGTAATTATAAATACATAACTTAGTATTGCATGTAATTAAATGTATAAATTTGTTTGATTGTTACTCAGCTATGCAAAAGCAAGGTGCTTAAAATAAAACCGATTAAATAAAAGCATAAATAATTATATGCATTTTAAAATGCAAAGTAGCGATTTTAGGCACGTAAGATAGTGCGTAAGTTATTTAAATATATAGAAAAAGTTTAAACGTATTAGACTAAGGTCTATAGGTTAATTTTTCTCACTTATTAGGTTTGTTTTAATCGTTTGTCGGGGTTGTGGTAATTCACTAAAGTTCAGTTGTCGGCAACAAGCACGGCTTAACTAATCAGGAATATGACCATGAAACTTACACTTATCAAAACTATCGCTCTTAGCTCACTATTAACATGTTCAGCTGCTGCAATGGCTGATCAAAGTGATTACAAATTAATGGTTATTGAAACTGCAACAGCGCCACAGCCACTTGAGCAATCATTTAATAGCTGCGCACTGAATGTTAAGTCAAAAAATTATGCGCAAGCGGAAGAAATTTGTACTAAAGCAATCGCACTTTTAAAAGACGCAGATGGCCCTAAATTTAAAGTACGCCAACTTACGTCATTCGCATTAAGCAACCGTGGTGTTGCACGTTTAAAAGCGCATAACGACACAGCTGCACTTGCTGATTTATACGAGGCATCAAAATTGTCTAACAGCTCAATGGTATCGCACAACTTAACTCGCGCTAAAGAAGAGTTATCGTTATAAAAAACCTTTATAACGCGTTTTATAAAGTACTTACTAAAGCATGATATAAAATAGCGAGAGTAAAAAAGCCGATGTTGGGTTAAACCCCAACATCGGCTTTTTCGTGTTTATAGCATTGATAAAATGCATTACATACATCATCACAATATAAAAGTAACACTCCTCATATAACGCCCAGCATCCCTTGTGTTTTAAATCTGTGCACTTATAGCCTCGCTTAGAATTAATTGATGATTAATTCTCATGGTGACCTATCAAAAAAGTAGTTTGTTTGTTGCTGAAATGTTAAGCAGAATTTGAGAGCTAATTTTAATAAATAATAAATGTGGTTAATAATTATTAGTCATATTTAATATACCGAAAAACATCTGTTTTTATTAGCATTATTGCTTTTACGCGGTTGGTTTTAACGTGTGATTAGGCTTACTTTTTAATGGAATTATTGTTTTTTTTGTAATTGTATTATTGCCTGTTTACGTGAATACAAAGCTAAAAGTAATAAAAAAACGAGTAATGCTACACATAATAAAACATCAACACGGCACACAAGGACACACAATGAGAGCTTTTAAACTATCGGCTTTAGCCGTTGCTATGGGGGTTGTTACCTGTAGTGCTAATGCAAGCGATGATCTAGACACAGTTAAACAGCAATTAAGCGAATTACAGCAACAGGTTGAAAATTTACAGCTTAAGCTTGCAAACGCCAATAAAAATGAAATAAATGCCATAAAACGCAATACTGAAAAACTATCAAATAGTGGCGAGGCGCAAGATGTTGTAGCTGAGCAAAAAGCAGGAGGAATAAAAGTAGGTGGGGCTGTTCGTACTAACTACAGTTATACGTCGTACGAGGATGGCAGTAAAAACAGAGGTGGGGATTTTGATTTTGATATTTTTAGGATAAATTTTACAGGCGATGTAGGCGGTGTAAAACTAAATGCCGAGATCCGTTTTTTTGATTATATGACCGCAGTTAAATATGCTTATGCAGCATATGATTTTGCTGACATTTGGCAAGTACAAGCCGGTATTACAAAGGTACCATTTGGTAATTGGCCTTATAATTCGCACAGCTATTTTTTTAGTACTAATTACTACATTGGGCTCGAGGATGACCACGATTTAGGGGTGATATTTAAACGTAAAATAGCAGATAATTGGCAGCTTGATTTAGGCTTTTTTAAAAATGATGAGCTAGGTGGCATAGATGGCTATGTTGATAACCGTAGTGATCGTTATTCATATGATGTAGTGGGTTTTAGGGGCGCACAGGAGGGGACATACGCAGAGCTTGATAATCCACTTGCTGAATATAATACATTTTCCGCGCGTTATGGCTATCATATTGAACACGATAAAGGGAAGACTGAGGTTGGCTTTTCTGCTTTAAGTGGTGGATTACATGATGGTGTAGACAGAGCGGGTGATTATTATGCGTGGGCAGTGCATGTGAATAGTAATTTAGGGCCGTGGAATTTACAGTTTCAACATGGCGAATACAATTACGATATAGAAAACGCAAACACCATGGCTGTAGGTGCGTACTCGTTTTATGACAGTATTGCTGCTGAGGCGACTACAACCAATGCAAATATTGCTTACAACTTACCTGTAAAATGGGGGCCTGTAACCGCTTTGCAGTTTTATAATGATTACGGAGTAATTTACGATAAATCTGATAGCAGTGCAGATACTTGGATGAACGTAACAGGGTTTTCAGTTGCTGCCGGTGGATTGTTCACCTATTTTGACTTAGTACACGCTAAAAACCAGCCGTTTGTTGGTGGCTCAATTGCTGGTGACAGCGATGAAACTGAGCGCCGTTTTAATATTAATATTGGTTATTATTTTTAAAAAAGAAGAGCATAAGCTTTGCTTGAAATAAGTTTATGCTCTTATATTACTTTTTATAATCGGTTACAGTGAATTAGTCTATTTGAGATGATAGGTTGCTGGCAATCGACTTGGTAGAAAAACTCAAGCGAACAATGAGTTGACCACAACAATTACCTGCAAATTACTCACCTTAATTTATACCTTATAAACGTGTATGTATTCTCAAATTGGTTGGTCAGTCGTTTCTATTGAGTAGAGACAAAGTAGGAAGCTATATGAAAATTAATCCGTTACCGCCGTTAAATAGTTTAGTGGCATTTGAAGCGTCTGCACGACATTCAAGCTTCACTATTGCTGCAAAAGAGTTAAATGTGACGCAAGGGGCAATTAGCCGTCAAATTCGACAATTAGAAGAGTACTTAGGTAAGGCTATTTTTATTAGAGCAAGCCGAAGTATTCATTTAACACCAACGGGGCTTCAATATTATCAGGCAATCAGCCGCTCTTTAGTTGATATTGCAGATATAACTGGGCAAGTTAAAAAATGGCAAGGTGATAAAAAAATAACTGTAGCAACAACAAATGCCATGGCTTCGTTATGGTTGTTACCTAAAGTCGCCGAGTTTCAAAATTTACACGATGATATTGATTTGCGTATTTTAGCCTCCGATAACGAGGTTGATTTAAACCGCTTGGAGTGTGATCTCGCTTTATTTTACTGCAGAACCCAACCTGCCAATATGAATATAACAACGTTGTTTTGCGAAGAAGTTTTTCCGGTGTGTAGCCCTTCTTATTTAGAAAAAATAGGCAGTCCAACTAAACCGGAAGATATTTTTACTAAAACAATTTTACACCTAGATGAAACACAAATGGGCTGGGTTAACTGGGAAGAGTGGTTTGCGGGTGTTGGGCTTGAGCAACTTGAGCCAAGAAACCGTATAAATATTAATAACTACCCAATGCTTTTACAAGCTTCAATTAACGGTCAAGGCATTGCATTAGCGTGGGGGTCACTAGTTGATGAATACTTACAAAGTGGAGTATTGATCCGGCCAACAGAACATGTACTTACTACAGGTTCTAAGTTTTCTATGATAGAACCTAATAATCGTGGTCGTATGCCAACAAGCGTTAAGCACTTTAGAGAATGGTTGTTACAACAAATTCCAGATGAGGTAGGTGAACGAGGACTCGTTTAATTACCCTCTGTTGTAAGGTTAGAATTTGGCGTTTAGATTCTGATATTTAATAGTATGAATGCGCTGCCTTAGAAGCAAACCTAAGAGCAGCGCGTATTTTTTGATCATTTAGCAGATTAGTTGATTGTATTAGTATGCTTTATTGGTTCATCGAGTTGATCTTTACCAGGGCGAACATGTTGTGGAAGCATTGCCCAAGGTTTTGGCTCGCGTCGAATGCTATAAAATAGCGTTACACCCATCATTAAAATAAAAATCGAGATAGGAAAACCAATAATAATGGAGGCAAATTTAATTGCTTGTAATCCACCTGCATAAATTAATACCCATGAAATTACTGCAATTGCAACTCCCCATAAGACACGTATAGATTTAGGTGGTTCTGTATCGCCTGCGGCATCAAGTATGCACAGGACTAACGTTCCTGAATCTGCAGAGGTGATAAAGTAAGTTGCGAGCAATATACACGCTAGAATACTGAGTATCGTCCCTAATAAACCTTCATCTAAGTTATTAAATAATGTAAACAGTGCGCGCGTGCTATCTTCTTTTGTGGCCTTAAGGACTGTTCCACCTATAAATACATCTTGCTTAATTACTTGCTCTGAATTGCTTACTTGAGCTGCAACGTTATTTTGTTCAAAGGCGTTTCGCTCGTCTTGCTCTATTTTTAATGCACTGCCACCAAATACAGATAACCAAAGAAATGCAATGGCTGTCGGTGCTATCAGTGCACCGCCTATAAGTTCACGAATTGTGCGACCTTTAGATATACGGGCAATAAACATGCCTACAAATGGCGCCCAGGTCATCCACCATGGCCAGTAAAAGCTAGTCCACGAACTTTGCCAATTGGTGTCTTTTTGTGTGTCGGTCCATAATCCCATTTGCACAATATTTTGAAGATAGTTACCAGTGCTTTCGAAAAAAATATTAAAGATGTATCGAGTAGGTCCAATCGCTAAAACAATTAATACTAATAATAGAGAAAGCAGCATATTCCACTGCGATAATAAACGAATACCTCGGCCAACCCCTGAAAGCACTGAGCCAACAGCGATGGTACATAAAGTAACAATTAAAATAGTTTGTGTTGTTAGGCTTATATCAATACCAAAAGTTTGTTGTAATCCGGAGTTTATTTGTATAACACCGAGGCTTAAAGTTTGGGCTATACCAAAGGCAGTTACAGCAACGGTAATAATATCGGCAATATGACCAATTGGGCCGTAAATACGTTCCCCTACGATAGGATATAAAATAGATCTAAAAGTGAATGGTAGGCCTTTACGATAAGAAAAGTAAGAAAGGGCTAGTGCGACAATAACAAAAAGTGACCATGGATGAAGACCCCAATGATAAAAAGTTAGCTGCATTGACATTGAGGCTGATTCGTCGGTTAACCCTTCGGTAAATGGATTATCTGCGTAATGCCACATAGGCTCTGCGACTGACCAAAAAACTAAACCTATTCCCATCCCGCCTGAAAACAACATTGAAATCCAAGCCCAAAAACTAAATTCGGGCTTGTCGTTATCGTTTTCGCTTAATCTAATATGGCCATAACGACTAACCATAAGATAAATCAAAAAGGCGACCACGAGCGAAACTAAGCCAATAGAAAACCACTTCATATTATAAAGTAAGAAAGTAGCGAGAGTTTCAAAGTAGTGACCTGCTTTATTAGCGAGTATCACAATAAATAAAATGAAGGCGATTAAAATTACTTTGGAAGCAATGGTAACCGTGGGGTTGAGTCCCTTAAAAATTCCGGACTTAGCTCTTATTGTGGAGTGTGTCATGTGTTGTCCTGTGAGTGTGTGTTTTTATTGCTTTTTGTTAAATAGTGTTTGAAAACTAGAAAATTTACCACCTCATTACAAATTATAAATTCTCATCAATCCATGAGTTTTAGTTATACATGAGATTTAGTGCTATTACTCTAAAGCCTTTTCAGGTGTTAAGTTCAACAATTATGCATGATAAAAACTCATCGATAGGTAGCGCAAAAATCGTTTGTTTAGTGCGCTGTTGTTAATCAAAATCAAGTCAGTTGATAACAAAATGTAGTTATGACCTGAGAGTTTAATTTAAATAAAAACGCTTAATTTGTTTTTCTTAAATTAAAAGTTAGGACTTATCTTTCATCACACACACCGTTTGGAGAAATAGCATGAGCAATGTAAAACAAAAAATAATCCCTATTCAGCAGATTGATCGTGTACTTAATCCTATTCATGAGGCCACAGGGATGCCTAATGAGGCTTATACCAATCCAGAGTATTTTAAATTTGAACGCGATCAGGTTTTTGGCAGCACATGGGTCTGTGTTGGTTTCGCTTCTGATTTGACAAAAAATGGTTACGTAAAGCCAATTAACTTTATGGATTTACCACTTTTACTAATGAAAAACCGCCAAGGCGATGTGCAGGTTTTTCATAATGTATGTAGTCACCGAGGCATGAAGCTGATTCATGAAGAGGGTGAAGTACAAGGCATGATCCGCTGCCCTTATCATTCTTGGACATACGATCTGGACGGTAACTTAAAGGGGACTCCTCATATTGGTGGTATTGCAAAGCATAAAGACGAGCGCTTTAAGTGTGAAAATCATGGGTTAAAAGCACTGCGCTCAGCCATTTGGATGGATATGGTTTTTGTTAACTTGTCGGGCGATGCTGCAAGTTTTGAAGAGCACATTGCACCGCTTGAAAAACGTTGGGAACAATTTATTGGTAATGACGGTTTAGATTTATTGCGTCGCGTAAATATGAGCGGACACATTGAAATAGAAGTAAATAGTAACTGGAAACTAACAATAGAAAACTTTTGTGAAGCCTACCACTTACCTTGGATACACCCCGCTTTAAATAGTTACTCTAAGTTAGAAGATCATTATAACATTATGTTTAATGAGCATTTCTCTGGTCAGGGTAGCTTAGCGTATAACCTTTCTGATACCGCCGGTACACACTTACCTAAATTCCCTAACTGGCCTGAGGACAAGTTACGTCAAGCCGAATATATTGCGCTATTTCCTAATGTTTTAATTGGCATTCAAGCCGACCATGCATTTGCGATGATGATTGACCCGGTAAATACCGATAAAACAGTTGAGCGATTACGCATTTTTTATGTGGGTGACGAGGCAATGAAAGATGAATATGCGGCATGTAGAACGTCGACCGTTGAGTCTTGGCGCGTGGTATTTAGCGAAGACATTATTGCGGTTGAAGGCATGCAGCAAGGACGTTACTCTCCTGGATTTGGTGGTGGTGCTTTTTCTCCGGAAATGGACAAGCCAACTCACTTTTTTCAAACATGGTTAGCAAAACAAGTTAAATCGGCGACGGAGCAAGAGTGATGGCACATTACCTTAATTATATAGGCGGTCAATGGCTTAATGCTGATACCCATATAGATGTAATTAATCCTGCATCTGGGCAGTTATACGCAACAATTGCCAGTGCGACGATTAACGATGCAGATAAAGCGATGGCAGCGGCTAGACAATGCGTTAATAGCGGCGAGTTAAACGATATACGCCCTGCGATGCGCACACACTGGATGCTCAATGCGGCGCAAGCAATAAGAGATATTGCTGATGAAGGGGCGCTCGAGCTATGTCGCGAAAATGGTAAATCTTTGCAAGATGCTAAAGACGAATTTTTAGAATCGGCTCGCTATTTTGAATACTACGCAGGTATGGCGGATAAACTCGAAGGTACCTCTATTCCGCTTGGTAAAGACTACATTGATTTTACTCAATATGTGCCTATGGGTGTATCGGTTCAAATAGTGCCTTGGAATTTTCCAGTGTCTATTTGTGCACGCTCTTTAGCCCCGGCGCTTGCTGCAGGTAATGCCGTAGTTATTAAATCCCCTGAAATATCACCAGTAGGCATGGTGTATTTAATTAGGGCACTTGAAAACTGTGGTTTTCCTAAGGGATCAATAAACTTACTTTGCGGAAAAGGCTCAGTTATAGGTAACCATTTAGTTGAACACGCTGAAGTAAATCAAATTGTTTTTACGGGTTCAGTGCCTACAGGGCAGCATATTCTTAAAGCATCTGCTGCGAGAGCAACACCTTCAGTAATGGAATTAGGCGGTAAATCTGCCGCTATTGTTTTACATGATGCTGACTTACAAAACGTTGTAAGTAGTGTACGCAGCGGGATATTTTTTAATGCTGGACAAGTTTGCTCTGCTATGTCGCGTTTATTAGTACATAAAAGCCGTTATACAGAAGTGAAAGACGCAGTGGTAAAAATGGCTGAAAGCTTATTGATTGGCTCTGGCGAAGAGCAGGCTGATTTAACGCCTGTTGTCTCAAAAGCGCAGCAAATCAGTGTTATGGCAATGATCGAGCAAGCTAAAAAAGAAGGCGCAAAAATCATCACCGGTGGCTATATACCTGATATGCCTGGCTACTTTGTAGCACCAACCATAATTGAAGCAACGCCAGAAATGACAATAGCGCAAGAAGAAGTATTTGGCCCTGTACTTGTTGTTATGCCGTTTGATACAGACACTGAAGCTGTTGCTATTGCTAATGGAACCGACTTTGGTTTAGTTGCGGGTGTGTTTGGTGAGGGCTTAAACCATGTATTTAATGTTGCTCAGCAACTTAGAGGTGGCCAAGTGTTTGTTAATGAATGGTTTGCCGGTGGTATTGAAACCCCTTTTGGTGGTGTGGGCTTGTCTGGCTTTGGGCGAGAAAAAGGCCAAGAAGCAATTTATAGCTATGTTCAAACCCGCAATATTGCGATTCGTTTGCATCATTAAAACAATATTTCGGCTTGTTACTCGCATTCACTTCTTATTTTTTTATTCAATAAAGTGAATGCAACAGGTGTTTTAAATAAAGTCAGTAGGATGAGAGATATGAAAAAATGGCTCTGTATTATTTGTGGTCTTATTTACGATGAGGCTCAAGGCTGGCCAGCTGATGGCATTTTACCAGGCACTCGTTGGGAAGATGTACCAGAAGATTGGGTCTGCCCAGATTGTTTAGTAGGTAAAGCTGATTTTGAAATGATGGAGATCACACAAGACGACGTTCAAGTAGCGAGTCATGTGGAGCTAATCGAGCAGGCTCAACCTATTGCAGCACAAGACCTAAAATCAGACATTACTTTAAAACCGATTGTTATTATTGGCAGTGGGCATAGTGGTTATCAAGTAGCGGCAGCACTTCGTAAGCAATCTTCAACGGTCCCTATTACTGTTATTACTGCTGATAACGGCGCGCTTTATAGTAAACCGGCACTATCTAATTCATTTGCATTAGGTAAAAGTTGTGACGATTTACAAAATGAAAGTGCGTTAGAGTGGGAGCAAAGGCTTAATATTCGTGTCTACCCTCATACTCGAGTAGAAAAGATTGATAGGAATAAGCAGACCCTAAATACTAATATTGGCAGCTATGAATATAGCAAGTTAGTACTAGCCACTGGTGCTTCTGCTATTAAAATCCCGATTGCTGGCGATTGTAGTAATGTATTAAGTATTAATGATTTAACAGACTATCGCTGTTTTAAAAATGAGCTTACAGGAAAAAAACGCATCGCTATTCTAGGTGATGGTTTAATTGGCTGTGAATTTGCCAACGATTTGAGTGCAAGTGGTTATGACGTGAGTGTAATTGGTTTAGGTAAATGGCCAATTGAGCGCTTAATTCCACAAATATTAGGAGAGCGTTTAAAGAAATCATTGACCGATATTGGGGTTTCTTGGTTTTTAGAAGACAGTATTTCTCATATTGACGCTGAGCCTGATGGAAGTTCTCAATTACATTTACAAAGTGGAAAAGTAATTGAAGCTGATTTAGTTATATCGGCCGTTGGCTTAAAAGCAAATACAGCATTAGCAGAGCAAGCTGGCCTTGAAGTTGGCCGAGGTATAAAGGTTAACGACTATGGTCAAACAAGTGATGAAACTATTTTTTCATTGGGTGATTGCGCCGAGACAAGTCAAGGCTGGCAGCCATTTATAGCGCCAATTAATCAGCTTGTGCCTTCATTGGTTTCTTGTTTATTAGGCGACTTGACCAAAGCTATTTTTACATGTTCACCAGTGATAGTGAAAACTCCAATCATGCCTTTATCTATTTATCCTGCGGCAGTAGGGGCACTTGGTGAGTGGCAAATAGAGCAGATTGATGATGGTTTAACTGCTCGGTTTTATTCTGTTGATGGTTTATTACTAGGTTTTGCCCTTTTGGGTAAACAAGCTCAGATAAATAGAAGCCACTTACTTGAGCAGCTTAATACAAAACAGCTTACTGTAGCGGAGTAATAAATGATTCATTTACCAAACGATGATGCTACATGTGGTTGGTATCATGCAATAACTAAAACACCAGAAAAACCTAGACTAACAGGTGAACAAACTGCCGATTACGTTGTACTAGGTGGCGGGTTCGCTGGACTTGCAATGGCTAGGCGACTAGCTTTGCATGCGCCTAATGCACGTATTATATTGATTGATGCGCAGCGTATTGGGCAAGGAGCATCGGGTCGAAACTCAGGCTTTGTAATTGATCTACCGCATAAATTTTCATTAGAGCATCCAGATCCTGCGCATAAGCAAAAGCTACTTAAGCTTAATCGCTCAGCGATAGATCAGCTTTCGAGTTTAGTATCGCAATATAAGATTGATTGCCAATGGTCTGCAGCTGGTAAATATCAAGGTGCAGTCGGTGAGCGTGGTGAAGCTTACTTAGATCATTTTGAACACTTGATGAAAGATTTAGGTGAGCCTTACCAACATATAAATGGAGATGATCTTTCTAAAGTATTGGGTACAAACTATTACAGTCGCGCTATTTATACACCTGGTGGTTATTTAGTTCAGCCTGCGGCTTTAGCATGCGGGTTAGGAGATAACCTTCCTGATAATGTTGAGGTATTAGAAAACTCGCCAATAAATAACTTATCTAAAGAGCATGGGAAGTGGCTACTGCACTCTAAGCATGGTGTAGTTAAAACACCTAAGTTACTACTTGGTACTAGTATATTTACGCGAGAGTTTGGCTTTTTAAAAAATCGATTATTACCTGTCATGACTTTTGCTAGTTGGACCAGGCCTTTAAACGATGATGAAATGAAAGCGTATACCGGGTTGTTAGATTGGGGCTTAACACCTGCAGATCATGCTGGCACAACGATAAGAATGACAGCCGATCGCCGCATATTAATTCGTAATACTTACAAGCATGTCGATAAATACGGTGCTAGTTCCACTGTAAATGAAAATGTGCGTAAACAGATTCAGGATGATCACCGTAAAGTGTTTTTAGCACGTTATCCTCAGTTAATTGACGTTCCTTTTACCCATTCGTGGGGAGGTACTTATGCAATTTCTCGTAATTTTACCAACTTTTTTGGCGAATTAGATGATGGCGTATATGCCAGTGCATGTGATAACGGTGTAGGCATTGCGTGGGGGACAGTATCAGGAACATTATTAGCAGATTTAGTGATGGGCGAACAATCAGAATCCCTCGACGATATTCAACACGTTACAGGTATGCCCAGCCTTAATCCTCCAGAGCCGTTTTTAGGTATTGGTGTTAAAAGCCGAATTAGTTTAGCTAAATGGTTAAGCCGGAGCGAAATATGAAACAAGTTAAATTAGTAGATAGTAAAAATCTAGATTTTAATATTAGAGGGGAGACCCTTGGTATGGCTTATGTGGCACGAGCTTTAAGCACAGAAATATCACCTCACATTGGAGTGGGTTTTGCTAAGTGGGAAGGGGCGAAAGTTGCTTGGACCGTTTTATACGATGAAGTTATTTTTGTAATTGAAGGGTGCTTTGAGCTAACTGCAAATGGAGAAACGCATTTGGTTCATCCGGGTCAAATGTTATGGATACCTGAGAATACAGAATTGGTATACGGCGGGCATGCGTTATTTGGCTATGTGGTACACCCAGGTAATTGGAAAGAAATACATGGAATAGTTTGATTTTTAAATCTACACATAGTTCCTGAGCCCTTAGTGCAACCAAACTAAGGGCTTTTTTAATATATTAGAGGAACTCAATTTTTGTAATTTAGGTAAATTTAAAACCAAATATTAGACTAAAGTCTATAGGTTAGATTTATTCACTTATTAGGTTTGTTTTTATCGTTTGTGGTAATTGAGCTAACACTCTAAAGTTTAGTTGTCGGCAACAAGTACGACTTAACTAATTAGGAATATAATCATGAAATTTACACTTTTAAAAACCATCGCTCTTGGCTCATTATTAACTTGCTCAGCTGCTGCAATGGCTAATCAAGGTGATTATAAATTAATGGTTATTGAAGACTCTGTAACTGCAGCACCTGCATTTGAAAAATCGTTTAATAGCTGTGCTTTAACTGTTGAATCAAAAAACTACGAAGAAGCAGAAGCTATTTGTACACAAGCAATTGCATTGCTTAAGCAAAGCCATGGTCCGCGTTTAAAAGTACGCGAACTTACATCGTTTGCATTAAGTAACCGTGGTGTAGCGCGTATTAAGGCTCAAAAAGACACTGCGGGTATTTCTGATTTATATGAAGCGGTTCAAATTTCTAAAAACTCACTTGTAACGCATAACTTAACTCGCGCTAAAAAAGAGTTATCTTTATAAGAATGCTTGCATAAAGCGCTTATAATTTAGCGAGAGTATAAAAGCCCATATTAGGTAGCACCTAATATGGGCTTTTTTGTATGTTTTAATAACCGTAGTTACCTATAAACAGACTTCTTTTGATAAAACAGTTTTACTGAATAATAGTGTTTTTAAAGGTGATTTTTAGAGCCTTACGTTATTAATTTATATTGGTAAGTACTTGTTACCTAAAACATAGATCTATAAATATAGAAACATAGGTAAAAATATTATTTTTTGACGTGACTAAACTGTGCAGTAAAACGGGATTGTTTTATTTAAGTTGTTGTTTTTAATTAATAATAAAGCCTAATGTCTTTGACTTTAGTCTGTTTTTATTTAAAATCGAAGTAATATATATTTTATAGCATTGACGACACGTGGATGCTAATCACTGTTTTGTGATAAATAGCTAGATATTATCTTGGTTTTAATTTTTAGTCCCACCTCCATATTACTAATAATTAAACACGGAATAGAGTAGTTATTAACTTGCGCAATAAAAATAAAAAGCGCAAATAAAGGGATTTAAAAATGCAATTCAAACTAAAAAAAATAGCTGCCTTGTTATTCGGAGTAGGTATAAGCCTTTCTGTATTTGCCGAAGATATAGAACTATACGTAAACCATAATGTTGAAACCGACGAAAACCCTCGCGTGCTTATTATATTTGATACTTCAGGAAGTATGGGAACATACATTGATTATCCAAATGAGACACGTTTAACTGCTGCAAAAGGCGCTATGAAGCAATTAGTAACTGATAACGCGACTATTGATTTTGGGTTAATGCGTTTCAATTATTACTCTGGTGGGTATGTTATGGCTGGTTTAGGGACTGAGCACTCCTCTGTAAAAACTCAACTACAAAATTTGCCAGCGAATGGCCATACGCCCGTTACAGAAACTTTATGGGAAGCTTACTTATACTTAACAGGCCAAAAAGTACATTATGGGTATAGCTCAACTATTTATAACCGCGATTACAAGCGTGACTTAAGTGCTGAAACTGCCACTGATTATAGCCAAAGTAGTTCTTCTTATATCTCTCCTTTTAAACAAGTAATAGGTGCCGATGAGCGCTGTGATAACTCTATTAATTTGATTTTAATGACAGATGGCGACCCCGTAAGTGATAACGAAAGCGATAGTTCTATAAAGGGTTTATACAAATCTACTTTTGGCTCAAACCCAGCTAAAACAAGTGGCAGTTATTTAGCCGCTTTAGCTCAGATAATACATGGTACAAGAGATGTAGAGGTGGATTTGTACGACACTACGCCGGAGGTTGCCGATACCGGACGCGTTTTTACTATCGGTTTTGGTAGTGGTATGAGTACAAATGGTAAAAAGTTATTAGAAAAAACCGCTTTATTGGGAGGAGGCGAGTACTTACATGCAGATACATCGACTGAACTTTCTGAAGCGCTTAATAATACAATATCGAAAATACGCGAAGTTAACGATAGTTTTTCATCCCCTACGGTAGCTAGTAATAATGTTGACCAAACACGTAGCCGAGAGTCAATTTACTTTGCGATGTTTTACCCAGAAACTGGCGCACGTTGGAGTGGGAATTTAAAAAAGCTTAAAGTGTCTGGTGCAAATATAGTCGATTCAACTGATAAAATAGCCCTTGATGAAAATGGGTTAATTGATGAGAAAGCGCGAACATTTTGGTTGCCAACTAATAATCCTGCAGATGGGAATTTAGTAGCTCAGGGTGGCGTAAATTTACTTTTATCAACTTTAGACCCCGATAGCCGTAAAATTTATATAGATAAAACGGGCAGTATTATTGATTTTACTTTTGATAAAGTACAAACCATTTTAAATTTAGCGACAAGTACAGTTACCGATCTTGCCCCTGATTTGATTCCTAATATTGGGTTAACTTTAGAGGAAGATGATATTAGCTGGGCACGAGGGGTTGATGTTGATAATGAAGATGGAGATGACTCATCAGTAGATCAGCGAATCAATATTTTTGGCGACCCTTTGCATTCAAAACCGGTATCTATAGATTACGGCGATGGAAGTATTCATATACTTGTTGGTACCAATGCCGGCTTTTTACATATGTTCGAAGACAAAGGCGATACTGTTGAAGAAAGGTGGGCTTTTACACCTGCTGCCTTATTAAAAAACATTCCGGCTTTGCGAAGTAATCTTGCAAATACAAAAGTGTATGGCATGGATGGCCCTATAAGTGTGTTCTTTAATAATAAAAGTTTAAACACTGATGGTTTAAATGATGGCGTTGTTAAAGCAAGTGAGGGCGATGAAGTTTGGGCATTTACAGGCATGCGCCGAGGCGGTAAAAATTACTACGGCCTGGATATAAGTGACCCAAAAAAACCTAAAAAATTATGGAATAAGCCAATTGTTGGTGGCTCTGAAGAATTTAAATATTTAGCACAAACATGGTCTAAACCTCAAATTGCTTACATTAAAGCGTTTGGTGAGGATCCATTGCTGATATTTGGCGCAGGCTACGATACAAACAAAGATAATGCGATTAGAACAACAGATGAAACCGGGCTAGGTATTTACATTGTTAATGCTAAAACTGGCGAAAAGGTATGGGCGCTCACTCCAGATGAACATGGTTTTACCGGAGAGCACAGTATTGCAGCGGATGTAACTACGCTTGACTCAGATTACGACGGGTATATTGACCGAATTTATGCAACCGATACTGGCGGTAATATTTGGCGTGTAGATATTCCTAGTGACGATGAAAGTGAGATTACTCACTTTAAACTTGCTGAACTTGGCAGTACATTAGCGTCACAAGACAGACGTTTCTTTTATAAACCGTTAGTTGCTAGAACGCTGTTTAGTAAAGTTACTAAGACCAATTATGGTGGTGAAATGATCACGACTCGTTTAGACACCCCGTACGACGCAATTGTGATAGGCAGCGGAAATCGCTCAAACCCACTTGCTACTAATGAGCAAGATCAGCTGTATATGATCCGTGATGAAAACACCTTAACAAAAATATTTACTGAATTTCCAGCCCCAATAGTGCCAGATGATTTAATGAAAATGAATGAAGACCCATTTGGTAACGCACTTGATGACGTTGATAAATTTGTTAATCTTGAAGTTAAGTTAGCCGAATTTAAAGGGTGGCGATACGAATTAGGGACGGGCGAAAAGTCCCTTGCTGCAGCAACAGTCGTTGGTGGGGTTGCTTACTTTACTTCCTTTACGCCTGCATCTTCATCATCAACTCAAAACCAATGTTCGTTAACGGGTGGCGGTGGTTCGCTTTATGCCTTTCATTTGCATTACGGAACGAAGGTTTATGACGATGTGAAATTTGCAACAAGTAATGATGTACCAGATACACCGAAACTATTTTTTGGGGAAGGCCCGTCGTGTGCAGATAATGATGCGGATGGTAAGTGCGATTGGGATGATGAAACGGATGTAACGCAAGTTAGTCAGTTTTATTTAATAGGCCCTGGGGTTAAAGGTTCTGATAAGCCGATAAAAGCTATTGAAATACTTGGACCAAATTTAAATGTTGAAGGTGGAAAAGTTAAGCTAGTAAATGGCGCTCAACCAATTGGTTTTGGCTTTAAAACCCAACAAACATATATTTATAAACGCGAAGAAAACGATAGTCAGGCACATTAAAAACACGATGTTATAGACATAAGCCACCTTAATTAGGTGGCTTTTTAATTTTAAGAACGAATCAAAAATGCTGATGGTTTGCTTATATAATTGGTTTAGAGTTTTCGAAGCGCTCTAAACCAACCCATGTATGATACACATTCGTTTACAAAATACTGCCTATCACTCAAGCCCTTTATTTTAGGTACCTGTAGTCCATATTAGTCAACAATAGCTGGTCTTAGTTATATTTAATTAACAAATGTAAGAGCTAAATTTAACATGGCGTGTCACTATATAGGTACAGGGCATGTTAACTTGTTGCCATCCCCCCATAAAAATTCAATAAATTTCTGTTGTTTAAATTTATACCAAGCTGCATAAATCTTTGAGTAATTAACGAATTAAATTGCACTATAACGTCGTTAAAAATTTTTATTTAGAACAACTAGATACAAAAATTTTTGCCTAGCTCTAGCGTAACTTTCTTAACGTTAAATAGATCCCATATATAAGCAGATTGGTATTACTTATTTTGTATTAAAGTAACTTATATAATTTATAACAATATGATTTTTAATAATAATTAAAGTGCAAAAAAGGAAGTATTTGTATGTTTTTTAAAAAAAGTCAGTTAGCTATTTCATTAGCGTTTACGCTAGGCCTTGTTGGATGTGGCGGCGGTGGCGATGATAAAGTGGTCGTTGTAGAGCCAGTTGTAGCCAAGCCTGACCCTATAAAAGTAGACCCCGTAGAAGTTAACACTATCTCTCTTACTGGAAAGGTCATTGATGGTTATGTATCTGGTGCAATAGTATGGCTAGATATTGATGGCGATGGTACTTTTGATGAGCAAACAGAACCTTCTGTAGTCTCTGAAGAATCGGGTAATTATAGTTTTAATTTTACAGAAGAGCAGGCGCTGTGTGTGCCGTATTCAACTATGTATGTTGATGTACCGGTTGGCGCAATTGACGAGGATTTAGGAGAGGTAACACAAGCGTATCAAATGTCATTTCCACCCTCAATTGAGGCTTTGACTGATGAAGATATTCGAAATATATCCCCTTTAACAACCGTTATTTGGGAACAGTTGAGCCTTCAATTACAAAAAAGTGGTAACAATAATTTAAGTTGTGATGCACTTAAAGAAAATACTGAGCTACTTGCAAACCTTCAAAGCGAAATAACAAATGTTATGCAAAACTTGGTTGCGCATTATAATTTGTCGACAGAGCAAATTTACTCAGATTTTATCGCTACTAACGACAGCGACGCTTACGACAGAGCACAAGCAATTGTTAAGGGACTAAAAGCGGCCTATAAATTCAAGCAAGAGCTAGATGCTCAGTATCCTGATGCAGAAGAAGTAAGAGCAGTGATTTACCAGGACACAGCAAAAGATGCAGAGTATGGATTTGAAAATGCATGGTACCGCGATAAAGTTATTTTTGCAGGCGCTGAACTTATTTATGAGCAAGTAAAGCTTCAAAATACAGACGAACTCGACAAAATTGACGTTATTTTGTCTCGATTGGATTCAACAGATACGCCTTGGGGTGAAGAATCGTTAAATGGAAAATTAACAGTTAGAGACGATATTTACATTAACGCCGATCGTACTTACCGATGCTCTAGCATTGAGAACGTTAGTTTTGAGCAAAGCAATGTGCTTTATGGCGTTGATAATACAAGCCCATCGGTTAACTTCCCAACAGCAGATGAATGCGTTAGTGCTAATTTAGATACACCGTTCGAGCGAGGTTTTAGCATTAGCTATACTGAGTCGGGATCGTTTTACCAAACTGACTTTGCCTTTAGAGAGGAAAATGCCGACTTTCAAACATTATCTAATTGGGTAAATGTTAAAGACAAAGCTGCTGATTTAGAAACTCAAGATTTAGTTACTGTACTCGCTGCTATGCCTTATAAGTTTGATGACGAAACATCTATTGATGCTAGCTTTTGGCGTAAATATAAAACCACAGACAACGTACGTATTATTAAAACGATTGAAGGGAAATGGTTTAGAGATACTCGCCAAGAAGATGGAACAATGCTGCATGAGTGCGGTGAAAATGGTATTGATTGGGTGCAATGCGAATAATGTAAAAAGCACTTTAATAAATATTAGTTTAATGCCAGTCAGTAAATAACTGACTGGCATTTTTTTGTTTGAAAAGCTTACTTTTACGTGCGGTTTTTACTGTATACCTGATGAACACTATTTTTAATCTGTTTTTTACTTGGGTTTGCTGTAAAATTACTGGGTTAACATTTGTTAAGTAATACTTACAATTGTTATTGCTCATTAAGTATTTAAACTAATTTAAGTAGAGCTTATGATTTTTTATATTATAGGGTTAAGTTTACTTGTTATTATTTTATGCGTTGCGCTTTATGTAATTTACAGCAACGTACATAAAAGTCGGGTAAGAAAATCCAAAGAATACAACGTACTGTTTGATAAAGACACGATAGTGGATGATTTAATCACTCAACTAACAGAAAAAAATCAAACACAAGAAAACCAAGATAAAACAGCTAAAGGTAAAGAAGAAATCCTTGCAACATTTGTTGAGTTACATCGCTCTGGTAGCTTTTGCGCACATTTGAGTGAACAGGAAATTATTTACTTTGTTAAAAAGAAATTAAACATGGAGAGTAATAAAAATGGATAGCGAAAAAGCAGTCCCAGCAGTTAAAAGTGACTCATTTATGAGTCGATTTGGTCGTCGTAATGTAATTGTTGTTTCATCAATTGTTGTTGTATTAGCCGTAATTGCAACGCTTACATCGCAAGTTGTTTCGTGGAATGAAGCAGATGAGCGTTTAGTACATCAATCGGCTTTTACAGGTAACTTAACCGTAATAAATCAAGCCGGCCCTTACTTAAAAGCGTTTGGTACTACATCGGCTTATAAAAAAGTAATTTCGATTAACTTTACGGGCGATGCCGGTGCAACAGCAAGCGCAATTGTACCGCTAATACCAATTCGATTTTTAGATACTACAACGGGTGGCGCACGAGGTGTTTCTCGTTTTAGATTACCAGGCAATGTACCAGCAGCTGAATCGGGTGCTTTACGTGGTTTACTTAAAATACACGAAGAGTTTGGTTCACAAGAAACATTAATATCTAATTTATTAATGCGTGCAACCACTGAAAATGTAAAAGCGTCGGCGCGTATGATGTCGGTAGAGCAGCATTACTCTGGTGGTAATGGTCAATTAAGCCAAGATTTTGCTGATCAATTAACAAACGGTATTTTTGTTACTGAACAAATTATTAGTACGGGTGAGCGCGATAAATCTGACGATTTAGGTAATTTAAGTAAACAGCAGCGCGTCACTATTAATATTAAAATGGATGATGAGGGTAATACACTGCGTAACGCACCTATTTTAGGCGCTTACGGTATTACAGTAGTTGATGCCAGCATTATTGATATTGACTACGAAAGCAAAGTAAATGCTCGTCTTGAAGCCCAAAAGCAAGCTGCTGCTGATGAAGCGCTAGCGCGTCAAAACCTTAAAAAAGCTGAGCAACAAGCACGTACTGAAGTGGCTTTAGGTGAACAAGCAATTGCTAAGCAACGTGCTGAATCTGAAAAGCTTAAAATTAAAGAGCAAATTGATGCTGAACGAATTAAGGCAAATGCTATTATTTCTGCGCAGCAACGAGTGGCTGTAAAAGCGGAGCTTGCAAAAGAGCAAGAAGAGATTTTAAAGCAACAACGCTTAGAAGCATTAGGTATGGACGTTTTAGCTGAGGCTCGTTTAAGAGCTAAGTCTGCTGCACTTGATCCTAAGTATGTATTTGATGAAACGCTAAAAGCAGAAGTTAAAATTCAAACTGCTTTATTTACAAGCTTAGGTAATAGCCGTTTAGTGCCTGAAATTGTAATAGGCGCAGGCCAAGGCGAGCAAAGTAATGGCTCTGAATTTATGCGTTTATTAGCCGCTGACGCTGCATTAAGTCTTAAAAAGCGTTTAGAAAAAGATAAAAAATAAACGATTAGTTAAGTATTGCACAAACAATAAAAACGTTGGCTGATTCGCATCGGCCAGCGTTTTTTATTGCGTAAATTTTGTTATTGTATGGTGCGGTTTAGCTTGTGAAAACAAGCTTTTTAAATTATGAAATAAAAGAGTGAGCAGTACTTATGGACTCCAGTAATCAGTTTATTTTAGATTTAGGGCAAGAGCATATTACTATTCAGCGTCGATATGAAGCGCTGGGAGCGTTTAACGATTTTTTAATTGCAGTGTGGTTTTTAATTGGCAGTTTTTTCTTTTTAAATGATGCATTAGTGCAAAGTGGCACATGGTTGTTTATAGCGGGCAGTGCTCAATTACTTATAAAACCTGTTTTGAAATTGATCAGCTTAGTGCATGTTAGTCGGGTATTTCATTCAAATAAAACTCCATAAATAAAACCATAAATACGACTCATGATGAGTTCAGTTATTATGGCTAATAATTTACCAGTATAAGTTATTTAAATATCAAGGATTGAAAAGTGAAAGTACTTAAGTGGATTGCAATTGGAATAGCTACTTTATTAATTATAGGCTTACTAATTCCCGAAAAAATAATGATTCCGGTACAAGGTGCCACAAGTAAAGATTGGAACCATAATACGTTTTGGTACGAGCCTTGGGGTAGGTCGGGTGTGCACAAAGGAATTGATATTTTTGGCACAAAAAATACCCCCGTAGTTGCCTCAACAAGCGGTGTTGTTATATTTGCAGGTGAGTTAACTCGCGGTGGTAAAGTGGTTGCGGTGCTTGGGCCTAAATGGCGCGTGCATTACTTTGCACATTTAAATGACTACTCTGTAAGTACAGGTGATGTAGTAAGCATAAACAGTCAAATTGGATTACTGGGCGATACCGGAAATGCAGCAGGAAAACAGCCTCATGTGCATTATTCTATTTTATCGTTAGTGCCCATGCCGTGGCTTTTTACAACGCAAAACCAAGGGTGGAAAAAGATGTTTTTTTTGAGCCCACATAAAAAACTCACTGCTAAATAATTACTTCATTATTTATAAATGACCTTTGTGTAAATAATAGCTTTAGCTGTTAAAGCAAGGTATTTAACAGCTAGAATTAGTTAATAAGTAAGCGTGTATTTAAGCTAGAGGTTAGCCTGCAACAGGTGTTTTACCTGCGCGAATATTTTTAATGCTTTTAATAAACATATAAATACAGGTAGTGATTAAACAGCCTGCTAAATAAAACACAATACCGTTGGGTGCATCAGATAAATTTGCGGCGAGCATAGGGCCAAATACCGAACCAATACTGTAACTCAAAAGCATTACCTCAGTTGCCGATACTATTTTTGCCATTGGCAATGAGTCGCACGCAAGTGTTATAGCAATCGGGTAAAGTGCAAAGCTGCACGCGCCTAGTATTAAGTAGCTCACTATTAATCCTGCTAAAGTGTTTGCTTGTAATATACCCACAGCACCGGCTGCGCCTACTAAACAAAACATACCCATCAATAAGCTTTTTTCAAGCCGAATAGATAAGTAACTTACAAGCGGCTGCACGACCATGCCGCCTAAAATAATAACCGCCATAAGTGTCCCTGTGTACTGAGCTTGATCAGTCTGCGCTGAAATATAAACCGGCATTAAGCCGTAAATAGGGCCCAGTAATAAGCCTGATGCCAAGCATCCGAGCATTGCAGGGTGGCTTAGTGTTTTTATTTCTTTTAGTGGTAGTTTTTCAAGATGCTGTTTTTCGGGCTGACCTTTGGTTATTAATAAAGGCGCTAAAATAGCTAAAAATAATAGCGAGGCTACAAATAAATAAGGCGTTGAACCTTCGGTGCCAAGCGGCCCTATAGCAAGCTGGCCTACGGCGCTGCCCCCATAAAGTGAGGTCATGTATAAGCCCAAACGTTTAGCACGCGACTTTGCTGTGTTGGTCATTAATAACCAAGACTCAACAACTACAAACACACCGGCAACAGCAATGCCCGCTACAAACCGAGCAATTAACCAGTTAACGGTATTTGGCAGTGCAAGTTGTGCAAGCACACTTACTATTAATAAACTTAAAAATAATATAAATGCGAAGCGATGACCAATTTTTACCACAATGCGCTCTATTGTGGTTGCACCAATAAGTAAGCCAAAGTAAAAAATGCTCGCAAGCCAAGGCGCTAGATTTTCATCAAGTTTAAATGCGGGTAACGACAGCGGAATAAGGCTCATTAAAAAGCCGGATGCGATAGCAAAAAATGACAGCCCGATAACGGGTGCTAAAGGGTTATTAGAGGTGCTTGTGGCGGCTAATTCGGCCATTTGTGTTTATCGACTCTTGAAGGTAAATAACCACTGTTTTAAAGTTTGAGAGGTTACTTTAATAAAAAAATTTGCGCGAATTTAGAGCCAAATTAAAAATAAGTAAAGTGATATTTTATTAAACAATATAAATAAACTTTAAAACGATCGTTTTGGTAAATTATCGGATCTATTATGCTTTTTATTGTAGTGTTTTTATGTAGATATTGTTTTATATTTGTGAGCATTTATTAGGGCGTGTTGATCTTTGTGGATTGAAATTTGTTCAATCTAGGGGCGATTTAATCGCGGCGCGAGGTTTGTAACCTAGCGGGCTAAGTAAAAACCGAGCAACAAAGAGTTAATCGTCCCTAGAAAGAACCCAAAGGGCAGCGCATGTTTGGCATTTATGCTGCGTTATCGCCTATTTATGGGGAATAACCACACTACATAGGCTCTGCCTTGCTTAAATACCAGACAGTCTGCTGCAAAATCAATCACGAAAGGTCAACACGCCCTAATGTTAAACCCTATGTAGAATAGGGTTTAACAGGTTTTTAAAGTGATAAAATTAGCACTTATTTGTTTATTGCATTACTAGTGCAAGGTGGTGATATAAACCAATACCAACAATCACATTAAACGGAAAAGTTACACCGAGAGAGCTCAGCATAGCAAGACCAATATCGGCTTTAGGTATTGCCGCTTTTATTGCAGCGGGCGCGGCTATGTAAGAGGCGCTGGCCACTAAACTGCCCAATATAACTACCGAGCCTAATTCTAAATTTAAAAGTGTGCCTACTGCTGTGCCAATCGTGCCTAGAAATAGCGGGGTGACAATAGCAAATACCGCTAGTTTCCAATGTTTCCAAGGGATAGGACGAAGAGTTTGCGCGGCGACTAAACCCATTTCTAGTAAAAATAATGCCAGTACAACTTTAAAGCTACTTGTTAAAAGGCTCGTTACTTGGCTACCTTGCACCGTGCCGTACATCATACCGATAACCACGCCGCCAACGAGTAAAATCACACTTTTGTTCGTGAGAGTTTCGTGCCAAAGCGCCTTTAACGACAGCTCATTGTTTTGGCTGTTTTCTTTATCAAGCTTTCGGTAAAGCAATAAACCAACAATGATTGCAGGAAGTTCTAGCATTACTAAATACAAGGTGACTTCTGCGCCTACTACCAACTTAGCTGACTCGGCATAGGCGAGTGCAACAGCAAATGTACCTGCACTCACTGAGCCGTAATGTGCGGCAATACTGGCGCTATTAGCAACAGAGAGTTTAATCACGTATTTTAAAATAGGGTAAAGCATGAGGGGTATAAGTGCGCCAAGTAGCATTACCGATCCCATTTCGGGCAGTAGTTGCCAGCTTAAGTTCCCATGGAGCACCATACCGCCTTTTAAGCCGATGGTTAACATGAGCAATAAGCTTAATGTGTCGTAGGTGGCTTTTGGAATGGCAAGATCAGAGCGCAAAATACCCGCGACTAATCCTAAAATAAAAAACATAACAACAATATCTGGCACTGGCTTTCCTTACTAGGTGGTAAATTAAGTGGCGCTATTGTAGATAAAACTTTGTATAGTAAATAATAAAATAAATACGCGTTACATATAGGTATTTATCTATGGATCGTTTGCTATGTAGCTATTATTAGATAAAGATTATGAGGTTGGTATGGATTTACGACATATATCGTTTAGGTTGCTAGAAGTATTTATGAGCGTGGTTAAAACGGGTTCAATAAGCGAAACCGCAAGGCGCTTACACCTAACGCAGCCAACGGTATCGCTACAAATAAAGCGGCTGCAAGAAGCAGTAGGCGAGCCATTACTCCTTATACAACAGCAAAAGTTACACGTGACCGATGCAGGGCTTGAGCTATTTAAAACATGCCAACAGGTATTTGGGCATTTTGACGATTACCAAGATTTTTTAACCGAGCTTAATGGCGGAGCACGCGGCCGTTGTAAAATTGCCATGGTTAATACCGCGCAATATATTTTACCAAAACTGCTTGGCCCTTATAGTAATTTACATCCCCATGTTGAGCTTCCGCTTGAGATTGGTAACAGGGCAGAGGTGCTTGATAGGTTTGAGCGAGGGGAGGACGATATTTATGTATTTAGCCACCCGCCGTCGCTTGAACACGCACAAGCTGCGCGCTTTTTGCATAATCCACTGGAATTTATAGTGCCGCTAAATCATCCGTTAGCTCACGTAAAAGCCGTTAAATTAACTGATTTAATGCAGTATCGCTTTTTACTACGAGAAAATGGCTCAGCAACACGTATGTTATTTGAAAGCGAGTTGCAAAGCCGAGGCTTAGTGCTGAGCGATAGCGTACAAATGGCGAGTAATGAAGCAATACGTGTCGCGGTTGCATCGGGGATGGGCATTGCGGTTTTATCACGCCATGTACTTGCAACAGACGATACAAGTTTTAAAATTTTAAACGTAACCGATACTCATTTAGCGAGTCATTGGTATTTTGTAATGCGAACAGATAGGCACATATCGCATGCTGCACGTAACTTTTTAAAGTTTGCGCAGCAGCACGTAGAGCAATATTTAGGTACGCAGTGGGTGCGTAATGAGTTACATAACTTAGATTTAAACTAGGTTTAAATTAGGTTTAAAGTTAATTAATGTCGGGTGTTGAGTCTCTTAAAATAAGCTTTGGCTGAAACACGTGCTTTACTGTTATGCCGCTTTTTTTGTAAATGTCTTTAAGCACTAAGTTAGCCGCAGCTCGGCCCATTTCGGGAACTGGGTTATCTATTGTAGTCAGTGTTGGGTAGAGATAATTGGTAAAAATTACGTTATCGAACCCAATAATGGCTAAATCTTTTGGCAGGTTAAAACCGTGTTCGCGGGCGTATTTCATAGCACCCGATGCCATTTCGTCATTGGCGCATACAAGCGCGGTTATTTGCGCTTTATTTTGAATAAAATGCCTTAAGCCGTCGCTTCCGCCGGTTTCTTTAAAGTCGCCTATGTAAAATAGCTTTTCGTCAAAGGTTAGGTTGTACTCTGCTAGGGCTTGTTTGTGACCTTTTAAACGATTTGACGCGTCTTCTTTAAACTGCGGGCCTGCTATGTACGCAATGTTTTTATGACCTTTGTTGATCATGGCTTTAGTGGCTAAGTAGCCGCCCATTACGTTGTCGAGGCTAATGCAGTTTTCTTCAATTTCTTTAACGTAGCGGCTCATTAGGTAAATAGGGGTTTTACCTTTACTTAACTCAATTAGGTACTCGTTTGATACCGCTTCTACGTGGGCAATAATAGCGTCGCAATTACGGCCTATTAAAAACTCAAAGCCGCTTTTTTCTTTTTTCTCGTCACTGTGCCCAGGCGTAATAATAACGTGTTTACCCGCAATACGAAGATGCTCTTCAATGGCTGACATCATTTGACCAAAAAACGGACCATCCAACTCAGAAACTAAAATACCGACGCTGTTTGTAGTGCTAGACGCCAAAGAGCGTGCAATAGAACTTGGCTGATAGCCTAGCTCTTTCATTGCTTCTAATACCTTTTTTTTAGTTTTTTTGCTTACGTAATCGTTGTCGTTAAGTACCCTTGAAACAGTTGATAAAGACACACCTGCCATTTCTGATACTTGATAAATTGTCGCCATTGATGTCCTAGCTTATATGTGTTTTTACTCGCGCTTTATAAAAATATAAAGCGCGAAGGGTCATTAAAAGTTAATTTACACATTACTGCGTCTAATTGCTAAGTCTTCTGTTATTTTTTGCGTCATCGCTGAGGTTAGTGGATAAATAAGCATCAATGCGGCGCCTAAAAAAGCAAATGCGGCAGGTATCCAGCTCATAAGTAACTGCATACCAGGTAGGGCTTGCGTAATTGTTAGCTCATCCATACCGTTATAGCCGTAGCCTGCAAGTACCACTAATACTAATGCACCTGCAAAACCACCACCGGTTTTTTGTACAAATGTACCTGCAGAATAAATAAGGCCTGTAGCGCGGCGTTTGTTTTTCCACTCTGAATAATCGGCTGAATCACCAAGCATACTAAAAAATAATGTTGGCATCATCGCGGCAAAAAATTCAGCAGCGCAACCAAAGGTAAATACAGCAATAAGGTTATCACTAGGTACCCAGTAAAATGCAGTAGTGAGTATGCCGCTTAGCATTAATGATGCTATAAATAGGTTTCGTTTACCCATAATTTCGGCCAGTTTACCTGTGGCAAGTGCGCCTAATATAGATACAACCAATAAGGCTATAAAGTATTGCCCAGCCATGAGTTCATTGGCTACGTGGTACTTAAAGTAGTACGCAATTACACCGTATTTTATGCCATTAAACATCATGGTTAAAAAACCAATGCCAAGTAATACCAACCAAGGTTTGTTGGTCAGAAGATCAACCATGTCGCGCTGTGATCCCGTTAAGCTTTGCTTATCTTTATTGAGCAATTTTTTAATAACGAATGTCATTGCAGCCATAACAAGGGCAAAAAATATGCCGCTGTATAAATCGCGGTAATAAAAAAACAGGGTAGTAGCAAGCAAAGGTAGGATTATAAATGGCAGGTTTTTGGTTAAATCAAACAACTCTGATTTTAAATTGCCTTCATTTGAGGCGTGCGGTGTTACACGCTCTTTGGTGGTCGCAAACGTTATAATCATTAAAATAATAAGTAAGCTGGCAAATAGGTACATAGTAAGCTGATAGCCTTTGGCATCGTCGCCGCCACCAAAAAAAGCTACTAGCTCAGGTAAAAAACCCATAACCAATAAGCCACCAGTAAACGCACCTGCAAACCTAAAACCAGAGAGCTTTGTGCGCTCTGTATCGTCTGGTGTCATTACGCCCATAAGTGCCGAGTAGGGCACGTTACTTACGGTGTAAGCAAGCGTTAAACCTATATAAGTTACGTAGGCATAAATAAGTTTGTTGGTGGTGCTAAAGTCGGGTGTAGTAAAACACAACACCATAAACAAGCCCAAAAACGGTGCCGAGTAGAGTATCCACGGGCGAAATTTACCAAAGCGCGACTGCGTTCTGTCGGCAATCATACCCATAATAATGTCGGTTACGCCATCAGATAGCCTTACCACCAAAAACAACATGGCAGCGGCGGCTCCCGATATGCCAAATGTATCGGTGTAAAACACCGCTAAATAAGCAAGCGCGCCGCGCCATACTAAGTTAGCGCCGGCATCGCCCATGGCGTAACCGACTTTTTCGTATAAAGGGAGTTTGTTCACAGTGTGTGTTCTTATTGTTATAAGCCGATAAATTATCGGCTTGTTATTAGTTTACTGTACGCTTTACCGCTGGCTTTAACAGTTCGTTTTTGTGTGTTGTAGTCTACGTGTACTATTCCAAAACGTTTTAAATATCCTTCAGCCCATTCAAAGTTATCCATTAGGCTCCACGCAAAGTAACCATCTACTTTAACGCCTTGCTCTGCTGCGTTATGCAGGGCATTTAAATGTTCGTGGTAATATTCAATACGGTCGATATCTTTTACTTCACCGTCTTTAAATTCGTCAGCCATGGCTGCACCGTTTTCGGTAATATAAATAGGTGGTAGGGTGTATTTTTCGTTTAACGATACAAGTAATTCTGTAAGCGCTTTAGGGTAAATTTCCCAGCCAATATCGGTCATTGGCGCTTTATGTGGCAGCTCATGGTAAAAGTCGGTTTCGCTTGCTTGATAATGCATGCGGGTATAAAAGTTAACCCCTAGGTAATCTAGCGGTTGAGCAATTATTTCCATATCGCCATCTAAAATATCAGGGCGGTGGGCTTTAGGTAATTGCTTAATAATATCAGGGTATTTACCTTGCATTACAGGCTGCATGTACCATTGGTTTATATAGTCATCAGCAAATGCAGTGGCTTTTAAATCATCTTCACTTTGGGTAACGGAGTAACAAGGCGTAAAGTTAAGTACAATACCGTTTAGCGTATTTGGGCTATTTTTAGCAAGTACTTGCATAGCTAAACCGTGACCTAGTAATAAGTGGTGCGCGGCTTTACGACCAAATTCACGACCTACAATGCCAGGCGCATGTACGCCAATTTCGTAACCTAAGTAAGAGCTACAAAACGGTTCGTTTAAGGTGGCGTAAGAGTGCACACGTCCCCCAAATGCTTTGGTAATTAAATCTGCGTAATGGGCAAATTCGTAAGCGGTGTTACGGTTTAGCCAGCCACCTTCGTCTTCAATGTGTTGTGGTAAATCCCAGTGGTATAGCGTTACAAAAGCTTTAATGTTACGGCGTTTTAATTCATCTAAAATGTCGGTATAAAACTTAACGCCTGTCGGGTTTAAGTGACCGCTTTTAGTCATTACGCGTGGCCACGAAATAGAAAGTCTGTAAGCGTCTACACCTAATGATTCAATTAAGTTTATATCGTCTTTCCAGCGAGTGTAGTGCTCGCAGGCTACATCGCCATTTGAATTATCGACTATTTTGCCTTCTTTACTGCAAAAGGTATCCCAAATACATGGCAAGCGATCAGCTGCGCCGCCTTCAATTTGAAATGAGGCCGTAGCTACACCATAAGTAAAATTTTTGGCTAAAAGTGGTGAGCCACTAGGTAAAGATAATTGTTTCATTAAGAGAAAACCTCTGCTTCTTTGTAGTAAATTTTGCTTTTATTTATAGTTTATAAATTGCATTGATGGAAGCGCTTCCATATTTAGGTTAGTGGCTATTGTTAAGCAGGTCAATAGTTAAATTTAAATAACAAATAGGCGTTTCACAAAAACACACTGACACAACACAGGGCTATAAAAATGAAAAAAATCTTAAACATTAACAGGTTACGCATGCTCCCTATCTTAATAGGAGGATTATGCGTTTTAAGTGCGTGTAATAAACAAGAGGTTACCGCTAATAATAGCCAAGGCGCCTTAGCCAAAAAGGCTGAGCATGAGCAAGGTGATTTATCACTTTGGCCAACGCTTAAAAGTAAGGTAGTGAAAACGCCTGAAATTGAAAATACGATTGCACAGTATTTAAAAACAATGACGCTTGAGCAAAAAGTAGCGCAGATGATCCAACCTGAAATTCGCGATATAACTGCTGCAGACATGCGCAAATATGGTTTTGGTTCGTATTTAAATGGCGGTGGCTCGTTCCCGAATGCTAATAAGCATGCAACGCCTGCAGATTGGATAACGCTTGCTGAAAGCATGTATCAGGCATCAGTTGATGACTCAATTGATGGCAGTAAAATTCCGACCATGTGGGGCACCGATGCAGTACATGGCCATAATAATGTGATTGGGGCGACGTTATTCCCTCACAATATTGGTTTAGGTGCTGCTAATAACCCCGCATTAATTGAGCGAATTGCAGCAGCTACTGCAATAGAAGTAATGGCAACAGGGATAGATTGGGTATTTGCACCGACTGTTGCGGTTGTGCGCGATGACCGATGGGGCAGAACGTACGAAGGCTACTCAGAAGACCCTGCAATTGTACGTGAGTATTCAGCCGCAATTGTAAACGGATTGCAAGGCAGAGCCGATGAGGACTTTTTAAGTGATAAACGCGTAATTAGTACCGTTAAGCACTTTTTAGGCGATGGCGGGACAGTAGATGGTGACGATCAAGGCGATAATATTGATAGCGAAGAGGTGTTATATAACATTCATGCGCAAGGTTATATAGGTGGCTTAACAGCAGGTAGTCAGTCGGTTATGGCATCGTTTAATAGCTGGAATGGTAAAAAAAATCACGGCAATAAATACTTACTTACCGATGTGTTAAAAACAAAAATGGGTTTTGATGGCTTTGTTGTAGGAGATTGGAACGGGCACGGACAAGTTGCCGGCTGTACAAATGAAAGCTGCCCGCAAGCTGTTAATGCCGGGCTTGATATTTTTATGGTACCAACGGGTGCTTGGAAACCACTTTATGAAAATACAATTAAACAAGTAAAAGCGGGCACAATAACAATGGCGAGAATAGATGACGCCGTGGCACGTATTTTACGCGTTAAATTACGTGCGGGTTTATTTGATAAACCAAGCCCCGCAAATCGAAAATATTCAGGTAAATTAGAACTAATAGGTGCGCCAGCACATCGCGATATTGCCCGCCAAGCCGTACAAGAGTCGTTAGTACTGCTTAAAAACAACAATCATTTATTACCGCTTAACCCATCAAGCAACATACTTATAGCAGGCGATGCGGCCGATAACATAGGCAAGCAATCGGGCGGTTGGAGTCTTACGTGGCAGGGAACTAATAATCAAAATGCAGATTTTCCCGGAGCAACGTCTATTTATGCGGGCTTGAAAGCGCAAATAGAGGCTGCTGGCGGTAACGCTATTTTAAGCCCAGCGGGTGAGTTTAATACCAAACCCGATGTAGCCATTGTTGTATTTGGTGAAGAACCATACGCAGAGGGGCATGGTGATAAAGACAACCTTGAGTTTGAACGTAACAATAAACGCTCTCTTAAAATATTAAAAACATTAAAGCAGCAAGGTATTGCGGTGGTATCGGTGTTTATATCGGGCAGACCAATGTGGGTTAACAGCGAGCTAAACGCGTCAGATGCATTTGTAGCAGCATGGCTTCCTGGCACTGAAGGGCAAGGCATTGCTGATGTTTTATTATCGGATGAAAATGGGCAAGTACAGTATGACTTTAAAGGTAAGTTGTCGTTCTCGTGGCCTAAATCGCCACTACAAACCGCAGTAAATAAGGGTGATGCTGATTACTCACCACTATTACCCTACGGCTTTGGCTTAACGTATAAAGACGAAAGTACGCTTGGCAATAATCTAAATGAAGACTCAGGTGTTGATATTAGTAACCTTGCGCCGCTATCTATATTTAATGGCAGCTTTAAAACACCGTGGCGTTTGTTTTTAAACTCAAACAGCGAGCAGCACCAAGTAGCAAGTAACAGTGTAAAGCTCGGCGGCATTACTTATCGCACTGAAGACAAAGCGATTCAAGAAGATGCGATGCAATTTAATTTTGATGGTACTGCAGCCAGCTACATTGAAATCAATAGTAACTTTACCGAAGACAAAGTGGCCTACATTGAAGCAAATTCAGCCCTTAGCTTTAGCTATAAAGTAAACCAAATACCTAGCTCACAGACATACCTTGCAATGAAATGCGAACAAGGTTGTGGTGGCGAGCTTGATATTACCAATGAGCTTAAAAATGCTGATTTAAATACATGGCAAACCATGAGTATAGATTTAACGTGTTTTGCTAAAAAGGGCGTTGATTTTGCCAGAGTAACCAGCCCTTTTATTATTAAAACAGCAGGAGAACTTAGCGTTTCAGTTGCAGATATTAGCTTTGAACCACAAAGCGCTAAAACAGCAAAAATAAAGTGTGAGTAGTAGAGTGTTGATAAGTTAAGTTTATTGTGTGTTGTCTCAAAGCCCTAAGGGCGTGTTGATCTTTGTGGATTGAAATTTGTTCAATCTAGGGGCAATTTAATCGCGGCGCGAGGTTTGTAACCTAGTGGGCTAAGTAAAAACCGAGCAACAAAGAGTAAATTGCCTCTAGGCAGAACCCTACGGGCAGCGCATGTTTGGCATTTATGCTACGTTATCGCCTATTTATGGGGAATAACCACACTACATAGGCTTTGCCTTGCCTAAAAACCAAATATGCTGCTGCAAATTCAACCACCAAAGAACAACACGCCCTAGTAAGGGCTTTTTTTATAAAAAATATTTATGCTTGGCAATACTGCTTTAAAAACTCATGGTGAGGCGGTAATTGGCTGACGCGTTGCTCTATTTGTTGCTTAATACCGTGTAAAAAACGGGTGAGTTCTTCGCCGCTCATCATGCTGGCTATTAAGTGATGTTGATTAGGCTCAATGCCTTGACCAAGCATAACTTGGACCCACGAGTCGACTCTAAAAATGTCGCCATCGTCTAAAAATACACGGCCGGTTTGTTTAAACAAATCAATTTTATGCTGAAGTGTTTTTGGCACTTCCATGGCGCTACAGTGTTGCCAAAACTCGCTGTCATCGCGATTAGTTACTTTGTAGTGCAGCACAATAAAGTCGCGAATATTTTCAATTTCGCTTTTAAGCTGTTTGTTGTATTCGTCAATTGCGTGATTGGTAATGCCATTAAACGGAAATAAACGCATAAAGCGAATAATACCCGACATAATTAAGTGAATGCTGGTGGACTCAAGTGGCTCTACAAAACCGCTGGCAAGGCCAAGTGCTAGGCAGTTTTTGTTCCAGCCTTTTAAGCGGCGCCCTGTTTTAAATTTAATAATACGGGGCTCTGTAAGCGGCTCGCCCTCAATGTTATTTAATAATAGCGCTTTGGCTTGTTCGTCATCCATATATTGGCTGCAATAAACTAATCCGTTGCCTACACGGTTTTGCAGCGGTATACGCCATTGCCAGCCGCTTTTATGGGCAATAGAGCGGGTAAGTGGCAATACGGTCTCGCTGGTTGATTTTGTTTGCACCGCAATGGCGCTGTTACACGGTAGTAAATGCGACCAGTCTTCGTAGCCAGTATGCAATGCTTGCTCTATTAATAAGCCTCTAAAGCCGGTGCAATCAATAAAAAAGTCGCCGTTAATGTGCTCGCCATTATTTAAAGTAAGTGATTCTATATGGCCCGTTTTAGGGTTTTTTATTACTTTTTGTATTTTACCTTCAATGCGCTTTACGCCTAATGGCTCTGAAAATTCACGTAAAAACTGCGCGTAACGTGTGGCATCCATATGGTAAGCATAGTTAATGGGGTTTTGCTGATTAAACGCAAATTTACCGCTTTTAGCAGCTTGCAGCTCGTAGCAGTAATCGCCAAATGGGTTGTTTATTCCAAGTGCTTTACCTTGCAACCAAAAGTGATGAAATTCACCCGCCCAACATTCTTTGCCCGTTGCGCCAAATGAGTGAATATAATGCGTGTTTTCATCGCCCCAGTTTTCAAAGCTAATACCTAATTTAAAACTGGCTTGAGTGGCTTTCATAAATGCTTGCTCATTTATACCCAGCAATTTATGAAATGTACGAATAGGCGGAATTGTTGCTTCGCCAACACCTACAGTGCCAATATCGTCAGATTCAACAAGGGTTATGTTTATATTGTTACCAACTAGTTTAGCAAGTGCCGCTGCGGCCATCCAACCTGCAGTGCCGCCTCCAGCAATTACTACGTTTTTAACAGCGTTTGTTTTAGTCATTATTTGGCTGCCCATTATTTGATAAAAGGTGATTTAAAAGCGCGCGATTACTTGGCAGTCCATTTAAACACTGCGCTATTTTTTCGCGATTTTGCTGATAATAGTAATCCCCAGCACGTGGGTCGTTAAATGTATTTTGTGCAGATGCTGTTTGTGTATTAAAGCCCATGCCATATAAAACGTATTGATAACTGCTTGATGAAAACACTTCTTCGTTTTCAATAAAATCAAAGCGGCTAGGGGGCTGAAATTGCCAAAGTTTAAGTAAGTTTTGCAGGCGCTCGGGTGCGGTATTTAAATTACTAATATCTTGCCAATAAGGAGTGTCGTCGCGCTCGCTTAACACATAATGAAGTTTTAAAAACTCAATAACGCGCTGCCAACGAGTGCTAAAACGGTCATTAAAACGCGTTTCAAGCTGGCTCATGTGGGTGCGGTTTTGCGGTAGTTGCTCGCTTATCATGCTAATTGAAAGCTCAACCATAGCAAGAGCTGACGCTTCAAGTGGCTCTAAAAAGCCAGCTGACATACCCACAGCAACACAGTTTTTAATCCAAAATTGTTGCCTGTAACCAGGGCTGAATTTTAATACGCGGTAGTTAAGTTGCTCAGCTTGTTGCTCACTGGTTCTTTTGGCTATGTAGCTTTTTAGTGTATTTGTTGCGCTTTCATCACTTTGATATTTACTACTAAATACATAACCTGTACCACGGCGCGTTGGCAGGGCTATATCCCAAATCCAACCGTTACTTTGCGCTGTAGATAACGTAGCAGAGGCAACTGGTTGATTGATGTGTGCATTAGGTATTTGCGCCGCAACAGCGCTGTTATTAAATAAAATATGATCTTGCGCTATAAACTCACTATTAAAATGCTCACCAATTAAACGAGCACGAGAGCCTGAGCAATCTATAAATAAATCACCTGTTATATCGCCATTATTATTTGTTTTTAATGAAGCAATATAGCCATGTTCGTCGTTAATAACCTCGGTTACATCGTCAATAATATGTGTAACGTTTAGGTTTTTAACGCAGTGATTTTTTAAAAGTTCAGCAAATTTACCCGCATCTAAATGATAGCCATAGTTGGTGACCGCTGCATATTCGGGTGTGTGTAATTGTTTTGGTGCAAGTGCTGCTTGGCATACAAAGCTTTGCATATTAACAACGTCGGCAAACTTTTGGTTAGGTGCAATGCGTTGCCAACTGGCGTGTAAATTAGTGTGCTCGTAGCCTTGTGGATTCATAAAAGGGTGGTAGTAGTTTTCTCCCTCGCTGAGGTTGCGCCAATTTATAAATTTAGAACCTTGCTTAAATGACGCGTCGCACTGGGTTATAAAATCACTTTCTTTAATGCCAATGCGCTGTAGCGTGTTACGCATTGACGGCCATGTGCCTTCGCCCACACCCAATATTGGCACATTTTCCGACTCCACTAACGTTACACTTAGGTGTGGGTGTTCGGCAGCTAATAAGCCTGCGCTTAGCCAGCCGGCAGTGCCACCACCTAAAACGACTATTTTTGTTATTGGTTTGGTCATGAGTTAACACCCTAAAGTTGATAACAATTAAACTAGCATTAATACTGTTTTAAATACAAAAAAGCCGCTAGTAAAAACTAACGGCTTTACTTTGTATTACCTTTAGAAGTTGTAACGCATACCAATATTGTAACGTGCACCTAGCTGTTGTAGGTTCCACAATTGTACTGACGTACGGCCATGTTCGCGGCTGTTTTGTTCAGTAATGTTAAGGCCTTCAACAAAAAACGATAGTTGTTCGCTGTAGTTGTACGCAACATTAAAGTCGATTTGATAATATTCTTCAGTAAAGCCAGGCTCGTTTACGTATCGAGCTGCGCTATTTAAAAACTTATCACGCCAGTTGTAAGCAATACGTGCTTGAAAATCATCGTTTTCGTACATTGCAATAAAGTTGGCTGTATCGCTTAAACCCACTAGTGCAAATTGTGTAGTAGTAGGGTCAGCGTTTACATCAAAGTCTATGTCGCCATTAACTGTGGTGTAGTTTGCTTGCACACCAAAACCGCTTTCACCAAAAAAGTGCTGAAAGGCAATTTCAAAACCATCAATAGTGGCATTTTTATTGTTGGTAGGTACTTGCGCTGTAAATTCTAGTAATGGGTCGTCGCTGTTAGCAATTACATCGTAAGCGGCTTCAAACTCTTCGTAGGTCATAGAGTCAAAATCAACGCCATTTTCTGTTGCGGCAACCATTTGAAATAAGTTTGAATCGGTTAGGGCAAGTCCGCGAGATTCTAGCTCAGCAATGGCAGCTTGAGCACGAGGACCCGCTGTTGCATCGCGTAATCCGTAGTAGTTTTGCGTCATGGGGGTTAAACCAATAAAGTTTTCGATGTCTTTAGTGTAATAACCTACCGACACATAACTTGTTTCTGCAAAGTACCACTCAGCCGATACATCAATATTATCTGATTCAAGCGGCACTAAACCAGGGTTACCTGTTGACGCTGTAGCTGGTGAAGAACCCGCTAAAAGAGTAGGGGCGCCCGGTACACCAACAGTCGCTGCTGAACTTAAGTTGTCGTAAGTTGGGCGAGCAATTGTTGTGCTATAAGAAAAACGCGCTTTTACGTTTTCGATTACTTCTATGTCAAAGTCAAAGCTTGGTAAAAAGTGATCGTAGCTAGATTTAAGCGTGAAATCTTCTTTAGCTGAGCCAAAACGAACGTTAAAGTCGTTATTACCTTCCCACGCTACTGCGTTAGGTAAGTCGATATTAGCCGTTGAGGTAATGTCGGTAGACTCTTGGCGCGCGCCAATTACAATGTTGTATGGCATATCGCCAATGTAACCGTTGTAAGTAAATTGCACAAACGCTGCGGTAATGTCTTCTTCAATGGTGCGGTTTGTTGCAAATGCGCCATCGGCTGCAAAGTTAAAGCCGTATTCATCACCTGCCCAGTAACCAATTTGCGATGCACTACCGGTATAACCTTGGTTGAACGAGCCTGATGTATCATAGTCGTCAAACTCAGCTAAAAAGTTTGTTGGGTTTAGGTAGCCATCAGGTAGTTCGCCTGGGTTTTCTATACCCCAGTTACCCATTGTATTACGTGTAAGTGATTGCAGTGAATGGCTTTCCATAGAGCGAGACTCTATACCAAAGTCAATTGCGCCGTTTTCAATTTCGTATTTACCATGGATTCTAAACTCTGTAATTTCAGACTCTTGGCGAGCAAAGTTAGAATCTAAAATAGACGTACCCACATCAGAGGCATCTAACGTGTTATTACAATTTAGGTTGTCTCGGCGGCAATCATCAAAATCGATACTCATTGATGGAAGCTCGCGGCTAAAATCAACTTCTTGTGCGTTAACTACGTTTGCGCCCAAGCCTGCGTTTACCCAGCTGCCGTAAGGAGCATCTGGTTTGCTAGTGGCTTTTGAATTGTGCGCATCAAACATAAAGCTTAATTCTGAGTTGAAATAGTACTCAACGTTTAAACCAATAGAGTCGTTTTGGTTAACTTGGTTTAGCTCTTGAAACGCTAAACCTAAATCGCGTGTTTGCTGATCGCGACGTTCTTCTCGGTAATAAATAGGAGTTTTTACCGTGTTGTCGTCAAATGTTAGCGCGCTTTTGTAGTTATCCATCCAAATTGATTGCTCAGCACGGGCTTCGAATAAATCTTGCTTAGAATATGTGTAATCAAGCGTGGCTGTTAAATCGTCAATAGGGCTGTATTGCAGCGTTAATTGCGCGTTTGTACGAGTACGTTCTCTGTCGGCAATGGTGTAGCGTAAATCTGATGGCATTGAATAAAGCTGGCCAACGGCGGGTGCATTAGTTAAAACAATATCGTCTGCTGCTTGTGGGATTATGCCGTCAAAAGCTGATGTATTCCATTGATTTACAAACGCACCTGTTGATGAGCTATCGCGTTGTTGCATGCTTGCAGTTAACGAGGCACCAAATTTAGCTTCACTGTCGGTCCAGCTAATTAAGCCCGAAAGCTCAGGTGTTATGTCATCACCAACGCGGTTTGTTGAGTCGTGTAATGCTTTTACGCCAATGCTTGAAACAAAGCCTGGGTTGTCGAGTGGGCGAGCGGTATTAATATTAATTGTTGCGCCAATACCACCTGATGCAATGCTTGCTTTACCCGTTTTATATACTTCAACCGATTTAACGCTATCAGACGCTAAGTTTGCAAAATCAAATGCACGAGAGCTGGGTGTACCACCGCCTGCAGGCAAAGATGCCGCCGGCATTGTACGCCCGTTTAGGGTTACCATATTGTAGTCGGGACCAAAACCACGAACCGTTACTTTAGAGCCTTCACCATTTGAGCGATCAATCGACACACCCGTAATACGCTGTAGCGACTCGGCTAAGTTGGTATCTGGGAATTTACCAATATCTTCAGCTGATATTGCATCTACAACACCGGCGGCGTCGCGTTTTAAACGAGTCGATTCTTTAATACTGCTTTTAAAACCAGTAACTTGGATTACTTCAACGTCTGTATTTGCTTCTTGTGCATATACAGGTAAAGAGATTGATGCGCCTAAAATCAGAGATAGGCTGGTCGCTATCTTTGTTTTTCTTACAATATGGTTGGACATTCGGTTTCCCTCGCACTTTTATCATTATTATTAACAGCTGTATGGGGCTGTTATTGTGTAATTATAAACATTGTCAAATGTATGGAAGCGCTTCCAGAAAGGTGCATTTAACTGAGTTTTGTGGAAGCGCTTCCAGAAATGCTAGTTTAAATTTTAAATAGGGTCAACTATTGTTTTAATAAAATGAGACTAAATTGTTTTTAAAATGTATGTTTTTTAGATTTGATTTTATTTAAATTATAAATTACAGGTGGTTATAAAAAACCGTTTTGAATAGTTGTGTAACAACATTTTATTATAAGAAAACCGATTATTGATTCATTTAGTTATTTAAACACTTTTATAAGGTGTTTAAATCAGCTTTTAATACAAGCTAAAATTAATAAATCGGCCGCTGGTCACTCAACTAAAAAATAGGTACGTTTGCTAACTTAGCGAAAATGCCGATGTAGTGATTATGTACAACGCTATTGATGCAAACGCATCAAGCGGCGGTTCTATCTCATTTTATGAATCGGTCATTAAAAAATCAGCAGTTGTTTAAAAAATCGTTAATTAAATCACTAAAAAGTAACGTAGTTTTTGCAGAAGATGGTTTAAAAATAAACTTATAAAGTATTGCGCATAAGAGTGTTGCGGGTCGCTAGTTTTATCGCTATTTTAAAGGCTCTCTCATAGATGGATTTTATTATGCGCATTAAATTTTTAGCGAGCTTTTATTCTTTCTTCTTATTTGCACTGTTTGGTTGTGACGACCAAAGTATGGCAATGCAAGATAGCCCTCAGCTAAATAGTAATGCAAGTAACTTACCCTCTGATCTCAAAGTAAACACATCTCCAGCAGCTCAAACAAACGAACCCGCTTTAGTGGTCGGTATGCTAGCAACACATTGTAAAAGTAATGAAGCAGCCTACATTAACGCAAAAATGCATAAAGTTGTGCGTAACCCAGATGAAAGTACAGCCTACAAGTTAGAGCCTACCGATAAAGTGCTTTCTATTTGTGTTGCAAAAGATGACTCATCGCTTAGTTATCGATTTGGTAGAGTTAATGACATAGGGCTTGAAAAAGAAGCAACACCGGATGCACCATTTGGTAGTTACTACAGGCAAGTAGGGCGTATTGGCGAGAGTATTTTATTTTTTAGTAACGGCGAATATCATTATTATATTATTAACTCAGGCGGTATGGGCAGCGGTGTAACCGTTAATGTTTATAAAAACGATACATTAATAACTGAGCTGTTTTCGGGTAATGATCCTTACGATGATTTTGTTATAGCAACCGATTTAAATTTCCCTAAAAAATTGGTTATCGAAAAACAGCCATTTAATAAGCAAATGCAGTAAATAATGACTCCACAGCAGCAAAACGTAATAGAGCAAGGGCATTGGTTTAAAAACCGTAGCGCTTATTTAAAAAGCTTTTTATTAACGCAGGGCAAAACGCTCTCGCTAAAAGCTCAGCAATCATTATTTTTGCGAGGTGATAAGCACGATGGAATTTATGCCGTACTTAGCGGCGTGGTGCGTATTAGTGGCGTAAGTAACGAAGGCAAAGAAGCCGTATTGAGCTTTATTGATTCATCACTTTGGTTTGGCGAAGTTACCTTGTTTGATGGTGGCCTGCGTACTCATGACGTATATGCACAAACTGATGTTGTGCTTTTTTACGTGCCCCAACGCGAGCTTGAACAGCTATTAAACGAACAGCCACAATATTGGCAAGAGTTTGGTTTATTGTTGGCACAAAAGTTACGCCTAATGTTTACCTCAATGGAAGATCACGCATTACTAAGCGCTGAGCAAAAAGTATGCAATCGACTTTTAATGCTCAGCGAGCATACAGAGCACTTAACACCACTTGTTTTATCTCAGCAGCAACTTGCTGATATGACCTACCTAACGCGCCAAACTATTAATCAAATACTGCAACAGCTTGTTAGCTTACAAGCTATTAGTTTGGGGTATCAACGCATAACTGTTTTAGATAAACAAAAGTTACAGGCCCGTGCTACACAAGCTTAAATAGAGGATGCTTTATTTAGTTGGAACCAAAATTGCTACAGATAATGTAACGCAACAATGGATTTGAGCTAATGACTACAATAACCTTTAAAAATCAATATAGTAACTATAACTCTCCTGCATTAAATAAAGCGGCAGGACTAAGCGAAGTTGCGGCAACTAATACCCTCCCTAACGAAAAAACAAATGATGTTAAAGGCATTACCTCAGCTCCTAAAGAACCAACGTTTTTAGAAAGTGCTCAAGAAGCGCTGGTTTATCAGCGCTTAGGTGTAAACAAAAACAAAATAGACGAACTAAAAGCGACAATAGAAGAGCTCATTAAAGAACAGCAAAGTGAAGGCGCAGACCCTAGCGTAATTGCTGATAAAATAGAGGAACTTCAAAAAATGCTTGAGCAAGAGTATCAAAAAGGGCGCGAGCGAACGGATATGAAAGGTGAGCATGAGCCGGGTAAAATAATTTCTGCATTTGTTTAATTTACAAAATGTCGGATACTTGACATTGTTGTTGTGTCTACTTTTGCTAAAGTAAGTTTTATATATAAAAATAAAGGCAAAACAATGAAAACACTTCAACAGCAACTTGGTAAATATGGTTTGTATCATCGTTCTAAGCGTAATGTACTAACGCACTTTATTGGTATTCCGCTCATTGTATTTGCAGCGTTGTGTTTACTAGCGCGCATTCAAATACCCCTTGGTAGTGTAGTAATTGATGGTGCACAACTTTTTGTATTAGCGTCGGTTGTTTATTATTTTATGCTGAGCTTTTCGCTTGGCTTCATTATGGCCGTGATATTCACTTTACTCCTTGTTGGTGCTCAGCCTATTGCGGCAATGGCGTTTTGGCCTTGGTTGAGTATTGGCGTAGGTGTGTTTGTATTTGGCTGGGTATTACAGTTTATTGGGCACTATTACGAAGGTAAAAAACCGGCGTTTGTAGATGACCTAATTGGTTTAATTATTGGCCCTTTGTACGTAACTGTTGAACTACTATTTTTAATGGGTTTTTACAAAACATTAGAAGATGAAGTAAACGCAATAGCAGGTCCTACAAAGGCGTAAAATACTTTACTAAGTACCTTTATAAAACCTAATAAATAACAATAAAAGGGCAGATAACGCATGCAATATAATAATAAAACCGTGTGGATCACCGGGGCATCGTCAGGTATTGGTAAAGAGCTTGCTATACAATTTGCCGAGCTTGGAGCGCGCGTTATTTTATCGGCGCGCAATGTAGATAAACTAAACGATTTAAAAGCAACGCTTAAAGGCGAAGGGCACTTAGTTGTGCCGCTGGACTTAGCCCAGCCAGAGCATGTACTGAGTACAGTAACAGCAAAAATGAGCGAGCTTCCTGCAATAGATATTTTAATTAATAACGGCGGCGTATCGCAGCGCAGTTTATTTTTAGAAAACGACTTTAACGTGTACCGCCAATTAATGGAGGTTAATTACTTTGGCTTAATTGCACTTACTAAAGCTGTGTTGCCTACTATGGTGGCAAAGCGCAGTGGCTCAATTGTGTCTATTAGTAGTGTGGCGGGTAAAGTAGGTTCAAAATTTAGAACAGGTTATTCGGGTTCAAAATATGCGGTGGTTGGTTTTATGGATTGCCTACGTGCAGAAGTAGCACAACATAATATTCATTGTTTAACAATTTGCCCTGGCTCTATTAAAACAGCAATTGCGCATAACTCACTAAACGAGCAAGGCATAGCGCAAAATAAACCAGAAGAGTCGATAGAAAATGGCATGGATGTAAGCGTAGCGGCTTCAAAAATGATTCGTGCCATTAGCGATAAAAAAGACGAAGTGATTATTGGCAAAGGTTTAAGTGGTTGGGCGCCTACAATTAAGCGCTTTTTCCCTACTTTGTTTAATCGCATTACCGCAAAAACAAACTATAGGTAGCGTCGTTTATTTCAAAGGCGTAAAATGCCGGAAATTTGATCAATTTAGAAAAGGATTCTAAATGAAGTATTTATGGCTGAGCCTGTTTTTTATTGTATTAATTTGGTCTGGTATTAACCCAAAAGATCAATTTACATGGCTGCTTGAAGTTATCCCCGCAATTATTGGTTTAGTGCTGCTAGCAAGTACCTATAGCCACTTTAAACTTACTCCTATTTTATATACATTTATTTTAGCGCATTGCATTGTGTTGATGATTGGCGGGCATTACACCTACGCCGAAGTCCCTTTTTTCGATAATCTATTTGGTAGCGAGCGTAATAACTACGACAAAGTAGGGCACTTTTTTCAAGGCTTTGTACCTGCACTACTAGCACGCGAAATTTTACTGCGCAAAAAAGTAGTAAATGGTCGAGGCTGGTTAATCACCTTTGTTATTTCGGTATGTTTAGCATTTAGCGCGTTTTACGAATTAATAGAGTGGTGGGTTGCAGTGTTAAGCGGCGAAAACGCAGAAGCATTTTTAGGCACGCAAGGTTACGTGTGGGATACCCAATCAGATATGGGACTGGCGTTATTTGGGGCTATTTGCTCGCTATTAGTACTTTCAAAAGTACACGACAAACAGCTAAAAAACGTTAAATATTATTTATAGGCTATAGGAACGTTCTATAGAAATGTTTATAAAAACGTTGGTAAAAAAGACTATTAACTTATGAGCGCAAACATTAGTAACTACTCAATAAGCACAGACAAAAGCAAACTTAACTTTAACGTTATTTATAACTTTATTGCTAATAGCTATTGGGCCAAAGGCATTCCTAAAAGCGTGATGCAATCAGCTATTGATAACTCAATGTGCTTTGGTGTTTACAGCGCTCATAACGAACAAGTTGGCTTTGCTAGGGTAGTGACCGATAAAGCAACCTTTGCCTATTTAGCCGATGTATTTATTACCCCAGATTTGCAAGGTAATGGTCTGAGTAAGTTACTTATTAAAACGATAGTAGAGCACCCTGAGCTACAAGGGCTCAGGCGCTTTTTATTAGCGACTTCTGATGCGCATGGCCTTTATGCGCAATACGGGTTTAAACCAATAGATAACCCCGCACTACTAATGCAAATAAGTCCTGAGGATGTGTATGGTAAAAATAATCGTGAGGTATAATAAACGGGGGGGAAGAACAAATTCCGTCTAATGTTCTTGTTAGGTATTACTTACGCCAAACCTCATTTTTACTAACTTAACGGTCTCATATAGCAGAACAAGTGACATTGTATAAACTGGCAAGATAGCAACTTGCATTAAACTAGATCCACAATCTCCATTACCATAACGCAACATTTCTAATCCAGAAGGAATACATGCAATCACCAGTATTGTTATGGGAAGATATAACCGCTTAACTTTTTGCAAATACCTAGTTAACGTTGCAAGAATACCAATGATTAGAGAAATAGAAAGTAAGTTAATTGAGTCATTCCAATTTTGCTCATAACCAACACCATTAAAACACGCATACGATTGTGATGAAAAAATTAAAACTAGTAGCGTGATTCCAAACTTCATGTAATACCTAATGAAACTGTAGAATAACTCCAACAGCCAAATTGAATAAAAAACCAGTTCCTGTAATTAACTCTAAGCGTTTTAAAGCATTAGGTAATGCACTTGGAACCCATAAAAGAGGCTGCTTTTCTTAAAAAAGAGTAATTCTACAGCCTCAACGCCGCAAATAAACGGCAAAAAATAGTTAGCTAAAATTTGTGAGGAACGAACAAAGCCAACTGTTTTTTGTCCGCACTTTTAATTTGTTTTGTTAGAAAGCCTGCATCCCATACTCAAGGCTTTTATTTCTGAGTTGAAAAGATACAACACGACTGTGTTCGTCGTAACTTACGATTTGATTCATAGTCTTACTTTTAAAATAGTCACCAATCTCACTAGCTGAAATATCTCTAGAAAATAAGACAGTGTGACTAACTAAGCTTTCCTTACATACTGGTATATAAGAGTTACTCCTGCACCTATCATCTAAAGTTGGCATTAAGACAGAAACCGAGTAAAAATTATTAGCTTGTTTGTCAGCATCTAAATAGACTCTTGTGCTTACAGTAGCAACCATACAACCAGAACCAATATAGTATTTATGAGAACGGCCGGAAATAGAACTATGTCCAATCCTAAGGCTTTCTCCACTATCTGTCGAAATTGGAAAAGACTGGTAATACTCGTGAGCACATTGTTCCCGTTTAGAGTTAGATATTTCTGATGAAGGTAAATACCCCCAATCCCAAACAATGTCAGGCTCTTTCTTTCCACAACCAAATAAAAACAACAAAGTTAAAAGGTAACTCAAATTCTTCATAGGCTTTCTAACAGCTTTATCGAGGACACTTCCCTCTTTTTATGAGCAAAGTATGTCCTCTTAATTATTTTTAATATTAATAACAAATCCTGTAACACATTGCGAGTATTAAACTTTGAGTCGGGCTGTTCTTTTAATAATATGCAGAAAAGAGGAAAACGTCCTCATTTTTAGACTTAGGGGGAAACGCCAGCGCGGTACATAAATGCAGCAATTAAATATTTAAAATGAAAACCAAACCCGATTGTAAATCATTTAACAGCCACTAAAAAACGGTGGCGATAATGCAAGTAACCGCTTTAAGCACACTTGTTTGTGTAAGCATATTATAAAAGGTGGTTTACGGATGGTGGAAGCTGTAAAGCGAGGTCATGAATTATTTACTAAACGCGTCTTCCTACTTTAAAGACAGGGCAGACACGATGTTTATACCAATCGACTTAAATATTTAGCCTTTCTAGCGTGCTAAATAAAGCGTTAACGGCGTTATAAATTTCTCATGTAGAACAACTACATGTCGAAATTTATGCCTTGTTATCGCTTTATTTATCCGTCGCTATAAATGTCTAATAACTTAACACGATTGGTATTATTTGGCTTTTTTAGCCTCTAAAGTTTCTATTTCACTCCAGATTTTTTCGGCTTCTGCACTTAACATGGCGAAGCTTTTAATGTCGCCTTTTCTTTGTGCCTGCATGCCTTGCTCTAGCTTTACGTCGTATTCTTTACGCAGTTTTTTTATTGGGTCAGGATTTAAAAATGAAAACATTAGTATTCTCTTAATTTATTAAATTATATGTAATTAGTGTACGCATTAATGGGCTTAATAGTTCTTTGTTTGGTGAAAATGTTTACTTTGCGCTTTAAAAGCGCAAAGTAAACACGGTGTAATTATTAACGTACTGTGTGCTAGTTCTAGTGTTTACGTTTCTGGCTCTAGGCGTTTAATACCTTGCCCATCAATACCTAAATAAATAAAACCATCACTGCCTTGGGCTAAGCTGCGTACTCTGCCTATTCCATCGAGTATTTTATATTGCTTAACAACCTTACCTTTTGAGAGCTCCAGTGCGCTAATGAATGCAAATTTCATTGATGCTAATAATAGCTTACCTTTAAGCTTTGGGTATTTATCACTCGTTACATACAACATATCGGAAGGGGCAATTGAAGGGGTCCAATGTAATACGGGCGATTGCATGCCGTCTTTTTCTTTAAGGTCTGTAAACTTGGTACCGCTGTAGTTAACGCCATAACTTACTAAAGGCCATCCGTAGTTAGCGCCTTTTTTTATAATATTAAGTTCATCGCCGCCGCGTGGTCCGTGCTCGTGAGACCATAAAATATTGTTTTGATTATCAAACCACATGCCTTGTGGATTACGGTGCCCATAAGACCATGCCGCATGTTTTGCATCTTTTTGTTTAACAAACGGATTGTCGCTTGGGATACTACCATCTTCGTGTAAGCGATAAATTTTACCGCCGTCCCGCGTGAGATCTTGCGGGTTTATGTCGCGCGAGC
>NZ_AUTR01000039.1:163236-250648 GCF_000497875.1 Pseudoalteromonas sp. S8-8
AATTGAAAAATAAACATAACCTTCATCATCAAACACAATACGGCTGCCGTAGTGCTGGCCTTTGGTACTATTATGCTCGCCTTTGTATAGCAATTGCTGATCAGACAACTGCGTATGATCGCTACTTAGCTTAGCGCGCATTAAGGCGGTGTTACTTCCGCTTCCTTTGCCCTCACTACTTGAGTAACTAAAGTACAGCCATTGGTTTTGCTTACTATCGGTGTGTAGTGATAAATCAAGTAATCCACCTTGGCCATTAGCGTCAATGTCGGGCAGCCCTGAAACCTTAGTTAACGTAGTTGTATTTTTAGGTAATAAAAATAACGTTCCACTGCGCTCAGATATTAGCAAGTCACCATTAGCTAAAGGCTCAATAGCCCAAGGTATAACCACACCTTCTGCCGCTGTTACTGCGTTAACGTTAAGCGATAAAGTATCGAGCTGTTTATAGTTTTTTACGTAATCGCTTTTTGCATTTGCGGGTGCATTAATAGCAAACATAACAACGGTTAAGCCTGCACTTATTATTTTAGGGAGTGTGTTATGTGACATTAAATTTATCATTATGGCTTCCAAAATTAATCCAATCTTACATAACCTTAACATGGCATAAATAAATTTGTTAAGCGTTGAGTTGAATGAAAAACACACACTTATATTTTTATACGATGATCTTTTAACAGAAAATTGTTTTAGTAATTAGCGCTAATAAAAAATTGAATAATTACTCTATTGGGGTTGAAAACTAAAAATTTCAGCGTACACTTGTGCGCTGAAGTTTGAGCGTACACGTGTAAGTTCAAACGTTAAGTATTTTACGATCCAAGAGATTAATAGTGATGATAATTAAAGTATTAAACCAATTTTCAAAATGGTTTTTACACCATCAAAGTTTTGCAGGCTATATAGAGCCAATAATGCAGGTGTTTAAACCTGCGTGGCGTGCAGGACAGTTTAGAGCGCAAGTAGTTAGTACCGCTGTGCTTGATGGCGGTTTTTTAAGTGTGCAACTTAAGCCAAGCAAACAATGGCAGGCGCATACGTCAGGGCAGCATATAAGTTTAACGCTTGAAATTAATGGGCGATTATTAACACGCGTTTTTACCGTGGCTTCAAGCGTTCAACAATTTAAAAATACAGGTTTAGTGCGCTTACTAATCAAAACAAATGCGCAAGGGCGCTTTACAGGCTTACTCAGCAGTGCATTAAAAGCGGGTTTATGGTGCAATATTTCTGCGCCAAACGGCGACTTTGTATTTAAAAATACACATACACCGGCTACTTTTGTTGCCGGTGGGTCGGGTATAACACCTATGCTGGCTATGCTTGATGATTACTTAAGCCAAACTACACAAAAAGTGTCGTTGGTGTATTACGCAAAAGCCACTGAGCATCAATGTGTTGATGAGCTAAGTGAGTTGGCAGCGCAATTTGAGCATTTTTCGTTTTTATTATTAACGCGTGAGCAATCAAGCGATATAACCAGCAATATTAAGCCGTGGGAAAACCCAGACATTTACTGCTGTGGCCCTGCAGCATTTATGCAAACGGTGAGCGATTTTGCTAAAACTCATAAGCTAAATTATTACCAAGAAGCATTTGGTTTAGCGCTGCCTACCTTAAACGACGATAGCCAATTTAATGTAAAAATTAACGCCAGTGCCCATGTTGTATCGGGCAACGATGTTTTACTGACTCAGTTTGAAGAAAAAAAGCTCCCCGTTAAACGCGGTTGCGGTATTGGTATTTGCCATCAATGCCAATGTATTAAAAAGTCAGGCGTGGTACGTAATTTAAAAACAGGTGAATTGAGTGACAACGGCGAGCAATTAATCCAACTTTGCGTAAGCCAACCTGTTAGTGATTTGGAGTTACAATTATGAAAAACATTAACTATGACATGCTCGCAAGCGAGCTAGATGCCATTAAAATGGACACCCTTGGCAAAGTTGGCCAACAAGATGCTGACTATATTCGCTCTGTTGTGCGCAAACAGCGAGTGTGTGAATGGAGCGGGCGAATTTTGCTAATGCTTGGTTTTATTCAGCCACTATTGTGGGTTGCAGGCGTGTTGCTATTAGCGCTTGCTAAAATTTTAGACAATATGGAAATTGGCCACAATGTAATGCATGGTCAATACGATTGGATGAACGACAAGCAACTTAACTCACAACATTATGAGTGGGACATAGCGTGCGACGGGCAAAGTTGGCATCGCGTTCATAACTTTGAACACCATACGTATACTAATATTATTGGTAAAGACAGAGACTTTGGTTATGGCTTGTTGCGTTTAAGCGATGATTTTAAGTGGCGTTTTAAAAATGTATGGCAGTTTTTTACGTATATTAATTTAAGTGTGTTATTTCAGTGGGGCGTGTCGTATCACGAGTTAGCTGCAGAGCGTGTTTTTATTGGTAAAAAGAAAGAAAACCGTGAAGGGCTTGTATCACACTCTACATTAAAGCAGCGCTTTTTTAGTAAAGGCGCTCGCCAGTTAATTAAAGATTATGCGATATTTCCGTTACTTGCAGGCCCATTATTTTTATGGGTATTGGCGGGGAATTTACTGGCAAACTTAATCCGTAATTTATGGACGTCGACCATAATATTTTGTGGTCACTTTACAGAAGAAACACAAACTTTTAAACAAGAAGACTGCGTAAACGAAACGCAAGGGCAGTGGTATTATCGCCAAGTACTGGGCTCGTCTAATATTAAAGGGTCGCATTGGTTTCATGTTTTAACGGGGCATTTGAGCTGCCAAATAGAGCATCACTTATTTCCAGATATGCCGTCTTCGCGCTACCAAGAAGTTGCACCTCAAGTACAAGCCGTTTTGAAAAAACACGGTATTGATTACCATACAGGTAGCTTTTTTAAACAGTATACCTCGGTGCTAAAACGTATTATTAGATATTCGTTCAAGTAAATTATTTACCTTTAAAAAATCGGCTAGTGCAACTGTATTAGCCGATTTTTTTGTTTATAGCACCCAATGCGGTTGATTAGTAAACAGCACTTGCAAAAATTTCTCATAGTTAATTAAAAAAGCCTTACTTTAGCTATGGTTAAACAGCGTGTGATTGTCATACAATGGAGGAAAATAGACCACACAAGAGAGATTAAAATGGCCGCATTTGGTACCGTGTTTATGCCGCAGATGATTCAAGCTCGTTTTTCTGATAATAAATGGAGCGAAAGCTCAATTGTCCCTTCCGATAAACTTGAACTTCATGCTGGTGCGCACGTTCTTCATTATTCAAGTACATGTTTTGAAGGCTTAAAAGCCTTTCGCCATGAAGATGGTTCTGTTTATCTTTTTAGAATGGATGCAAACATTGCACGCATGCAACAAAGCTCAGCGCTATTAAGCTTACCGAGTTTTGACAGCGATATGCTAAAAACGATGATTATCGATATTATGCGCGAATACGCAGATGAAACGCCATTACCGCCGGGCTCTATGTATATTCGCCCAACCCATATTGGTACTGAGGCTGCAATTGGTAAAGCGGCAGCGCCATCAATGAGCTCGCTTTTATATACGTTACTATCGCCAGTAGGTGATTACTTTGCCGGTGGTGCAACTGCACTGCGTGTACTGCTTGAAGAAGATGGCATGCGCTGCGCCCCGCACATGGGAATGGTAAAAAGTGGTGGTAACTACGCCAGTGCTCTAGCACCTATTAGTGCTGCACGAACTAAGTATCAAGCAGATCAAATTTTATTTTGCCCAGGTGGCGACGTACAAGAAACCGGTGCTGCTAACTTTATACTTATTGATGGCAACGAAATTATTACTAAAGCGCTTGATAGCACGTTTTTACATGGCGTAACGCGTAATAGTATTTTAACCATAGCCAAAGATTTAGGTATGACGGTAAGCGAGCGTAACTTTAGCGTTACTGAGCTATTAGAGCGTGCTGCTAAACCAGGTACCGAAGCGGCGCTTTCGGGCACTGCAGCTGTACTAACTGCTGTGGGTACATTTATTCATAACGATAAAGAATACAAAGTAGGTACTGGCGAGCCAGGCCCAACTACTGCACGCCTTCGCCAAGCATTGAACGATATTCAATGGGGTAAAAGTGAAGACAAACACGGCTGGTTAACTAAAATCTAATTATAGATTTGATTCTAACTCGCATTAAAAAGCCACCTAATCGGTGGCTTTTGTGTGTTTGGTTACTTTAAGCTGTGCTTATTAAAACTTCATTTCTATTTTGCCGTACACGTAGCGTCCGTTAAATCCATACGGCGAGAAGCTAGAGTAAGCAAATAAACGAGAGAAGGTGGTTACATCGTCAACATTTTCACGGGTTGCATCTGGGTAAACATCAAAAATGTTATTAGCCCCTAAGCTCAGCGATAAGTTTTCACTAAGCGAGTAGGCGACATCTAAGTCGGTTATCCATTTAGGCTTAAGCACTTCATTACGTTCTGGGATATCTGAAGGGTCTTGAGTTTCACCGTAACGCGTTGTTCTAAGCGTGGTACGTATGTCGTCGTTAGTCCACGTTGCGCTTAAGTTGTACTTATTACGCGGTGTGCTTACTTCAAAACGACGCAGTTCAGTGCCTGAGAACAAGTTGTCTTGATCAAACCCTGCACCTTGCAGCTCTGCTGGTGGGTCGATAATATTTGTTACTTCATTTTTACCGTAGTTGTAACCTAGGTTAAAGGCTAAATCGCCATAACCATCAGTTGCTACATTATAAGAGGCAACCACATCCACACCACGGGTTTTACTGTCAATTGCATTTAAGAAGAAACGACCTTGGTTAGCACCGGTACCTTCAAGTAGTTGCTCAATAGCAGCACCCGATAAGTTATTTGATAATACAATACGGTCATCAATTAATATTTGGTAGTAATCAACCGATAAGCTGAAATTAAAGTCGGTAGACCATGTAAAACCAACGCCGTAGTTTGTTGCTTCTTCAGCATCAAGACCAGGTGAGCCCAGTGCTTTTGCTACATCGCTGCTTGGTGCGAACGTACCTGTTTCGGTTGGTTCGCCATCAACAAATACAGTGGCTACTGAGGTAAAGTATTGTTGCTGCAAAGAGGGTGCTCTAAAACCAGTTGATACAGAGGCGCGCAGCGCTAAGTCTTCAGTTAATGAATAACGAGTCGCAACTTTACCGTTAAGTGTATCGCCAAAGTCTGAGTAATCTTCATAACGAGCAGCAACCGCTAAATTCCAATCGTCGGTTAGGTAGGTTTCAAGGTCTATATATAAGCTCACGTTGTGGCGGCTGTTATCGCCCTCTGATTCGGGTGTAAACCCCGGGAATACTTGTGCCCCCGCTGCGCCAAATGGGCCATCAATTGGGTCGGTTACTGCGCCTCCTGGGCCAAATGTGCCTTGTGCATATGAAGCTTCTTCGCCTGCATCTATTTGGTATCCTTCGCGGCGATACTCAGCACCTACAGCTACGTTTACAGAGCTTTCTAAAAAGCTGACGTCTACCTCGCGGCTAAAATCAACGTTTAAAGTAAGTTGATCGTAGGTAAGTGTTCCTGCATCAAAGCTTGTTTGGCTAGTAGGGCCATATGAGGTATTTAAGCTATTTATAACACCAAACTCAAATGCATCTTGACCATATACGGCCGATACATCGTAATTCCATTCACTTACAAAACCTTTAGCGCCAAGTGCCAGTGAAAAGTCATCTATATCTGAGGTAATAACAGGTAAAAAGCCATCAGGGTATACTTCTTCTATATTACGGCTATCGCTTGCACGGCGATAAAACCCGCCGCCTTCGCCTTCACGTTTGCTGTAAGAGCCAAACGAATATAAGTCGACTTCGTTTGTTAATTGATACCCTGCGTTATAAAACACAGAAAAGTCTTCAACATCGCCATTACCAAAGTTATGGTTATATCGATTTACGGTAAGTTCACGTGGGTCGAGAGAGCCATCATCTAATCGTGCGTAGTTTTCACGATTATCGTAGTCAGAGCGGTTAGTTGAATGGCGGTCGCGGTATTCTGTTGAAATGTTTAAAAAGCCATTATCGCCAAGTTCAAAACCCATATTACCTTGCAGCGTTAGTGTTTGGCCGTCTGTTAAAGAGCGATCGCCTCCTTCAGTAAAGGCTAAATTACCATCACTGCCTTCAGATACTGATTTTAGCTGTGGTACACCGTCCATTTCGGTTACGTTAGCACCATATATAGCCGCAACTGAACCACCGCTGCTGGCACTTTTAAGTACAATATTAATAACACCAGCTATAGCGTCAGAGCCATATTGCGCTGCTGCACCATCGCGTAATACTTCAATACGGGCAATAGCATTTGCAGGTATCGCATTTAAATCAACTGATGATGAACCACGACCCGTTGAGCCATTTAAGTTAAGTAATGCGTTGCTGTGGCGGCGTTTACCATTAACAAGCACTAAAGTGTGATCGGGTGCTAAGCCACGAAGCTGAGCGGGGCGTACATGGTCGCTGCCATCAGTAAGTGATGCTTGTGGGAAGTTAAAGCTGGGTAATAAACTGCTAAGTAGGGCATTCGTTTCAGTAAAGCCTGAGTTTTTAAGTGCATCTGCACCAATTATATCGATGGGTACTGCGCTGTCTTCTACTGTACGGCCTAATCGGCGAGAGCCAATTACGCTTATTTGTTCGATGTTTTCTTCTGCTTTAGTGTCTTGCTCTGCAGCATTTACTGAGAGCGAACCAAGTAGTGCAGCAGACGCGCTCATTGCGAGTAATATTTGTGGTACCGATTGCTGTAATTTAAATAACGGTTTTCTATTCATGCTGTATTTCCCCATACCCATTGAATTATTTTAGTTTTGTACAAAAAGATTAATACCAACCCGCAATAATACTTAATCATTTTTAGGGGCTAAACGTGCCGTTACCTGCGTTAAAAAATTCTCATTTAGAGCAACTAAATAGCGAATTTTTTGCCTAGCTATCAACACGTTTTTCCATCCTCAAAATAGATCACTTAATTAAGCGGATTGGTATAAACTTTTTTGTTACCTTGAACATATACTTAATTAACAAAGTCAGTCAATTGAATAACATTCAATTAATTTAAGGGTTTTTATAATTACATTTGGTTGTTTTTTATAATGACCATTGTTTTAGTTATATAGCGAAGGTAATTGCTAAGTAATTGATGGGTAATGAATTATATTTAAAAATTAAATTTAACGTTTAATTAACTGGTAAGATGAGGTTGGTGGATTTAACTAATCATGAGTAGGAAGCCGTTTTTATTGGGCTGGCAATAAACAACTGTTGAGCTATAAATATTTTTAAAAATATAAAATAAAAACACACCCATTAAATGTTAACTAAATTAACATTTAATGGGTGTGTTATAAATTATGTACTACTTATTAGAACCTATACTTTAAAGCATGAAGTAATTTTGTTTTTATAAGTAATTGGTATAAAAAAGAGTGCTAGAAATAGTGTTAAAATTTAATTTTTCCAACAAGCATATCTTTAAACATTACCCAATCTCCCCACAAACTGTAAAAAGGGTGTTTAAAAGTAGCTGGGCGGTTTTTTTCAAAAAAGAAATGCCCAACCCACGCAAACCCATATCCAATAACAGGTAATAGCCACAATAAACTGTAGTGTTGTTTTAATAATGCTATTGCGATTACAGCAAGAACGAGGGTGCTTCCTATAAAATGTAAGCGGCGGCAAGTAACATTGCGATGCTCTTTTAAATAATAAGGGTAGAAGGCTTTAAAGCTTTTAAACGTGGGGTTTGTACTTTGCATAGTATGCTCTTTTATTGTTTTTTATTTTAATGAGGGTCGTGCTATTAAAGCGTAAGTTTACATTTGTTTACAGCGATAAATGGCGCTTAACGCATCTAAATAGACAAAAGGGCTAAAAGTTAATAACTTAGGCGCACTATTAATAAATAAGAATGGAACTCAGGATGTTTAAACATACTCTAGCGTGTGCTGTAATTGTAGCGCTTAGCGGCTGTTCAGAGCCAACTAATACGGTAACTCAAGAAGAAGTAAAAGCACCTATGAAGCAAGTTAACGCAGTTATATACCCAGAAACAAAAAAAGGCGATATCGTAGACACCTACTTTGAAGAAGCCGTTAGCGACCCGTATCGTTGGCTTGAAGATGATATGAGCAGCGAAACTGCCGATTGGGTTAAAACGCAAAACAATTTAACGTTTTCTTATTTAGAACAAATCCCTTATCGCGATAAGTTAAAGCAGCGCCTTGAAAAACTAATGAACTACGAAAAAATAGGCGCTCCTTTTACTGAAGGCGATTACACCTATTTTTATAAAAACGATGGCCTGCAAAATCAATATGTTTTGTACCGCAGTAAAGATGGCGGCGACGTTGAAGTATTTTTAGATCCAAACAAGTTTAGTGACGATGGTACGACGTCTATGTCGGGTTTATCGTTTTCAAAAGATGGGTCATTACTCGCATATCAAATATCTGAAGGTGGCAGCGATTGGCGTAAAATTATAGTTATTGATGCACATACTAAAGAGCAAGTTGAAGAAGCGCTTGTTGACGTTAAATTTAGTGGCATTGATTGGTTAGGCAACGAAGGTTTTTATTATTCAAGTTACGAAAAACCTAAAGGGAGTGAACTTTCGGCTAAAACAGATCAGCATAAAGCGTATTACCATAAGCTAGGTACTGCACAGTCTGCTGACCAAGTTGTATTTGGTGAAACTGATGAGCAAAAACATCGCTATGTAGGCGCTGATGTAACCCATGACGGCCGCTACCTACTTATTTCGGCAAGTACGTCTACCTCAGGCAATAAACTGTTTATAAAAGACTTAACAAAAGAAAACAGTGAGTTTGTAACGGTTGTTGGAAATACTGATTCAGATACATCAGTTATTGATAACGAAGGCAGCAAGCTGTTTTTAGTTACTAACCTCAATGCACCAAACAAAAAAGTAGTGACGGTTGATGCAAGTAATCCAAGCCCTGAAAATTGGGTTGATTTAATTCCTGAAACCAAAAACGTATTAAACCTTACAAAAGGTGGCGATACCTTTTTTGCTAACTACATGGTTGATGCAATTTCACAGGTAAAACAGTACAACAAAAAAGGCGAGCTAATTCGCGAAATTACATTACCAGGCGTGGGTACTGCACGTGGTTTTGGCGGTAAAAAAGATCAAACAACGCTTTATTATTCGTTCACTAACTACAAAACACCAGGTACTACTTATACGTTTGATGTAACTACGGGTGAATCGGGTGTTTATCGTAAGTCGGCTATTGATTTTAATAGTGATGATTACACGTCTGAGCAAGTGTTTTACACATCAAAAGACGGCACTAAAATACCGATGGTAATTACCTATAAAACAGGCATTAAGCTTGATGGTTCAAACCCTACTATTTTATACGGTTACGGTGGTTTTAATATTAGTTTAACGCCAAGCTTTAGCCCTGTTAATGCAGTATGGCTTGAGCAAGGTGGTGTATACGCCGTTGCTAATATTCGTGGTGGTGGTGAGTACGGTAAAGACTGGCACAATGCCGGCACAAAATTGCAAAAGCAAAATGTGTTTGACGACTTTATTGCAGCGGCTGAGTACTTAAAAGATAAAAAGTACACGTCTAAAAAGCGTTTAGCACTTCGCGGTGGATCTAACGGTGGTTTGTTAGTTGGCGCAGTGATGACGCAGCGCCCAGACTTATTTCAGGTGGCACTACCTGCTGTAGGTGTACTTGATATGCTGCGCTACCATACATTTACTGCCGGCGCTGGTTGGGCATATGACTACGGTACCAGTGAGCAAAGCAAAGAAATGTTTGAATACATAAAAGGGTATTCACCACTTCATAATGTAAAAGCAGGTGTTGAGTATCCAGCCACTATGATCACAACTGGCGATCATGATGACCGCGTTGTCCCTTCGCATTCGTTTAAGTTTGCAGCTGAGCTTCAAGCAAAGCAAACAGGTAATAACCCAACGCTTATTCGCATAGAAACAAATGCGGGGCATGGTGCAGGTACACCAACGAGTAAAACAATTGAGCAGTATGCTGATATATTTGGTTTTACGCTATATAACATGGGCGTAGAGTCGTTATAAAACGTTCCAGCTAAATATAAAAACTAAAAAGGCCGAGTAAATTAAATTTACTCGGCCTTTTTAATAATGCTCAGTTTTATATTACTTACGTCTATTGGTATTGCTACTGCATAGGTGAAAACAATCGTTGATACGTTTTATAAGCGTATTCGTCGGTCATTCCGCTCAAATAATCGCAAATTATACGCATCCCTTGGTTTTGCTTTTGTGCTTCTATGTATTGTGCTTGTGTTGTTTCGGGCAATAAACGCAGCGGATCGCTAGCAAACGCGGTAAATAACTCTATTAGTAAGTTTTGACCTTTGAATTCTATTTGCTGCATTTCGGGGTCACGTATTAAACGTTGAAACACAAAATGCTTAAGTATTTGCAAAACACTGTCGTATTGGGCATCTAATTTAGCGGTGTACTTTAAAATAGGGCATTCAAAGGCATCGTTTTGAATATCTAAATGTATATGAATAATAAAGGTATTAACCAGCTCACCTATGGCATCTTTCCGCTCATAATCATTTTTTGAAAACAAACGCTGGGTGAGTGACTCAAGCATGGTGTTTAACCAGTCAAAGTTTAATGCTTTTAAATGAGGTAGAGCATGAGTTTGCCAATCGTCTAATGTAAGTACATGGGTTGCAATGGCATCTTCTAAGTCATGTACCGCGTATGCTATATCGTCGGCATGTTCCATTATGGCGCTGTCGAGCGATTTATACGTTGTTTTAGCGCGGTACTTATCAATAGCGGCATGGTTACCTAGCAATGTTTTATCGTTTTGACTCAGTGGTTCTACTATCCAATTGAATATGGCTGCATCGTCGTTGTATAACCCTTTGGCAGGTCGCCAATCATCTGCTTTTATAAATGCACGACCGGTTGTATCGTCGGGAATGGTATGCCAAAGCGTATTAATAAACGCGGGGTATTTTATAAAACCTAATAAAGTACGACGAGTTAGGTTCATCCCGTGCCCATTACTGTAGGGCTCAAGTTTTGCAACTATGCGCAGTGTTTGTGCGTTACCTTCAAAACCACCGTGATCGCGCATCATGTAATTTAGCGCTATTTCACCACCATGGCCAAAAGGTGGATGGCCAATATCGTGCGCCAAACACAGTGTTTCTAGCAGTCCGGTTGATGGAAAGTGCGTAAAGTCGCTATGTTGCGCTTTTAAGTGGCGCAATATGCCAGTACCAATTTGCGATACTTCTAAAGAGTGGGTAAGGCGAGTGCGGTAAAAGTCGTTTAGGCCAATGCCCATAATTTGGGTTTTAGCTTGCAAACGCCTAAATGCAGCTGCATGAATAATACGCGAACGGTCGACCTGCCACGGCGAGCGGTTATCGTTAGGACGATGTTTATATTGCTCTATTATTCGGCTTTGCCATTGTTTATCCATACTGCTTACTCACACATAGTTAATATTATTAAACTTTGCCCAGTATACCCATGGACTTATAAATTGCGAATGAACAAATGCACTACATAGGCTCTGTTTTATCTAAAATTCAAATACACTGCTGAAAATTCAACCGTAAAAGGTCATCAAACCCCAGTTATTCGCGTTTATAAAGTGGCTTAGGTATAATGCGCCTTCGTATGCTTGTGTATAAACCATGCATAACTAAGTTTAATAGAGAGAATAGATGTTAAAAACGATTTTTAAGCTTTTACTAACCGTGTTTTTTGTATGGGCGCTTGCATATCCGTTTATACAAAATGATGATGTTGAACTAGATGAACAAACGTCAGAACAACCAAAAAAAGTGAAGAAAAAAGAAAAACCATTACATAATGTAAAACTGCCAAAGTTTTCAGAATTTAGTGATGTTAAAGAAAAAAAACATGCATTTTTTAGCTTTATTCGTCCGCACGTTGAAGCCGAAAATAAAAAAATATTACAGCAACGCGCTAAGCTCGAAATAGCACGCATGATGTTACAAAACGAATTACCTTTAGAAAAAAAGCAAAACAAAGATATTGCTAAAATTTTAAAGTCGTATGACTTACCAACCACAGTTGATACGCTAATACTTACGCAAGCACTACGCCGTGTTGATATAATTCCTAAAGAATTAGCGCTTATGCAAGCTGCAAACGAATCTGCATGGGGCACTTCGCGTTTTGCACGTATTGGCCTTAACTTTTTTGGTCAGTGGTGCTACACAAAAGGTTGTGGCATGGTGCCAAAACGCCGTAATACCGGGGCTGCGCACGAAGTTGCTGCGTTTAAATCGGTAAGAGCTGCTATAAACTCTTACTTTAAAAACATAAATACGCATCCTGCTTATAAAGATTTGCGCGCAATACGTGAAAACTTACGTCTTGAGCAAAAACCAATTTTAGCGACTGAACTTACACAAGGTTTAATGTCTTACTCTGAGCGCGGTGAAGCGTATATAGAAGAGTTAAACACGATGATTAGCCAAAATAGAGCCTACTTTGATGAATAAATACATTTTTAATTGTACCAACGCTATTGTGTTAGTACTGCTGAGCATTAGTGCGTTTAATGTAAATGCGAGAGAATTTGTGATGTCGTATGACGGTTTTTACGACCGCTTAAAAATTGTTAACAAAGGCGATTTTCAATATGCGCGAGTTAACTTTTACATTAGTGATATTGGTACTAATGAAACATGTGCGATTAAAAGCGGTACTATTTTAACCGAAAGAAACGAGTATCCACTTAACTTTACCGATAAAGCACAATTACTATTGCCGTTCGATAAGCAGCTTGATACCGATAAAGCGGTCATTGTAGTAGAGCCGCTCAACCCTGTACACGATTGCCAATTAAAGCTACAAATAGAAGCAAACGAACTTGAAGGTTTAGTATTTTCAAAGCAGTCGTTATATACCATTAACGAAGAACTTGATGAACTATTAACTGATTTGTCGGGCTTTTTTGTAAGTAAATTAATGTGGTTTTTATTACCAGAGCAAAAGGGCGTAGCAGTTACATTTAAAAGCCCAATGCAATTTGATGATGAAAATATAACGTGTGAAAAGTCAGTGTGTTATTTTGCAGTTGAAGATAGCTGGGAAGATGATAGCGCAGTGCTTGGCGATATATCGAACGTTATTAAAGTAACGCCTTGGATTGTTAAGTAGCTCACATACAAAAAGCGGCATTTAGCCGCTTTTTTTGTACCAAAATTAGTACTCGTTTTTAGTCTTTGGTTTTTATTTAATAAGTGGTGCTGATGAATCTCGCTGCATTAAAGTGGGTTCAAAAAAGCGATTTATAACAAGGTTTTTATTTTGATATACGTCTTTAAGCACTAATTTAGCTGCCATTTCGCCCATTTTCCCGACCGGATTATCTATGGTCGTGAGTGTAGGGTATAGGTAGTTTGCAAAAATAACGTTATCAAATCCAACAATCGATAAATCAATTGGTAAGTTATAACCGTGCTCTCGTGCATACTTCATGGCACCGGAGGCCATTTCGTCATTGGCGCATACCAGTGCAGTAAAGCTAAGTTTTTCATCAATAAAATGTTTTAAGCCTTTACTACCGCCAGTTTCGTTAAAGTCGCCAATATAATAAAGCGTAGGATCAAATTTAACACCAGCCTCTGTAAGCGCTTGTTTGTGACCTTCTAAGCGGTTAAAAGCATCGGCTTTAAACTGCGGGCCTGCAATATACGCTATTTGTGTATGGCCTTGATTTAATATCGATTTAGTGGCTAGGTAACCACCTAATTGATTATCTAGGCTGATACAGTTGTCTTTTAGTTGCTCTACGTAACGGCTCATTAAATAAACGGGTGTAGAGCCTTGGCTTAATTTTATTAGGTAGTCGTCTGAGACGGCTTCTACGTGCAAAATAATGGCATCGCAGCGTCTGCTAATTAAAAACTCAATGCCTTCTTGTTCTTTGTCTTCTTCACTGTGTCCGGTGGTAATAATAACGTGTTTACCCGCAGCACGAAGCTCTGACTCAATACCTGCCATCATTTGGGCAAAGAAAGGACCATGTAACTCAGACACTAAAATACCGACACTGTTAGTACAGTTAGAGGCTAAAGATTGCGCTATTGAATTAGGCTTGTAGCCAAGCTGCGCCATAGCATCAAGCACTTTTTGTTTAGTTTTATCGCTTACACGGGTATTTTTGTTCATCACGCGAGAAACGGTGGCTAACGATACGCCCGCAAGCTCTGAGACTTGATAAATTGTTGCCATGTTATTTGTTCACTCGCTTATCCTTAACTACTTCGGCTAAATAATACCTTAGAGTATATATCTTAACTAGCTGTTAGTTTAGATTGAATATTTTCAACAACCTGATTAGTCAGTGTATATTTTTTCATTATGTAGGCAACAAATAATGAGCCAAAAGCAGGTAGTACAGTGAATGACAGTAAAATACCGTGCTGGGTATCAAGAGTTTGTACTGCATCGGCCTGATAACTGTAAAAAGATAACAACCAGCCTGCAATTGCGCCGCCTACAGCCACGCCCATTTTAATAAAAAATATAACGCCCGAATAAACTAAACCCGTAATGCGTACCCCTGTTTTTTCATGCCCGTAATCTATGGTGTCGGCCATTTTTGCCCACAACAACGGGGTTGCCATATCTAAAAAGAATTTCCATAAAATAAAGGCAGTAAATGCGAGTACTAATTGATCTTTACTAATAAAGTAACTAAAACCACAAATAGCGGCGGCAATAACTTGTAAGCTTATATAGGCCTTTATTTTACAAAAGCGCTTTGCAAGTGGTTGAGCTAAAGCACAACCTACCATGCTGGCTGCAACACCTAGCGTCATAAATAAAGTGATTAAATCGTCTCGACCTAAATAGTATTTTACGTAGTAAACAGCAAGCGTAAGCCTTAATACTTGCCCGGTAAGTAAAAAAAATGCAGCTAAGCAAAGTGTTCGCCATTGATCGTTTTTAATTAATGCTTTAACACTTTGGGCAAAAGGAATGTTTTGCTCTTTAGGCTGTTGTATACGCTCTTTTGTGCCTAAAAAACAAAGTAAAAACAGTACAAAACCTAAAATACTCATTGCAGTCATTGTGTATTGATAGCCCTTGGCAGCATCGCCTTGGCCAAAGTACTCAACCATTGGCATAGTACAACCCGCTACTATTACGCCGCCTAGCATACCAAATACAAACCGGTAAGACTGAATAGTAACGCGCTCTTTTACATCAGCCGTAAGTACGCCGCCCAATGCACAATAAGGAATATTGATAGCGGTGTAGACAACCATAAGCAGAGTGTAAGTAGTAAAAGCGTAAATTATTTTATCGGTGCCTTCTAAATCAGGCGTAGTGAACGCTAAAATACTAATAATGGCAAAAGGAAGGGCAAGCCAAAGTAAGTAGGGGCGAAAGTGCCCCCAGCGCGTATGTGTTTTATCAGCAAGGTTACCCATTAATGGATCGGTTACGGCATCAAAAATACGCACTGCTAAAAACATAGTACCTACAACAGCAGGCGATAAACCCACTACGTCTGTGTAGTACAGCATTAAAAACATCATAACTGTTTGAAAAATAATATTACTTGCGGTGTCGCCTAAGCCATACGCTATTTTTTCTTTTACACTGACCATGATTGTTTATCCCGCTTTATACTTGTTTTTAGTTGTGGGTATACTCTTATCTTTTAGAGATGAGTTCTTTATAAGCTAAGCCACTATTTTTAATAGTGCGTTGCTGCGTCTTATAATCTACATACACAATACCAAAACGTTTTAAGTAGCCTTCTGCCCATTCAAAGTTATCCATTAAGCTCCAAGCAAAGTAGCCATGTATAACAACACCTTGTTCAATCGCATTATGAACCGCATTTAAGTGATCATTATAGTAATTTAAACGATCTAAGTCGTTAACTTCACCATTATTATATGTATCGGGCATGGCTGCGCCATTTTCGGTTATATAAATAGGCGGTAGGGTGTATGTTTTATTAAGCGATACGAGCAGGTCGGTGAACGATTGTGGGTAAACTTCCCATCCCATATCAGTTAACGGACCCGTAGGTGCAATGGGTTCATAAATGTCAGTAGGATGCGCTTTATAAATTTGGCGGGTATAAAAGTTAATGCCTAAGTAATCAATTGGCTGAGAAATTAATTCCATATCACCAGGGTGTATGTCTGGTAAATGATTGCTTGGTAATTGGTTAATTATATCGGGGTACTTACCATCCATTATTGGTTTCATGTACCACTGATTTAAGTAGTCATCAGCGTATTTGGCACTGTCTATGTCTTGCTGAGCATCAGTAAGTGGATATGCGGGTGTAAAGTTAAGCACAATGCCGTTTTTAGTATTAGGTGATATTTTATTTAGCACGCTCATGGCCAGACCATGAGCGAGTAATAAGTGATGAGCTGCTTTTTTACCATACTGCTTACCGACCAGGCCCGGGGCATGTATGCCAATTTCGTAACCCAAAAACGCGCTGCAAAAGGGTTCGTTTAATGTAGCGTAAGAATACACTCGTGTTCCAAATGCGTTAGTAATTAGTTCTACGTATTGCTCAAATGCATAAGCTGTTTTTCTGTTGAGCCAGCCGCCTTCATCTTCAAGGTGTTGCGGTAAATCCCAGTGGTACAAAGTAACAAAGGCTTTTATATTTTTTCGTTTTAGCTCATCTAAAATATCAGTATAAAACTTAACGCCTACAGGATTTAACTTTCCGTCTTGAGTCATCACGCGAGGCCATGAAATAGAAAGCCTGTAAGCATCAACACCTAGAGACTCTATTAAATCTATGTCTTGTTGCCAATTGTTGTAATGATCGCAGGCAATATGACCATGTGAATTGTCAGCAATTTTACCTGCAGTACTACAAAAGGTATCCCAAATACACGGTAAGCGATGCTCATACCCGCCCTCTATCTGAAATGATGCTGTAGCTACACCATAAACAAAGTCTTTTGTTAATAGAGGTGAATTAAATGGTAATGATATTTTTGTCATTGGTTACAAACCTTTTTGAGAACTTAATTGCACGCTTAGCGCTTATTTTTACTGACTTTCAGCGGGTACAAAACATTATTAAAAATAAAAGTTGTTGAAATATGTAACATGTTCGTATTTAATTAGCCGTGAAAGCGCTTACATTTTTAGATTAATGTTAATTAATCTTCAGGTCAACTCTTAAATACTGCGCCTTAGCGGGGTTTGTATTAATTACTTACTGAAGATCAATTTATAATAATAAATTGCGGAGAGCACATGGCTAGTTCAGCACCACTGACATCACACACACAGTCGCAAAACCACCAAGATAAAAACTATGGTTTTGCACTTACATCTTTAACTTCACTGTTTTTTATGTGGGGTTTTATTACCTGCTTAAATGATATTTTGATTCCGCATTTAAAAGCGGTTTTCGATTTAACGTATGTACAAGCAATGCTTGTGCAGTTTTGCTTTTTTGGCGCTTACTTTTTAATGTCACTCCCTAGTGGACACATTGTTAAAAAGCTTGGTTATAAAAAAGGAATCGTGGTTGGGCTTTTAATTGCGGCAGTAGGGTGTATCTTATTTTACCCAGCAGCGTCTTTACATAGTTATCCTGTATTTTTATTTGCTTTATTTGTACTTGCCAGTGGCATAACGTTATTACAAGTATCTGCAAATCCTTATGTAAGTTTGTTGGGTTCAGCAAAAACTGCGTCGTCTCGTTTAACACTAACCCAAGCTTTTAACGCGTTAGGTACTACGGTTGCGCCATCATTTGGTGCTCTGTTAATTCTGGACTCAGCGTCAGAAGCCTTTTTAACACCGGCACAAAATGCAGAGTCAGTTCAACTTCCTTACCTCCTTTTAGCTGCAATGCTTATTTTACTAGCCGGTATTTTTGCATGGCTTAAATTACCAGACATTATGAGCGAGCAAAAAGCAGAAGCCGAAAAATCAGAGGCAATTGAAGGCAGTGCTTGGCAGTATCGCCATCTTGTATTAGGTGCTGTGGGTATATTTATGTACGTTGGCGCAGAAGTGGCAATTGGTAGCTTTTTAGTAAGCTTTTTAGCACAAGAAAATATAGCAGGGCTAAAAGAGCATGCTGCAGCTCATTACATCACTTATTATTTTGGTGGTGCTATGGTTGGGCGTTTTATTGGTGCTGCTGTAATGCAAAAATTACCTGCTGGTAAAGTACTTGGCTTTAACGCAACCATGGCTATTATTTTAGTCGTTATTGCCATGAGCACGTCGGGTCAATTAGCAATGTGGTCAATACTATTGGTTGGTTTATTCAATTCTATTATGTTCCCCACTATTTTTAGTTTAGCGTTAAATGGACTTGGCAAACATACAGCTCAAGGCTCTGGTATTTTGTGTTTGGCGATTGTGGGTGGTGCAATAGTGCCACTTTTACAAGGTGCACTTGCTGATAGTGTGGGTGTTCAACTTTCGTATGTTTTACCTATTTTATGTTACATATTTATCGTGTTCTATGGTTTAAGCGGTAGCAAACCAGTTCAAGCGCAGGAGACTCTATAATGAAAACCCCTTTTACACTTAATAAAATAGCCTTAGCAACATTAATTGCATCAGTAGGTACTTTATCGGCTTGTTCAAACGACGCAGTGACATCGGTTGAAAGTAATGAAACGTTATCTAAAACAGCGCAAATTTGGCCAAAACTTAATATTGCTGTTAAAAAAGATGCCAATATTGAAGCTAAAATAGTTAGCTATTTAAAAGCCATGACACTTGAGCAAAAGGTTGCTCAAATGATTCAGCCAGAAATTCGTGATATTACCGTTGAAGACATGCGTAAATATGGCTTCGGTTCATACCTTAATGGCGGTGGTGCATTCCCTAATGGTGACAAACATGCAACACCAATGGACTGGGTCGCCTTAGCAGAGAGCTTTTATCAAGCTTCTGTCGATGACTCAGTTGATGGCAGTAGTATCCCAACTATGTGGGGCACCGATGCAGTACATGGTCATAACAACGTAATAGGCGCGACGCTTTTTCCACATAACATTGGTTTAGGCGCGGCTAATAACCCTGATTTAATAGAGCAAATAGCGTCTATTACCGCAGTAGAAGTAATGGCTACGGGGATAGATTGGGTATTTGCACCCACTGTAGCTGTAGTACGAGACGACCGATGGGGCAGAACGTACGAAGGCTACTCTGAAGATCCAAAGATTGTTCACGATTACTCAGCAGCGATTGTAAATGGATTGCAAGGTAAAGCCGATGGCGACTTTTTAAGTGATAAGCGTGTTATTAGCACGGTTAAGCACTTTATTGGCGATGGCGGCACCGTTGATGGGGATGATCAGGGAAATAATATAGATAGCGAACAGTCGCTATTTGATATTCATGCCCAAGGTTATGTAGGTGGTTTGTCGGCGGGTAGCCAATCGGTTATGGCTTCTTTTAATAGCTGGAATGGCGTTAAAAATCACGGCAATAAATACTTACTTACTGATGTATTAAAAACACGAATGGGTTTTGATGGATTTGTAGTAGGCGATTGGAACGGTCACGGTCAAATTGAAGGCTGTACTAACGAAAGCTGTGCACAAGCCGTTAATGCTGGTCTTGATATTTTCATGGTGCCAACAGGCGCGTGGAAGCCGCTATATGAAAATACAATTGCACAAGTAAATGCAGGTAAAATAAGTATGAGCCGCATTGATGATGCGGTCGCACGTATTTTACGCGTAAAGTTACGCGCTGGTTTATTTGATAAACCAAGCCCGGCTAAGCGTCTTTACTCTGGAAAAACAGAGCTAATTGGTGCCCAAGAGCACCGCGAAGTAGCACGTCAAGCTGTGCGCGAATCGCTTGTATTACTTAAAAATAAAAATAACCTATTACCTATCGCAGCTAATCAACGCGTACTTGTTGCAGGTGATGGTGCTGATAATATAGGTAAACAGTCGGGTGGTTGGAGTATTACGTGGCAGGGGACTAATAATAAAAATGCTGATTTCCCTGGTGCTACTTCGATATATAAAGGGCTTGAAGAACAAATATCTGCAGCAGGTGGAAGTGTTACTTTAAGTGCTGATGGTACGTTTGATCAACGTCCTGATGTTGCCATTGTTGTATTTGGTGAAGAACCTTACGCAGAAGGGCACGGCGATAAAGATAACCTTGAGTTTGAGCGCGGAAATAAAAAGTCATTAGCACTTTTAAGCTTGCTAAAAGAGCAAGGTATCCCTGTTGTATCGGTGTTTATATCAGGTCGACCTATGTGGGTTAACAGCGAACTTAACGCATCTGACGCGTTTGTAGCTGCATGGTTGCCAGGTACAGAAGGCGCAGGTATTGCTGATGTTTTATTAAAAGCGGCAGACGGCACCATTCAAAATAACTTTAAAGGTAAATTATCGTTTTCTTGGCCTAAATCAGCGGTACAAACTGCAGTTAATAAAGGCGATGAAAATTACGACCCATTACTCCCTTATGGTTTTGGTTTAACGTACGGCGATAAAAACGTATTAGCTGACGACCTTGATGAAGACTCTAAACTTGATAACTCAGGGCTTACGAGTATGGATATACTTGTTGGTGCACCTGTAGCACCATGGCGCTTATTGTTAAAATCGGGCGATGAGCTTTTAGATGTATCGAGTAGTACTCATGAATTTGGTGCAATTAAATACCGAACTGAGGACAAAATAGTACAAGAAGACGCGCGCCAATTTAACTTTAGCGGTGCAGAAAAAGCCAGTGCTGAAATAGTAACAAGCTTTGCAGAAGATACCATTACTTACGTTGAAGCAGATAGTGTAATTAGCTTTGATATTAAATTAAACGAAGCACTAACGAGCGATATAGCACTTGCTATGACTTGCTCGGGTGAATGTGGTGCAAGCATTGATTTAGCAAACGTAGTGGATAAAACCATTGAGAATAAATGGCAGTCAGTATCAATCGATTTAGGTTGTTTTGCTGATAAGGGTGTTAATTTTGCAAACCTAACAAGCCCATTTAGCTTACGCAGCAATGGTAAAGCATCAATTTCTGTGGCTAATATTCAGTTTGTGCCTAATAAGGCAGACGAGGCTACACTGTCTTGTAAGTAGTTTATTAACTCTATTGTGTGTATACCAAAGCCCTTCGAATGAAGGGCTTTTTTTATGTAGAGGATTAATACTAACCTGCATAAATACTTGAGCTAATTGATATAACTTAATAGGGGTAAATCTATATAAATACAAAGGGTTACCACGTTTTTATTGGTGGGACCTTTTTTATAATTGCTTATAAAATAATTAGCACTGCATTAAGAGGTTTTTTTCGTCAAAGCTAACTACTTTATCTCTGCCGGTTTCTTTAGCAAGGTAAAGGCGTTTATCAGCCAACGACAGTAAGTCTTTTACACTCATTTTACCATTTACAGAGTGACTCACTCCCGCGCTCACAGATAGGTTTATATGCGCGTTTTGATAATAAAACGGATGCTTAGAAATATTTTCACGTAAGTGCTCTGCATATTCTTTAGCTGCTCGTAGGGAATAGTCTGGTAGTAATATTGCAAACTCTTCACCGCCTATTCTGGCGCAAATACCTTCATCAAAAAATTGCTCTTTTATGTGCTGTGCAATCCATTTAATTGCTTGATCGCCCGTGTCGTGGCCATACTTATCGTTTACATGCTTAAAAAAGTCGATATCTAAAATAATTATAGATACATTTATATCATTGTTATTAGGTTGTTTAAGGACTGCTCTAGCGTTGTTAAAAAAACCTCTGCGATTAAATAACTGTGTAAGAGAGTCGGTATTGGCAAGGTTCGATAGCGTGTATTCACTATTGGAAAATAACAAAAATGGCAGTATAAGAGCACTCAGTGTGGCTAATAGTAAATGACTAATAAGCACAATTTGCAAAGGGGTTGCTACATCTTGAATACTCGAACTAAGTACCGGTATTGATAGAAATATAGCATTTAAAAACATAACTCCACTGTGCACTAAAAAGCAGGTAATTAACGCCTTTTTCTGGGCTTTAGCAACAAAGCTCATGCTTTTGATTAAATACGCTGTGTAAATAAATAATCCGGCAATTACTAAACTCGTTAGCATTTTTGCTGCACCGAAAGGATAAATTGCCAATAACAATAAGCTAGAAAAACCAAATATACAGTAAAGAGGCATTAAGCTGATTTTTTGTACGTTTTTGTACTTATATAGTCCAATAATAATTAAAAGCGGACTAGTAATCATTGAAACACTAGCTAAATAGTGGGTTATTAAAGGAAGATCTATGAATAAGCGCAAACATGCCAGTATTTCGGCTAATGCAAATGTGGCACAGGCTAAACCAAATAATAAAAAAGATGTTTGTTTTTTATATTTGTAAATTGAGAGAAAAAATAAGCTTATTAATAAGTTAAGGATAAAAGAGAAGAAGATCACAGTAGGCAAATGAAACATGATTTATTCTCTTTATTATAAAATGATGAAATATATATTTAACTAACTGTTGTAATTATTATGTATTAATAAGAAAAGGTCAATTCAGTTAAAAGGATTGCTTTTTCAATTTTTATATTTTACCTCAAGAATTATTAACGCCCGCTAAACCAAACTCGCTAAAGCTGATTTAATATCAGGATGATGAAAACTATAATTATGAACGAGTGCCTTTTTAGGGACTACAAATTGTCCCGTTGTTAGTAAGTCTGACATTTCACCCATTAATAGTTTAAGTACTGCAGTGGGCATAGTGATAAATGCAGGTCGCGATAACGCCTCGCCTAAGCTTTTACCAAATTGAGCATTGCTTACAGGATTTGGCGCAGTTGCGTTAACAGGGCCAGTTATTTCTGGATGCTTAATAATAAAGAGTATTAGCTGAATCATATCGTCGATGTGTATCCACGACATTCCTTGCTCGCCATTACCAATTGGGCCGCCTAAACACAATTTAAAGGCAGGGAGCATTTTACTTAATGCTCCACCTTTTTTAGCTAAAACAATACCCGTGCGTAAAAGGCACACTCTGGTGTGTTCTGATTGCGCGAGTAGCGCTGCATTTTCCCAGTCTTTACAAAGCTGGTGGCTAAATTCGTCGTGTGGGTTTTCAAAAGTTTCATCAATAGGGTTACTATTTTGTCGACCATAAAACCCAACGGCGCTTCCAGATATATAAGTATGCGGGGCAGTGCTACAAGCTTTAATAGCTTCACTAATTTGCTGTGTAACACCAATACGACTGTCGCGTATTATTTGCTTTTGTTTGTCGCTCCAGCGTTTATTTACAATCGGTTCGCCAGCTAAATTAATAACAATATCAACGGTGTTAAAATCTACTGCATTAACATTGCTTACGGCTTTAACTTTATGGCCCAATAATACGTTTGCTTTAGTCGGATTTCGGCTAAGCACAGTAACAGTATTATGGTGAAGTAAAAAAGGGCATAAGTGCTTACCAATTAATCCCGTCGCGCCAGTAACAAATATATGCATTATTAATCCTTACAATAAAATAGTAGCAAGTGATTAAAAACATACTCGCTAGCAAACAGCTTTGCAAATTTATACGTAAAACAGGCTTTTATGATCACTTCGTAATTATTTCATTTAATTACCTTTTGCCTTACACTAAAGCCATATAATTAATAAAAGGATTAATAAATTGGCAAGTTTAACTGGAGTAAATAAAAGCTTAATAGTTTTTGCTTCCTTGGTGGTCGTACTCGCGGGGATAAAAGCGGCAAGTGTAATTATTATTCCGTTTATTTTGGCGGCGTTTATTGCCATTATTTGTAATCCGCTTATCAAGTTTTTTGCGCGCTACAAAATTCCTAAAGGCATTGCTGTTATGTTGGTAGTGCTTATTATAGTTGGCTTAGGTGTAAGCCTAGGCGGGCTTGTAGGGCAATCAATAAACGATTTTTCGCAGCAACTTCCTGAGTATAAAACACAACTCAAAGAAGAATTTGTATGGCTGGTCGATTTAGCATCTCAATACAACATACTGATTAATAAAGAACAGTTAATCAATATGTTCGACCCAGGTAAAATGGTTGATGTAGCCACTAATATGCTCACCGGTTTAGGTGGCGTAATGGCAAACATGTTTTTAATTATTTTAACCGTTGTTTTTATGTTGTTTGAAGGGCCAATGCTGAGCAAAAAAATACACATGGCACTTGAAGATCCCGATAGCAAAATGAAGCAAATTGACCGCTTTTTAGAGTCTATTAATTCATATTTGGCAATTAAAACGCTAGTAAGTTTAGGTACGGGTATTATTGCTGCGTTTTACTTATGGATTTTAGACGTTGACTACTTTGTGCTGTGGGGGGTATTGGCATTTATGTTCAATTACATTCCTAATATTGGGTCAATTATTGCGGCTGTACCGGCTGTATTACTTGCGCTTATTACTCAAGGTCCGTTAATTGCGGGATTGGTTGCTGCAGGTTATTTAACAATAAATACGGTGATGGGCAATATTGTAGAGCCTAAGTTTTTGGGCAAAGGGCTGGGTCTTTCAACGCTAGTGGTATTTTTATCATTAATATTTTGGGGCTGGTTATTAGGTACTGTGGGTATGCTTTTATCTGTGCCATTAACTATGATTGTAAAAATAGGCTTAGAAGCCAGTGCTGAAGGTAAGTGGGTTGCCACCTTGCTAGGCAGTGGCGAAGACGTTGCTAAAAATAACTAACATTTATAACCATCAAGGGCTGTAAAATTAAAGCCCTTGATGGTTAAGTTATCAGTAAATACAGGGCTATTAATTAACAAAAAATTTAATAGCGTCATCCACCGCGTTTATTGCGCCTTCTAAATATCCTGCTTCTTGTTTTGCAAACTCACTCGCTACAAAATGAATGTTCAAGTTATTTAATTGCTCATCTAAGCATGAAAAATCAAATTCTGGGTGCTGCGAAGGCTGAGTTTGATCGTCTCTATTAGCTACAAACTTATCGTCTGCCCAGTCTTTAATAAAATACCCCGTTGCCTTTTCAGCATCCTTACCATAAAAGTAGCTAAGCTGCTGGGCACAGGCTTGAATTAATTGCTCTTTAGTTACTTGGTTTCTTGATAAGTAGGGCACACCTATAAAGCCAAATAATGCGGCGTAATTGCTATCCTCAGCACTGGCATCGTGAACTTCGACCATAGGGCCTACGCGACTAAAGCATTGGCCTGATAAGTTTTTATCACGCCAAAATGCATGTTCAAAAGTAGCTATAAATTTGGCTTGTCCTGCCATCCATGTAGGTACGTTATTTAGGCGGTTTATGAGTGTTGGAGTAGCCCATAGTTCAGGTGTTAAGTGTGTTGTAACCATACGAGCAGGAATAGCTGAAATTAGTTTTTCAGTAGTAAGGTGCTTTATATTACCTAAGTGATTAACCGTAATTTGCCAGTTATTATCACCTTTTTTAAGCTCAGTGACATTGTGTTCTAATAACACTGAATCAGGATTAAGTTGCTCGTATAAGGCAGTTATTAAGGTATTCATGCCGTGTTTGAGTCTAAATAGTTGCATATCTCCAGCACCTGCAATTTGTTGAGGCTGCTTGGCGTTAGGTGCTTGATATAACACATCACCTTTGTTGTATTGCTCAAATATACTTAAGTGGAGTGACTTTACTAAAGCTTGGATTTTTGGTTGGTGAGGAAATATCCACGTAGGACCCAAATCAAAACTAACATCGTTATTTATTGGTGATTGCGCAGCAAAAATTCGGCCGCCTAATTGCGATTTAGCTTCCAGTAATAAGTACTCAATATTAAGCAGTTGTAATTTATACGCACTGTACAAGCCGGCGAGTCCGCCACCTATAATTATTACTGGTTTAGTCATTTATTTACCTATTAGCTATTTAGCAATCTACTAGTAGGTAGTTTGTTTTGATATGAATAAATTGTCAAGTAGGCTAAACGTAACTAGTTTAGTGTGCTTAAGTTACGTTAAAATGGGTGTTTTAGTGATTCTGTAAATTGATTTATAAGCTCTATTTCACAGAGTTTATAGCTAATGGCCGCTGTTGTCGCATTAGGAAGTTTTATTAAGTAACGCCATTGGCAGGCGCTCTCAAGGTACTTTTCGTTATTTTTAATGCTGCGCATAAATAACGGTAATACTTGCGTATTGCCTGTGCTTTCTTGTGATTTAGTTAGCTCATATTTGCGCTTTTGTATCCAACTGCCTTGTGCTTGCTTTGCTTTATCAATTTGGGTATCTAGGCATTGAATATACCGCTTAGCTTCATCGGTTGTTGCTTTAGCGGCTAAAGTACATGCCTCATCTGCAAAGCTGTACTGGCTTGTAGCTAATAGCACAATGGCAGTTAGTTTTAATAAATAGTTACTTTTTGTCATTGTAATTAAACTCTAAAATAAATTGAGCGCCGGCTAAGTTATCAGCATCGGTAATGGTAAGCGTCCCGTGATACGACTTAACTAAATCAGATACAATCGCCATGCCTACGCCGTGTCCGCTTTCGTATGTATCGAGGCGAGTACCACGTGTAAGTAAAGATTCACGTTTATCCTCTGGCACGCCAGGGCCATCATCGCTAATTCCAATACACAGAGTTTTACTTTGGATTACTTGTATTTCTACTTGCGAGCGACACGCTTTACAGGCGTTATCAATCAAGTTACCGAGTAATTCCATTAAATCTGTTTGGTCACCTAAAAAGTAATCTTTTTCGGTTACGGTGCAGGTAAAAATAATATCTTTATCACGGTATACTTTTGCCATAGCACTGAGTATTGAATCGAGTACTGGCTTAATAGGTGTTTGCTTTTTCCACGTGTCTGATGCACCCGTTGCAGCACGCTTTAATTGGTGCTCGATCATCACATTAATTCGGTCGAGTTGTTCTTGTGCATCGGCATCATTTGCCAATGGACTTGATTTAAGTACTGCAAGCGGTGTTTTAAGTGCATGAGCAAGGTCGCTTAATGAGGCTCTGTAGCGCTCTTTTTGGCGCTGTTGCGACTCAAGTAGCAAGTTTAGGTCTGCTTTTATTGTTTGCAGCTCTACAGGGTAGAGGCCTTTAATTTCTTGAATATCACCCGATTCAATCGCTTTTATTTCTTTATCGAGTCGTTGGAGTGGGCGAGCGCTCCAAATGAAACCAATCGCCATTAGGCCTGCAATTGCAATCCCCATGATAAACATCCAATCTACAAGGGTTTGCTTAAAGCCATCCATCAAACGAAGTAGAGCGTCGTTTCGTTTAACTAATATAAAGCGGGCTTGTTCTGATTGATCTATGTTGTTTAAAATTACAGTCAGGCTAAGTTGCCAGTACGCGGTATTATTATACTCCACGCGCCTGAAGTCGGCGGCACCGGCTTTGGTCTCTATTTGTTGAGGTACATAGTTTAAATTTACAGCCGATTCTGAGTTCCAAACAGGGTCATCATCGCGGTAAATCATTGCGTAGGTATCTGAATTTAATCTGTTTAACTCAGGCGCTAAAATAGTGCTGGGCATAATAATACCATGCTCAGTAAAGTCGACTTCAGATATTAGCGAGTAAAGCTGTGCCTCGAGGGTTTTTTCTGTCGCATCAACAAGTGAAGCGTAATACGCTTTGCCAATTGAATAAAATAAGATAGGGAGTGCGACTAATAAAACAAAGACAAGGATAAATCCTTGCCTTATTTTTAACGATATTTGCGGTATTACCACTGGCTTTTAAGCCTGTAACCACGCCCACGTAGTGTTTCTACTGGGTTTAGTACGCCTTCTGGATCAAGCTTTTTACGCAAACGTAGTACAAATACTTCAATTACGTTTGAATCAAGGTCGAAATCTTGGTCGTAAATATGCTCAGTAAGTTCTGATTTAGAAATTACTTTTTGCGGGTTTACCATTAAGTATTCAAGTACTTTATATTCGTAAGCTGTAAGGCTAAGTTCTTTATCATCAACCCATACTTGTTGTGAACGTGTATGAATTTTAATTGGACCCGCAGTCATTTCTGGATTTGCTTTACCAGCACTGCGACGGATTAATGCATTACAACGTGCAATAAGTTCTTCAACATGAAATGGTTTAGTAAGGTAGTCATCAGCACCCGCATCTAAACCTTCTACCTTATCCTGCCAGCGATCGCGCGCTGTTAAGATTAAAATAGGGATAGTAATGCCTTGTGCTCGTGCTTTATTGATTAGCTCAATACCGTCTATTTTAGGTAAACCTAAATCAACTACGGCCATATCAAGCGGGTATTCTGTAATGTGGAAAAGACCTGCTTCACCATCGTGACATAAATCCACGCTGTAACGTTCTTTTTCTAAAGCATTACGTAGGTTATCTGCTAAATGTAAATCGTCTTCAATAACTAAAATTCGCATTTGTTAATCCTTTTTCACTTCGCCGGTTTTTTTATTTATATGTAAATCAACGACGTGGCCGTCAGATTTGAGTATTCGTACGGTATAAAAATCTGTTTTTTCGGTAATTTTTAAGGTCTTACCGCCTATTGTTTTCTTTGCAAGTATTACGGCTTTCTTTTTGTCCACCTCAGCATGAGATGCTTGGGTGGCCGTCGCTGCTTGAGCAAAGTTAGCTAAGCTAACACAAGCAATAAAACCGAGGCTTAATAATACGCGCATAATGGAAAACTCCTAGACCAGACCCACTTAGTTTAATTAACTAAGTTACTAAAATTCAAGTAAAAACGCTAAATTCGCTTTTATCTCAGTAATTTTAATTAAAATCTTGTGAACAAACCCTGAATTACAGTGCAACACACGCTCTTAGGGTTTAATACACTTTTAAGCAGGGAACACTTTTTTGAAAGGTTTAACAATTGTATTTTCATAGATGCCAGCGGCAACGTAAGGGTCAGCTGCTGCCCACTCTCGAGCTGCTTCTATTGACTCAAACTCAGCAACAACTAATGAACCGGTAAAACCTGCTTCTTGAGGATCTTCACTATCGACTGCCGGAAACGGACCCGCAGTTAATAAACGGTTTTGTGAATCAAGCTCACTAAGGCGTGCTAAATGTGCCGGGCGTGCTGCTTTTCTAAGCTCTAAGCTGTTTTCAACGTCTGTTGAGTGAATCATGTACAACATAAGGAATCTCATAAAATTGTTAAATTTAATTAACGCAATACTACCACAGCGTTGAAAATTGGTGAATTAAAAGCGTATTTACACAGGTTTACACTTCGATTTTATTTTTAAGCTGTAATTGCTTGAAAATCTCTGTGTAACACTGGTAGAGTCGCTGAAATATACAAAATAATAAAAAGGTTTTATGCATGAGCGAAAATAGAGAACGATTTAGTTCCCGTCTCGGATTCATAATGGCAGCGGCAGGTTCGGCTGTTGGTATTGGTAATTTAGTTGGTTTTCCGGTTTCTGCTACCAAAAATGGTGGTGGCGCATTCTTATTAATTTACGCCTTATTTGTCGTGTTCATTTGTTTACCAGTCATGATGGCTGAAATGGCAATGGGTCGTAACGCTCAAAAAGATCCACTTGGTTCGTACAAGCTATTATCTACTAACGATAAAAAATGGAAGCTAGCAGGTTTTTTAGCGGTGCTTACACCATTTATGATTGCTGTGTTTTATATGGTAATTACGGTTTGGATTTTTGGTTACTTAACGCAAACAGGCCTCGGTAATTTAGATTTACTTGCAGATCCTGGCCACTTTGGTGTTTTTATTAATAGTTACACTGTGTTTGGTTATATGGCCGTTGTGGTTATTATTGTTAACTTAATTTTATTAGGGGGTGTTAAACAAGGCATAGAAAAAGCCGCTAAATTTTTAATGCCAGCCTTACTTTTCATGCTACTTGCCTTAGTTACTTATGTATTAACGCTTGATAACGCAATGGCCGGTGTTAAATACTACATTATTCCTGATTTTTCTAAGATGAGTGCAAGTGTACTTAATGGCGCATTAAGCCAAGCGTTTTTCTCGCTATCGCTGGGTATGGGTATATTAATGACTTACGCGTCGTACATTTCTAAAAAGGATGACATTGTAAGTAGCGCTAAAATGGTCGCTATTACAGACTCACTCGTTGCGTTTGTAGCGGGCCTAATGGTGTTGCCCGCTATATTTAGCTTTGATCCAAACACAGACCCATCAGCACTTTCTGACTCGTCTGTATCAATGATTTTTGTATACCTACCTAAAATATTATTAGCACTGCAAAATGATATTGGTTATGTCGGTGCGTCTATTGTTGCGTTCTCATTCTTCTTATTAGTATTTTTTGCAGCGATTACTTCACTTGTTTCAATAGTAGAAGTACCGACAGCAACACTAAGTGACCGTAAAGGTATTAGCCGTAAAAAAGCATTGGGCATCCTTACACTTTCAACCGGTGTACTTACTATTTTATGTACAATGTCGTTTGGTATGATTGACAGCCTTACTTCGTTCACCAGTTATGGCGGCGTTAATAAGAGCTTTTTTGATATTATTGTTGATGTATTTTACGACACAATTTTACCGCTTAATGGCTTAATGGTGTGTTTGTTTGTAATGTACCGCTGGAAAAAAGCACGCTTAACACAAGAGCTAAGCTTAGGTTCGCCTAATTATGCTGGAAGCTTGATGGAAAAGTACGTTAACTTTTCACTTTCAACGTTTATTCCTGTCATTCTAGCTGTGATATTTATAAATACAGTGGCGACTAAGTTTTTTGATTTAAAAATATTTGGTTTTTAAATAGACCTCTTTAAAAGCTTGTTGAATAATAAAATGCCGCTCAGCTAAGCTTAGCGGCATTTTTTATAGGCGTTTTTTACAGGTATCTGGTCTAACTATTATACCAACCTGCATAAATCTTTGATCAATTTAACGAATTAAATTGCACTAAAACGTCGTTAAAAATTTTTTATTTAGAACAACTAGATACAAAAATTTTTGCCTAGTTCTAGCGTAATTTTCTTAACGTTAAATAGACCCCATATATAAGCAGATTGGTATTAAAGAGATTTAAAATGAATAAAATTATTATTGGGTTTGCTTTTGCTATTTCATCATTTGGCGCATTTGCACAAAGCGCTGATGGTTGGCCAGAAGGCGGTGCAATGCACACCGGCAATACTTATAATTTAGAGGGTAATAGATACAAAACTAAAATCAGTAAAATGATGGATGAAATTTACGCGCAACTAACTGATGATTACCAAGTTGATGCAGTTAAAGCGCAAATATCAGCATGGGAGCAGTATATAGATGCTACATGTAATGTTGTTGGAGTAGCAACAGGTGCTGGTGGCTCTTGGCCCTCAACGTATAGTGTTAAATGCGAAAGAAGCCTAAGTTATGATAGATACTTTGCGACTAAAAATGCGCTAAAGTGTGTTAATAGATTGAGCAAAGAAGAGTTTGTAGGACATAGCGAAAAGTTAAATTGTTTAATTCAAACATTAAATATAAAAATATTTTAAGACCTACATAGCGCTACAGCTAAATTATACAGTTAGCTGTAGCATTTTAGGCTTTATAGCAACTCAATACTTACTGTTGCACCTTTTTCGATATTGCCGCTTTGTGCTGGCACTACAATTAAGCAGTTAGCTTTACTAAGCGACGAAAGTACACCCGAGCCCTGTTTATTAAACGGGGCAACCACTAAGTCACCTTGCTCGTTAATTGTTGCTGTACCACGCTGAAAGTCAGCTCTGCCAGGGCGCTTTTTAATAACGGATGTAGTAACAGCGTTAAAGCGCATTTTAGGGTTTACTTCACCAAGACCCGACAGCTTTTGCAGTGCAGGCTCTACTAATTGATTAAACGTAACAGCAGCCGACACAGGGTTACCTGGCAAGCCAAAAAAGTAACTGTTACTTAATTTACCAAAGGCAAAAGGTTTGCCTGGTTTCATGGCTATTTTCCAAAAGTGGATATTGCCAATTTCGTTGAGCACTTCTTTAGTAAAGTCGGCTTCACCAACCGATACACCGCCTGAGCTTATTACGGCATCGGCAAGTTCGTTCGCTTTTAAAAATGCATTAGTGATGAGTTCTTTGTCATCAGGAATAATTCCTAAATCAATCACGTCGATATTGTTTTGTTGCAGCGCACTAATAATAACAGCGCGGTTACTTTCAAAAATAGCACCTTGCTTAAGCGGCTGACCAGGTTCTATTAGCTCATCACCAGTAGAAAGCACGGCTATTTTTAAGGTTCTTACCACGTCTATATTGGCAATCCCTAAAGATGCAAGTAATCCCACATCAACGGCTTTTAATTTATCGCCTGCTTTTAAAATAACATCGTCAATTGCAATATCTTCACCAGCAAAACGCACGTTTTCATTTAGCTCAGGTTGCGCAGTAAACGTAATTTTATCGCCATCAACCGAGGCGTTTTCTTGCATTACAACGCCGTTAGCGCCGGGTGCAATGGCGGCGCCGGTCATTATTCTTACGCATTGCCCTGGGGTAAGCGTTCCTTCAAAAACTTGACCCGCAAACACGCTACCTACTTGTGTATAGGTTAAGCTTTTATCTGAAATACATAGCGCATAGCCATCCATTGCAGAGTTGTTATGAGCTGGTACGTTTATAGTTGATTTAACATCGCTTGCTAAAACGCGATCAACGCTTTGCATTATAGTGATGGTTTCAACGTCTTTAACAGGCGTTATTGAGCCAAGTATATTTTGTATTGCAGCTTCAATTGGCAATAAACCGGGTGCATTGCAAACATCGTTCATATATATTGCTTACTTAAATCATTTTATTTTGAAATAATACTTATAATGTCAAAGCTTTACAATACATGGTTGGGTTATTTTTTGCTTATAGCATGCACGCTTTCGTGCGGCGTAAACGCAAAAGAAACGCTGCAAGTAGCCGTAGCGAGTAATTTTAAAACTGTATTGCAAACCCTACTAAAAAAATCCCCATTACCTAATGTTGACGTGAAAATATCAGCCGCTTCTAGCGGTGTTTTATATTCGCAAATAGTGCATGGTGCGCCATTTGATGTGTTTTTATCGGCTGACGATTTTCGACCGCAATCACTTATTAAAGAAGGTTATGCCGAGCAAAGTAGTTTAATCACTTACGCGTTAGGCGAACTTGCTTTGTGGCAACCCAAAGCTGAAAAAGTAAATGATAAAGTAGCCATTGCTAATCCGCGTTTTTCACCATACGGGCGTGCCTCAAAGCACTACGCGAATAACCATTTTAAAAAGCCAGTAAATTATGTGTACGGTAATAACATTACGCATGCGTTTCAGTTTGTTGAAAGTGGTAATGTAGGAGTAGGGCTGGTAGCTGTTTCATCACTAAAGGCGGCTTACAGCAACACGCATGATCAAAAATATTTAGATTACACCGTGCTGCCTACAAATCAATATCCCGATATAATTCAACAAGGCGTTATTATTAAGTCGACTAAAAAGCGTGCTAGCGCTAAGCAACTCATGCAATTTTTAATGACGCAGGCTACGCAGCAGCAGTTAATTGAATTAGGTTACAGAATAAAGGACAACAATGCTTCAAAGTGATTTAACCGCGCTGTGGTTAACTATAAAACTTGCCTTTATAACCGCAGTGCTCCTTCTTGTTTTTTGTATTCCACTGGCTTACAAGCTCGCTGGCTATAACGGTAAATTTAAACCATTTTTAGAGGCATTAATTGCAATGCCTTTAGTGCTGCCGCCTACGTTATTAGGGTTTTACTTACTTGTTTTGTTTTCGCCTGATCACGCTTTTGGGCAGTTTTGGTTTTGGCTAACGGGTACTCAGCTTGCGTTTAGTTTTCAGGGCGTGGTTATTGGCTCGCTTTTTTATTCGCTGCCTTTTGTAATGCAGCCGCTTGTGGCTGGGTTTAAGCATATTAATCAAACCTATAACGAAGCAGCCATTGCGCTTGGGTTAAGCCCGTTTAAACGCTTTGTGCATTTAATTATTCCGCTTTTAAAACCCAGTATTGGTAGCGCATTTGCTTTAGGCTTTGCGCATACATTGGGTGAGTTTGGTTTGGTATTAATGATTGGCGGTAATATTCAGGGGCAAACACAGGTGGTGTCTATTGCGCTTTATGACCATGTTGAATCGTTAAATTATACGGCGGCGCATCAGCTTTCACTTATTTTACTGGCTATTTCGTTTGCCTGTTTAGTGCTGTTATTTAAGTTTAATAAAAGCATTGTTGGGGTTAAGCAATAACATGATTAAGTTAAGCCTTTTTAAAGCACTCAATAATTTTGATTTAGATATAAACCTTGAGCTTGAGTCGTTTAATGTATTGGGTGTTTACGGGCCTTCTGGCTCGGGTAAGTCAACATTACTGCGTTGTATTAGCGGTTTAGAGCCTGCAAAAAGTGTTTATGTAAACAATCAGCCAGTGCATGAGTTGCCAAGCGATAAACGCGGTATTACGCTTCAGTTGCAATCGTGCCCGTTGTTTCCTCATTTAGATGTGGCAGGTAATTTAGCGTTTACACAAAAACACTGTGCCAATAAGCAAACCAGCTTAACGCTTCAATACGTTGTTAAAACACTTGAATTACAAGATTTACTAAATCGTGATGTACAAAGCTTATCGGGCGGTGAGCGCCAACGTGTAGTATTTGCGCGCACTTTGCTTGCCGGGCAAAAATTTATAATGCTTGATGAGCCTTTTAGCGCACTTGATTGGTCATTGCGTTTTAAAACGCTCACTAAACTTAGCGAGTTTGCAGTTAAGTTTAATATTAAATTTATAATAGTAAGTCACTCATTAAAAGAGCTGCTATTTTGCTGCGATACCCTTATTCAGCTTGATAAAGGTAAGGTGATAAACCAAGGTGCAAGTGCACACGTTGCAAAAGCTATTTATGCAAACGATAGACAAACACCGCTGAGCTTAATTAATTACAATGTGGTTAAATTTGATGAAGACTACGGGCTATATCAACTGCAATTACAGCAAAGTGAGCAACCGCTTTTTGTGCTTCCTGCACTTATAGATAGCAGTAATAAGCTAATTATAGAAAGTGAGCAAATGTCGTTTAGTGCGTTAAAGCCTGAGCAAACAACGCACAGTAATGTTTTAAAGTCGATATTAACTCAGGCTGAGCTTATTAATAATAAGTGGCAGCTAACGCTTAATGTAGATGGGCAAACATTGTATTGCTTGGCTTCAAGACGAGTGTGGGACAAAAACGACTTTAAAGTGGGCGATGTGCTTTATACAACAATCAGCAATCTAGAATAACTAAATACTGCACACCGCACATTGACTGTTTTTAGCTATTTTAAAACGATTAAACTCCATGCTTAAACCATCCACCAGCAATAAGTGTTCGCTTAAGCCGCTGGGTAAACCAGCAAGCATTTTTAGCGCTTCAGTAGCCTGAATACTGCCTATTAGCCCCACAATTGGGGAAAGTACGCCGGATTCAGAGCAGCTTTGTGTTTGTTCACTAAAAAATTGCGATAAACAACCATAACAGTGGCTGTTTTCATCCATAGTAAAACAGGCGACTTGTCCTTCCATACGTATTGCAGAGCCTGACACCAGCGGAACTTTAGCCTTAAAACAGGCGCTATTAAGTGCATTGCGCGTTGTTAGGTTATCTGAGCAATCAATCACTATATCAATGTTATTAAATAATTGTTCTGTAGAGGTACTTGCATCAAAAAATGCCTCAATAGTGTTTATGTCTATTTCACTATTAAGCGCGTTAAGCTGTTTTTTAGCAGCACTGCATTTTGAGCTACCAATATCACTTTCTTTATACAGTATTTGCCTTTGCAGGTTGGTCACGTCTATTTCATCGTTGTCAACTAAGGTAAGCGTCCCAACGCCAGATGCCGCTAAGTATTGACCTACCGCACACCCAAGCCCACCCACACCAATAATTAAAGCATGCGATTGCCATAGTCGCTCTTGTCCGTCTATATCAAGCTGCGGGAGCATAATGTGCCGAGAATAGCGCAGTTGCTGCTGGTAAGTTAGCGGTGTTTTTTGCATTTTCAAACTTCTCATACTTTTTTTGAACAATACCAAGTTGTTAAATCCAAGAGCAAGTAGTAACGCTTTTTATTTGCACTCTAACAACCCAGAGCCCTTCACTCATATAGTGCAACTATAACGTATAAAAACAAGTGTTGCATGTAACCATATGAAATTTATGATTTTTAATTAGTGGCTCAGTAATTGCTATATCGGGTTAACTTAAATTTAACAAACATTGGGCTGCTACTCATATAAAAGGGTGGGGCATTAATAAAACAATAATACGTTTACGAGGAAAATAAACATGCAACCGAGTTCTGGGTTTAACCTAATATCCTTTAAAGGAAAAATGAAAGTATTACATCTGAGTTGGATGGTCTTTTTTGTGTCATTTTTTGTATGGTTTAACCATGCTCCATTATTAGGTGCTATAGCAGGTTCGCTTGGGATCACCATGGCACAAGTTAAAACATTACTAATTTTAAATGTAGCGTTAACTATTCCAGCGCGTGTTGTGGTGGGTATGCTAACCGATAAATTTGGTCCCCGTATTGTTTATGCGGCACTACTTATTAGCTGTAGTATTCCATGTTTTATGTTTGCTATGGCAACCACATTTGAGCAAGCCGCAATAGCGCGTTTTGCTTTAGGCTTTATTGGTGCTGGCTTTGTTGTGGGCATTCGTATGGTGAGTGAATGGTTTCCTGCTAATGAGTTGGGTATAGCTGAAGGTATTTATGGCGGTTGGGGTAACTTTGGTTCAGCAGCAGCGGCTATGTTATTGCCAATTATTGCACTAATGTTTGGCGGCGAAGATGGCTGGCGTTATGCAGTAGGTTTAACCGGTATATTAAGCGTTATATTTGGTGTTATTTGGTACTTAAATGTAACCGATACGCCAAAAGGCGGTACATACTTTAAGCCTAAAAAAGTAGGCGCAATGGAAGTAACCAGTAAAGGCGACTTTGTATTACTGCTTATTATGAAAATTCCTATGTACGGCGCATTAGCATTACTTACTTGGAAGCTTTCGCCAACCGGTGCTAACCTAATTTCGGCTAATTTTGTACTTGTTGTGTATGCTTTTTTAGTTCTACTTTATATTTACGAAGTGTATAAAACCTTTGACGTAAATGGTCATATTTTTAAAGAGCCTGTACCTGAGTCGCATCGTTATGAGTTTAAGCAAGTGGCTGTTTTAAATATTTTATATTTTACAACTTTTGGTTCTGAGCTTGCGGTTGTCTCTATGTTGCCGCTGTTTTTTATGGATGTGTTTGCGCTTGATATGGTGTATGCCGGTATTTTAGCCTCTGCTTACGCATTCATGAACTTAGCATCTCGCCCTGGTGGCGGTTGGATTTCAGATAAATTGGGTCGTCGTATAACACTTATTGTACTTACGATGGGTCTTGCTGTTGGTTATTTTTTAATGGGCTTGGTTGATGCATCGTGGCCTTTATGGCTTGCAGTTGTAGCGGCTATGGCGTGTTCGTTCTTTGTGCAAGCTGGTGAAGGCGCTGTATTTGCCGCAGTACCGCTAATTAAGCGCCGTTTAACAGGGCAAATTGCAGGTATGACAGGCGCTTACGGTAATGTTGGTGCAGTAGTTTACTTAACGGCATTGTCACTTGTTGATTATCAAACCTTCTTTTTCATTATTGCGGGTAGTGCATTACTTGGCTTAGGCGCACTGTTTTTTATGAAAGAACCAGACGGACACATTACCGAAGTAAATGAAGACGGCACCGTTGAACTTATTTCAGTGACTTAAGGCATTATTGACTATGTTTGATGAAACACACCACGCTAAAGCGCTAAAAAATGAACTCAATGTTTCATTTGGCGGGCACAGCGCTAAAGGGTTAAAAGCAGAAAACCAAGATGCGTTTGCTGCTCTTAACACTAAAGCGCAAGAAAAAGAGTCTAAAGGCGTTATTGCCTGCTTAGCCGATGGGTGTTCATCAGCAAAAAATGCGAAACAAGCGTCTCAACTTTCGGTTACTCATTTTATAAATGAGTATTTAAATACCCCCGAAAGTTGGGCGGTTAAAAAGTCAGTGTCGAAGGTGTTAGCAAGTTTAAATCAGTGGCTTTATTCGCAATCGGTTAATTACAATCACTTAGGTCAGCGCCAAGCCGATTGGATGACGACTTTTACAGCACTTATTTTAAAGTCGGCAACGGGTTATATATTTCACTTAGGTGATACGCGTATTACTCGCTTGCGAGGAAATAAAATAGAGGCAATAACACGGGATCACAAAGTAAACGATACGCTAACGCGTGCACTTGGCGCACAACTTCATCAAGAAATAGATGTATACGAAGTTGACCTAAAAGCAGACGATATTTATATATTAACCTGCGATGGCGTACACGATGTGCTCCCAAGTAGTGATATAGCTAAATTAATTAACGAGCACACTAATTTAGAAGATGCAGCTAAAGCAATTACCGAACTTGCATTAGCGCGAGACAGTGACGACAACGTAAGTTGTTTACTGGTAAAAGTAGAAAATATTGCCGAGCAAAAGTTAGATGAGCTTTATCATTCGCTAACACGACGAAAAATTCCACCTGCGCTTAATGTTGGACAAAAAATTGATGACTACACGGTTATCCGTAAATTGCATGCCAGTAGTCGCTCGCATATTTATTTAGTGCAACAAGCGCCCGATATACCGCCAGTGGTTTTAAAAGCACCTTCGGTTAATTTTGAAGACGATGTGCACTATCTTCAAGGCTTTATAAGAGAAGGCTGGGTAGGGCAACGCATAAACCATTTAAACGTGATGAAAGTACTGAGTACGCAATCGCAGAGTCGTTTTTTGTATCATATTTGTGAGTACATGGACGGGCAAACACTCAGTGATTGGAAGCACGATGTGCCGCACCCAGAAATAACCCAAGTGCGCAGTATTATTGAACAAATAGTACATGCACTAAGGGCGTTTCAGCGACTCGATATGGTACATCGTGATTTAAAGCTCGATAATGTAATGATAGATGCGCACGGTAAAGTAACGCTCATTGATTACGGCACAGTAAGTGTTGCGGCTATGGACGAGTCGGTTAAACAAATTGCGGATGATTGCCCGCAAGGCACTGCCGACTACACCGCACCCGAAACACTTATTACTATGCATGCCGATTTTAAAAGTGATTTGTTTTCACTTGGCGTTATTGCATACGAGTTATTATGCTCAAAATTGCCTTACAAACCACTGCCACTTAACCATGTAGCGCCAAAAGATTACAGCCATTGGCACTACACAAGTATTCGTAAATACAGAGCCGATATTCCGTTTTGGTTAGATCAAGCCCTAATGAAGGCGCTTGCCCCTAAACCAGAGCTCAGATACCAAGCTTTTTCTGAGTTTATAAACGATATCAACAAACCTAATCCTTATTTAGAAAGTACCGCTAATAAAAGTTCAATAATGAAACGCGATCCAGTTATGGTATGGAAATGTATTTCGCTGTGTTTATTTATTGCTTTGGTATGTGTATTAATAATTAAAACTTAGAGAACCAAAATGCTTAACTATAAGAACAACTTACCTATTATTTTTATACTGGGTTGCTTCACTGCGCCTTCAATAAGCTTTGCTGCGCAAACTGATCTTGATTTTAGACTGCGTTTTGAAAGCGTTGATCAAGAAAATGCCTTAAAAGATGCAAGCGGCTTAACACTTAGAACCCGCTTAACGCATCAAACAGATGAGGTGAATGGTTTTTCAGTACTTATTGAAGTAGAAGACACTCGCAGCCTATTTGGCGTAGATGATTACAACAATACGGTGGGGAAAAATACTAATTACTCTGTTATTGCAGATCCAGAAAACACTGAGATAGACCAAGGTTTTGTTAAATATGCCCGCGATGGTCTATCGCTAAAAGTAGGGCGCCAAATAATAGCCCTTGATGGGCAGCGTTTTGTTGGGCACGTAGGTTGGCGCCAAGACAGACAAACCTTTGATGCAGCAACCATTAATTACGCATTTAATAACATAGATTTACAATACAGTTATTTAAATAAGCGTAACCGCATATTTGCTGACGATAAAGACATTAAATCGTCCGATCATCTAATTAATGCAAGCTTTAAAACAGACTACGGTAAAGTGGTTTTATACAGTTACTTATTAAGTGACGATGCACTACAAGACGACAGTTTAGACACTTATGGCGTTTCTTTTAACGGTAATAAAACCCTAAACGACATAAAATTTTATTACAAAGCGGAGTATGCAACGCAGTCTGCCTCAACAAGCGTGAGTGATTTTGATACCGATTACTATGCACTTGAAGGCGCTGTGGATTTAAATGGGTTGGGTATAAAAACAGTAACATTAAAAGTCGGCATAGAGTCACTTGGCTCTGACAATGGCGATTACGGCTTTGCAACACCACTTGCCACGCTGCATAAATTTAATGGTTGGGCAGATACATTTTTAAATACACCCACACAAGGCTTGGACGACACCTACATAAGCTTAAATGGTAAAGCGTTTGACGGAAAATGGCTGGTGGCTTATCACAGTTTTGATGCTAATGAGCAATCAAATGGGATTGACGATTTAGGCAATGAGCTAAACGTACAATACGTTAAACCTATTAATAAACAGTACGCAGTGGGTGTTAAATATGCTGATTACTCAGCGGGCGATACTGCAGCTAATAAAGTCGATACTCAAAAATTGTGGGTCTGGATGAGCGCTAAATTTTAATCCTCTTTATCTTCTAATATTCACTTGTAATTTATAGCGACACAAGATGGTGCAATTGCACCATCTTGTTGAGCTTTATGCTTTTCACCTCTGCACCAATGTAGCCAACTTGCTGATTTTAAATGCTTATATATTTGGCTTACATATTGCTATAACAAACCTATAACAAATTATTCGATTTCAATTTTAGTCAATTACTAAAATAGGTATCACTTTAAGGTGAGTAAATGCTAAGCAAGCAGCGTGTTGTAGTGGTAGGAAACGGAATGGTGGGGCATCATTTTGTGCAGCAGCTAGTTTCTCAAAATCAAGCTGATGAACAATTTGAAATTATGGTACTGAGCGGTGAAGACCGTTTAGCGTATGACCGAGTGCAACTATCTTCCTTTTTTAAAGGTAAAACCGCAGACGACCTCGCACTTACATGCAGTAAAACCTATGACGATTGGCAAGTGTGCTTTCATACTCATTCTAAAGTGGTTGATATAAATCGTGATGCGCAAACAGTAACAACCGCTAAAGGGGAGTTGTTTGAATACGACAAGCTTGTGCTTGCTACAGGTTCATTTCCATTTGTACCTCCTATACCGGGTAAAGATCGTGAGCATTGCCTTGTTTATCGCACCATTAACGATTTACACGCAATAAAAAACTCAGCCCACGGTAGTAAAGTAGGCGTGGTAATTGGTGGCGGTTTACTGGGGCTTGAGGCTGCAAACGCATTAAAGCAACTGGGTTTACAGACTCACGTAATAGAATTTGCACCGCAACTTATGGGCGTACAAGTTGATGCGGGAGGCGGTCGGTTACTAAAAAACAAAATTACAGATTTAGGCGTTACTGTGCATACATCGGTAGCAACCGAGAAAATAGTAGAAGGTGAAAGTTGCCGTTATAAAATGTGTTTTAAAGGCGGTAAAACCCTTGAAACCGACATGATTGTATTTTCTGCGGGAATTCGCCCTTATGATAATTTAGCCCGCGAGTTTAATTTAGAGATAGGTGAGCGCGGCGGTATTGTAATTAATAACCATTGCCAAACGAGTGATGAAAACATATACGCGATTGGTGAATGTGCACTATGGAATAATTTTATTTTTGGCTTAGTGGCACCCGGTTACGCCATGGCTAAAATAGCAGTTGGGCATATTTTACAACAGACCCAGCAAGACTCTCTGCAAAGTACTGGCTTAGGCAATAAAGCCGATGAATTTAGCGGTGCCGATATGAGTACTAAGCTTAAATTAATGGGTGTTGAAGTAGGCTCTATTGGCGATGCACATGCACGCAGCGAAGGCGCAATAAGCTATTACTTTGAAGACCAACCCAATGGCATTTATAAAAAAGTAGTCACTAATTCACAAAGTAATAAGCTGATTGGCGCAGTACTTGTTGGCGATACCAGCGATTACGATAATTTACTGCAATATCATTTAAACGACATTGAACTTACCACCGCCCCCGAAGCGCTCATCATGCCCCTTGCCGGCGACATCGCAGAGCTAAGCGCCGACGACTTGCCTGATGACGCCATTATTTGCGCTTGTCATAAAGTAACTAAACACACCATTGAGCAAACAGTCGCTAAAGGCTTTATAGACCTAGCAAGTGTGCAGCAAAGCACCAAAGCCAGTACAGGTTGTGGAGGGTGTGAAAAACTCGTTCAAAACGTAATAAACAGCGCACTCGCAAAAGCTAGTAACACCATTAACGTAGTTACCCTTAATGAGCCTGTAAAGCAACCTGCATAAATTAAAACGTACTAATTAAAGCACACTAAAAGAGAGCAGTAGCATGACAACCGCAAACACGTCACCAACTATAAATAAAACCAGTTTAAAACAAACAACATGTGCTTACTGTGGTGTAGGGTGTGGTGTTGATATTTCACTTTTTAATAATGTGCCTACCAAGCTTGAAGGCATGCGAGAGCATCCCGCAAACTTTGGTCGCTTATGTGTAAAAGGCACGCATTTGCTCGACACGACAGGCAGTGATAATCGCTTAACGACGCCTCTTATTAATAACCAAGCCGTTACGTGGGATGAAGCCACCGACCATGTTGCCAATAAATTTAACGACATAATACAAAAGCACGGACCCGATGCTGTGGCATTTTATGTATCGGGGCAACTGCTTACAGAAGATTACTACATCGCTAATAAATTAATGAAAGGCTACATAGGCTCAGGCAATATTGATACAAATTCGCGCCTGTGTATGTCATCTGCTGTGGCAGGTTATAAACGCGCTTTTGGTGAAGACGTAGTGCCGTGTACTTACGAGGATTTAGAGCAAACTGAGCTGCTTATTTTAATTGGCTCTAATGCCGCGTGGACTCATCCGGTTTTGTATCAGCGAATGGAACGTGCAAAGCAGCTTAACCCAAATATGAAAGTGGTGGTTATTGATCCGCGTAAAACCGACACAGCTGAGCTTGCCGACACATTTTTAAATATAAAACCAGGCAGTGACGCCGCACTTTATAACGGCTTACTTAATTATTTAAATGAGCATAACCACCTCGATACGCAATTTATTGCTCAGCACACAAACGGCTTTGAAAGCGCACTGCAAGAGGCAACAAAATGGAGCTGCGAGGCAGTTAGCGACTTTTGCGATATAGCAATTGAGCAAGTCACTGAGTTTTACGCGCTATTTGCTAACAGCCCAAGTGCGATTAGCTTTTACTCAATGGGTATAAATCAATCAAGCTCGGGTGTAGATAAATGCAACGCCATTATTAATGCGCACTTAGCCTCAGGTAAATTACTTAAACCAGGTAGCGGTCCGTTTTCGATTACAGGCCAACCCAATGCGATGGGCGGGCGCGAAGTAGGTGGTTTGGCTAATCAGTTAGCGGCGCATTTAGATATTGAAAACGAAGCGCATCAATCACTTGTGCAACGTTTTTGGCTCTCGCCAACTATGGCTAAAAAAGCAGGCAGCAATGCCATTGATATGTTTGATGAAATAGCCGCAGGCAAAATAAAAGCAGTGTGGATAATGGCAACAAACCCAATGGTGAGCTTGCCCAACAACGCCGCTATTAAAAAGGCATTAGAGACCTGCGAGTTGGTGGTTGTATCTGACTGTATTGCAAAAAGTGATACGTTAAAATTTGCCGATGTTGCTTTTCCATCAACTGGATGGGGTGAAAAAAACGGCACTGTGACTAATTCAGAACGCAGAATATCAAGGCAACGACCGTTAGTAGCGCCTTATTCGGGTGCTAAAAACGATTGGCAAATTATGTGCGACGTTGCTAAAAAAATGGGCTTTGAAGGGTTTGATTTTATAGAACCTAGTGGCATTTTTGAAGAATGGGCACAATTAACTGATTTTGAAAATAACGGCAGCCGATTACTAAATCTTTCTGGTTTAGTTGGGCTCACAAAAAGCCAGTACGATAATTTAAAACCCATTATGTGGCCGGTTGTTAAAAATCAGCCTTATAAAAATGGTCAGGTTTTTACAGATAACCAATTTAGCACCGCTGATAAAAAAGCACGCTTTATACCTATAACGCCGCAATTACCGGTGCAACAAACATCAAGTGATTATCCGTTTGTAATGAACTCGGGTCGTATACGCGACCAATGGCATACCATGAGCCGCACCGGTAAAAGTACCGCGCTTTCATCGCATATTACACGCCCGTATATTGAAATTAATCCGCTTGATGCCAGTAAATTAGCAATTAAACAAAACGATTTAATTAGTGCGATTGCCCAAACAGGGCAGGTTACCGCGCATGCAAAAGTAACCGATGCCGTGCGAAAAGGCGAATGCTTTATGCCTATTCATTGGAACAAGCAATTTGCGTCATCAGCAACAGTAAGCGGGCTGTATCAATCGGTAGTTGACCCACTATCTGGTCAGGCTGAGTGTAAACACGGCGCTGTTAATATAGTTAAAGCACCGTATGCGCAATATATGCAGCTGTTTGCTAAAAACGAACTTGTTATAAAAAGTGATTTTTGGCTCAAAGTTAATGCAAGTAATTGCTTTAATTATCAGTTGGCGCTTAATGAACCACAAAGTGATTTACTGTATTTCTGCCAAACCTTAACCGGTTTGCAAGGGCAGTGGTCGGCTATGAATACGGCAAAAGCTATGCATGTGCAGTGTATTCAAAACGATCAATTAGCGTTTGTTGGTGTTATATCTAATGAGCAAAAAGAAATATCACTTGAGTGGATAAACCATTTATTTGCAGAGCCTTTGCTGAGTTTTACACAGTTACAGTCTTTGCTTTATGCAACCCCCGATGAAGAATTTACCCAAGGTATGCAAGTGTGTAGCTGCTTTAAAGTAAGAGAGCAGCCAATTATAAACGCCATTAAAAACGGTGCAAACACGGTAGAGCAATTGGGGTCAGAACTTAAATGTGGAACGAACTGTGGTTCGTGTAAAACACAATTAAGCCAATTAATAAAACAACATTACAAAGCAGGTTCTAGCAGCATTGATGTTGCGGTTGTAATGTAAAGAAAAAAGGAAGCATATGCTTAATGATCAATTTGGTCGGCAGTTTAACTATTTGCGTCTCTCAATAACCGATGTATGTAATTTTAGTTGTAGTTATTGTTTACCAAACGGGTATCAGTGCGATACGCCGCGTAATTTTTTAAATAAAAACGAAATTAGCACGCTTGTAAATGCGTTTGCAGAACTAGGTACTAAAAAAGTGCGTATTACAGGTGGCGAACCATGCTTACGAAACGACGTAACCGATATTATAAAGCTCTGTAAAAATACGCCAGGCATAGAAAAAGTAGCTATTACTACCAACGGGTTTAATTTATTAAATAAAATTGATGAATTTGCAGAAGCAGGGCTTGATGCGCTTAATGTCAGCATTGATAGTTTAAATCCGAGTATGTTTAAACTCATAACAGGGCACGACAAACTTACCCTTATTTTAAAAGGGATTGAGCGCGCGGTAGAGCTGGGCATAAAAGACATAAAAATAAATGCAGTGCTTGCCAAGCAGTTTAATAAAAACCAATTGAAGGATTTTTTAGCGTGGGTAAAACACCACAAAGTTACGGTTCGCTTTATAGAATTAATGGAAACAGGTGACGGCGCAACCTTTTTTGAAGAAAACCACTTAAGTGGGCAAACGGTTAAAGCCCAATTACTCGACCAAGGTTGGTTACAAGTAGTTAGGGGGAAACTAAACGGACCCGCTGAGGAGTTTTGTCATCCTGATTACGATGGTCGTATTGGTTTAATAATGCCGTACAGTAAAGATTTTTGTAAAAGCTGTAATCGCTTAAGGGTGTCGGCGCTGGGTAAATTACACTTATGCTTGTTTGCCGAGCAAGGTATAGATTTACGCGAACTACTAAACGAGGACGATACTGCAGCGACCGTAAAGGCAATTCGAGCCGCTATGGGCAATAAAGAAATAAGCCATGAGCTAGATAAACGCTTAACAGGTGCGACAACTCACTTAGCTATGTTGGGCGGCTAATATGGAAGTAAAAGCTAATCGAGATTTTACAGGTGTTGTGCTTGCTGGTGGTAAGTCATCAAGAATGGGCACAGACAAAGCCGATTTAGTTTTAAAAAATAAAACGCTATTGCACAATGCGTGTGATTTATTAAAAGACGCAGGCGCTAAAAACATACTGATAAGCCGCAACGTTACAAATCCAATCAAATCATTGAACCATTATTCACCGAGCGATTATCCCTCAGAAAAGTACGTTAAAGATATATACCCAAACAGTGGGCCCCTTGGCGGAATTTACTCAACATTAATAGCCACTGAGCACGATTTACTTATTACTGCGGTAGATATGCCTCTACTTACGAGTAGTTTGTTAAGCACAATAGTGCTGGCTTCTCAGACAAATAACGTACAAAGTGTGAGCAATCAATTAAATCAGTCACAAATACATGCTTGGCACTTTGAAAATGAACCGCTACCGCTGTATATTCGTAATACAAGCAGTGTAAAAAATCATTTAAAACACATACTCACAAACGCAAACAGTCATAAATCAATAAAACAGTTTACCCAAAGCATTGGTGTGCAAACGCTTTTATGTAATAAAGCGCATGCATTAATAAACACCAATACACCGGCGCAATTTAAAGCTGTAAATGAGCATTTTGACCTAAGCATTAACCAATTGAGAAGAACATTATGAGCCACACAAGCGAGTCACAAATACCTTTAAACATTGCCGTACTTACCGTAAGCGACACGCGCGATGCGATTACCGATACTTCTGGTCATTACTTAATTAAAGCGCTAACTGAGGCGGGTCATCACTTAGCGGATAAAGAAATTGTAAAAGATGATGTGTACCAAATGCGCGCTATTGCATCGCAGTGGATAGCCGACGACACCATTCACGCTATTTTAGTGACTGGTGGTACAGGATTTACCGAACGTGATTCAACACCTGAGGCATTTGCGCCGCTGTTTGATAAAAGCGTAGACGGCTTTGGTGAGCTATTTAGACATATATCGTACGGTGAAATTGGTAACTCAACTATTCAATCTCGTGCACTTGCGGGACTTGCTAACAACACCGTTATTTTTTGTATGCCAGGCTCTACAGGCGCATGTAAAACAGCGTGGACAGGTATTATAAAAGATCAACTTAACTCAATGCATAAACCGTGTAACTTTGTACCGCATATTACCATTGGTAAAAAGTGTGAATCGCGTGAGCAATAGTATGTTAAGCCACGTTGACGAAAACGGCCAAGCTAATATGGTTGATGTATCGCTCAAAGACATAACCCTGCGCGATGCCTCAGCTGAAGCATTTATTAGCATGAGCAAGCTTGCCTTTGAACAAGTAATGCTTAATCAAAACAAAAAGGGCGATGTGTTAGGCGTGGCACGTATTGCGGGTATTCAAGGCGCTAAAAAGTGCGCCGATTTAATTCCGCTTTGTCATCCGCTTGCACTTACTAAAGTCGCTGTTGATTTTGAACTTGATGAAGCAAACAGCCAAATTAAAATAACCAGCTACTGCAAACTTGCCGGTAAAACTGGCGTAGAAATGGAAGCGTTAACAGCGGTATCTGTGGCTGCGCTTACTTTGTTTGATATGTGTAAAGCAGCCGACCCACTAATGGAAATTAGCGGTATGCGCGTTACTCAAAAAGCTGGGGGCAAAAATGGCAGTTGGCAGCGAGATTAATCCAAACGATGCTATATCTAGCGCCCAAAATGTAGAGTTATTGTTTTTTGGGCAACTAAAAGAGCGCTTGAAGTGCAGTAAATTAAGCCTTGAGATTACGCAGCCGCTTAGTATTTCAGAGCTTAAATTAAGATTAGTTAGCCAATACCCGCATTGGCAACCGTGGCTGGAGGAGCGTGAGCTACTTGCAGCGCTTAACCAAACTATGTCATCAAGCGACGCAATAGTGAAAGCAGGGGATGAGCTTGCCTTTTTCCCGCCGGTTACAGGTGGCTAATGAGCATACATATTCAAGTACAAATTGATGATTTTAATGTAGGTGACGAGCACAATGCGCTTTGTAGTAATAATAAAAGCGATGGCGCTGTTGTCACCTTTACAGGTTTGGTAAGAGAGTTCAGCAGTGGCGATAACGTTACTGCACTTGAGCTTGAGCACTACCCTGGTATGACCGAGCAACTGCTTCAATCTATTGCAGAGCAAGCACAAACTCGCTGGCAACTGGCGAGAATATGCATTATTCACCGCGTTGGTTACTTAGCACTTGGCGAGCAAATTGTATTTGTAGGCGTAACTTGCCGCCATCGCCAAGCCGCGTTCGAAGGCGCACAATTTATAATGGATTATTTAAAAAACCACGCCACGTTTTGGAAAAAAGAGCACTTTAAAGACTCATCAAATTGGGTTGAGTTTAAACAAAGCGACAAACAAGCGCTGGGTAAATGGGAAGAGTAGTTATAAATGTAATGTGTGAATAAAGATGCGTTCAAAATTTATCTCAAAAAGAGAGTCATTAGAGTCCGCTGCACTTTGGGTAGCGGCTCTATTAATTTTAGCTATTATGTTAGAGCTCATAACAGGCTGGTCGATAGGTGGAAAAAGCACTGCTGGTCACTCTATAAATATTGAGCCTGAACAGTTTTGGTTTGAAATAAAATTGCACTGCAGCTTAGTATTGTGGTTTATTTTTAGATCTTTTTTTACTTTTCCATTTTTTAGGGCGCAGTACAATAGCTTGCTTAGCTTCAGAGAAGAACACAAAATCATATCAAATATTCTTTTTTATATACTTACTCCCATTTTTGTAGTGTTTCTAATTTTAACTTTATTATTTATTAGCGACTTATAAATATTGTTCAGTTTCTTATTAAGAACGAGTGATTAAAATTTATACGCTCTTACTATTAGCCATTTTTTACAGCCGTTCTATATTTACTTTTTGCCTTAGTTGGAACGTTAAGCCTTACTCATTTTACAGTGAAGTGTTTTAGGGGCATTTACATATCGTGATTATTTTATTGTCGCTTATAGCACCCAAAATTCTAAATTTAAAACTAATAGAATATAGTCTTCGAAAAGATCAATACGCCCTAATGTTTTCTATCTCTTTATCAGTTATTTTAATAGTTTACTGAGTAAAACAGTAAACTATCTTACTCAATTAATTACTTCTTATGTTAGTAAATCAGGCATTAAATTGAGCCTGTTATGAATAGCATGATGGATGAAAGACAACTTAGTTCGCACCGCTTGAGTAAGTACAAATGGGTAGGCATCGGCAAGTCCCATGCTGCGATTTAGTGAATTTAGAATGATCGAAAATTCCATCCAAGTATCTAAAATAGCATCAATCGATGTTTGTGAATTAAAGTAATAAGCACTTTGTGGCAATCGAAGCTCGTCTGCTTCATCTAATTCAAACTCATTACCCGTTGTTGAGCCTGTAATTGAAAAGTTTTTGGCTGTTTCTAGCGTATCGATAATATGCATGTAATGCGCCCATGTTTCTGCCCAGTCTTCATAAGGGTGCATAGTAGCGTATTCACTAATAAAGGTTTCATGCCAGTTAGCTGGCGCGCCTTGCTTGTAATGAGTATCGAGCGCTTGCTGGTAATCTAATTCGTCATCACCAAAATATTGCTTACATAAAGCATGTTTTTTTGGTGAATTTGCGATTAGTTGATCAAAATAATAATGACCAAGTTCATGGCGAAAATGACCAAGTAAAGTACGGTAACGCTCACCCATTGCTATTTTAGCTTGAGAGCGTGCTACGTCGTCTGCTTCAGCTAGGTTTATAGTGATATGCCCGCAATCGTGTCCTGTAAATACAACGTCCTGACCTATAATAGGGCTTACAAAGTGATCGCTTACGTTACGGTCTGCTATAAAATCGAAGCTTAATCCGCTTTCAGGTTCTTGAATCGTTGTATTTAAAGGGAGTGATAATGATTTTAATGTATACAAAGCGCGACGTTTTGCAGTCTCCATTTTTTTCCATAATGGAATATGTTCAACAATACTTAAATCGGGCACCGTTTCATTAAAGCGGCACGAAAAACACAGCACTTCGTCTTTATCGGCAACAGGTATAAATGTGTCTAAATTAACCATACCATTGCATACGTGATACTGAGCGTTGTTATCACATTTTTTATAAAAAACTTCAGGCGCTTCTGCTTTGTAAAATAACCCCGATTGCTCATCAATTTCATAGGGTTCAACTTGATCGAAATCGTCGTCTATACCCACGGTTCTGCCGCAAGCCAAACAATGGCTGCTTTCAAAAAATAAAATAAGTTGATCTGTGCAATTACATTTAAATGTTTTCATATGTTACCGAATAAAAAAGAGACCGTATAAACCACTTTTACTTAGCGCTATGCTATTGGAGGATAGTGGTTAAATCCTTTTTAATAGTTCAGACTTTTTAATATTAAATTCATCATCACTCAACGCATTAGAGTCGCGAAGTTGTGCTAACTTTTCAATTATTTGAAGCGTTTCGTCTACCGAGTATTGCCCCACAGTATTATTAGCCGGTGCTTCAACTTGGTTTGGTGTTAACGATGCAAAATTCGGCTGCGTTACTTGCTGCGTAAAGTCTTTTTGTGGTTCTGGAGGCGTTGGCGTTTGCCCTGAAATTAATGGCAGGGTATTTACATTAATTGTCCCCCACTGACTGTTAAATGTAAGAGAGGTATTATTGCCTTGCTGTTGGCTTACACCACCAATATTATGATCTAACGTGTCGTATACGCTCACTTGTCCATTTAATTCAACGGCTAAGCGATTAGGGAATATAGCGTAGCGAATATTATTTTGCGCACCACTGCTAAATGGGCTGCCTAGATTACCTGGCCACCATTGATTGATGCCAGGCGTTCCTGCAGGAATAACCGGAAATATTTGGTTATTGCTCAATATATTAGCAAGTTCGTTGCACAAGTTATCAACGGTTGATTTTAAACCGTTGTTAAACATGTCGCCAACCATTGTCATTCCGCCACGCATCCATTGACCAGAACCACCAAGTTCTGGGCAATTAAACTGTGCCATTGAGCAACCGCCGTTATTAACGCTAACTAACATGTGAATTACTGCATCGTGACTGAGGTTATAACGAGATGCTATACCATTAACTAAGTTTTCACCGACATCTGTTAGCTTTTGCATAAGAAAATATCCTATTAGGTAGATTGGGTTGATTTAAAAAATCTGAAAATACGCTAGGCCGTGTTGATTTTTGGGATTGAAATTTGTTCAATCTAGGGGCGATTTAATCGCGGCGCGAGGTTTGTAACCTAGTGGGCTAAGTAAAAACCGAGCAACAAAGAGTCAATCGTCCCTAGAAAGAACCCAGGGGCAGCGCATGTTTGGCATTTATGCTGCGTTATCGCCTATGTATGGGGAACAACCACACATCATAGACTCTGCCTTGCTTAAATACCAAACACACTGCTGCAAATTCAACCACCAAAGAACAACACGCCCTAGTGCTGCATTACCTTTAGCATTGATGATAATGAAAAATTAACAGGTTAGTGAGATGTGTTGGTTTTTCAAATTGGACGTGTTCTGTTTTGTTTGAAATTAAAACACACCGCTGCAAAACTAATCTTTAAAACAAGCATCTTTGTATTAAAAGTTACTTGTTTTATCTCATCGAGATTGTTAGTTTTGCTGTAACGTAAGCGGTTAAAAATCGATCTAGTATAGCACCGTTACTTACTTTAACAGCAGCTTTATTGTGAACTATTTCTTACTATTTAATGATTTTTTTTAATGATTTTTAAACTATAAATAAATACTTTTAATTATACCTGTTTAGCGTTATAAATAACGGAGTAAGTATTTTAAAAAATTAACATTATTTGTTTTATTTCAATATTTTAAATTAACTAGTTTTAATTGTAAGTTATTTTTAAGCACTATTTTGGTGCATTATCTGCACCATTAAAAATCTAAAATTGATGGTATAAATTACACCAAGTTTAATATTTACAGAGTTGGTGTGTTTTTTCTATTAATTTGGTCAAAACCTTTATGCATGGCGTTGCTTTGTGTATGAGTCGGCAAATGGATGAGGAGCACTAATTTATAAGTTTGCTGGTATAAAAATTGCACAGGTGAATTAGTCCAAATAATATTTTCAGCGTTATATTGTGGCCATACATTATTAAAGGGGAATTAATAGATGACAATTACAGTTGGGATTTCGCACCATACTCAGTATAAATACGATCGGTCAGTTAATATGGGGCCGCATATATTCCGATTACGTCCAGCGCCACATAGCCGTACAAAAATTAAAAGTTATTCTTTAAAAATAGTTCCAGAAGATCATTATATAAATTGGCAACAAGACCCTTTTGGTAATTACCAAGCGAGGGTGGTGTTTAACAAACCAACTACCGAATTTAGTTTTACGGTCGATTTGGTCGCCGAACTAACGGTTATTAATCCTTTTGATTTCTTTTTAGAAGATTATGCCGAAAACTTCCCATTTGTTTACGATGCTATTTCAAAGTCAGAGCTCGCTCCTTATTTAAAAAAACGCAAAGCCAGTCCAAAATTTAAAGAGTTAATTGAATCTTTAAATCCTAAAGAGCCGCTTAGAAGCGTTGATTTTTTAGTGGCTGTTAATCAAGCTATTTATGAATTAGTAGGTTATGGCATTCGTTTAGAACCCGGTGTGCAAACGGCAAACGAAACAATAAGTAAAAAAACAGGTTCGTGTCGTGATTCTGCTTGGTTGTTAGTACAACTGTTTCGTCATTTAGGGTTGGCATCTCGATTTGTATCGGGCTATTTAGTCCAGCTAACCTCAGATCAAAAATCATTAGATGGTCCAAGTGGTCCAGAAGAAGACTTTACCGATTTGCATGCATGGACCGAGGTGTATATTCCGGGTGCAGGTTGGATAGGGCTTGATCCTACCTCGGGTTTATTTGCCGGTGAAGGGCATATTCCATTGGCATGTACGCCAGAGCCAAGCTCGGCGGCGCCGGTTACAGGCGGTATAGACGACTGTAAATCTGAGTTTAGCTTTTATAATAAAGTAACGCGTGTACACGAAGACCCACGTGTAACTAAGCCATATTCTGAGGCGCAGTGGGCGGCAATTAACCGCTTAGGTCAGCACGTTGACAATGTTTACAATGAAGAAAATATACATTTAACCATGGGCGGCGAACCTACGTTTATTTCTATTGACGATATGGAACATCCTCAGTGGAACACTGATGCCGATGGTAAAGAAAAAAGAATATTAGCTCAAAATTTATTTGTAGAAATGAATAAAGTATACACAAAAGGTGGCTTTACTCATTACGGACAAGGTAAATGGTATCCGGGTGAGCCATTACCACGTTGGCAATATGCGTGCTATTGGCGCAAAGACGGCGAGCCTTTATGGCAAGATGCTGCACTATTAGCCGATCCTAATAAAGATTATAAATTTGATCATACCGATACTAAAAAGTTTGCTGATAAACTGTGTGACTCACTTGGTCTTGAAACCAAGGCACTTACTACGGCTTATGAAGATATTTTATATCACATGTGGCAAGAAGCCTCATTACCTACCGAAATAAAGCCAGATCAACCAGAACTTCTCCATGCAATGAGCCGAAAAGGCTTTTTAGCTAAAATGGATAAAGGCATAGAAAAGCCTGTTGGCTATGTTCTACCTTTAAAATGGAACGATAGTAAAAACTGTTGGCAGTCGTGTACGTGGGAGTTCAAACGGGGTCATTGTTTTTTATTGCCGGGTGAATCACCACTTGGTTATCGCCTACCTTTAGACAGCCTTGAGTGGAGCGGCAATATTATTGACCGCGACCCGTTTGATATTCCAGAAAATTTTACCAAAGCTAAAAAGCTTAAAAAGGGCTTTATTGGTAAAGAAATGGTTAAAACTGCGCTTGTAATGGAAGTGAGAGAGGGGCGTTTATATATATTTATGCCACCAACAAGTCATTTTGAACATTACATGGGTTTAATAAGTAGTATAGAGAGTGTGGCTAAAGAACTTAAAATGCCGCTTGTTATTGAAGGCTATAGCCCACCTAAAGATAGCCGCGTAGAAAAATACGCTGTAACGCCAGATCCAGGTGTTATTGAAGTAAATATTCATCCTTCAACATCGTGGGATCAATTAGTCAGTCGAACCACAACGTTATACGGTTTAGCAAAAGAATGCCGATTAGGTACCGATAAGTTTATGGCAGATGGTCGCCATACTGGTACTGGTGGTGGTAACCACGTAACGCTTGGTGGCGAAACACCTGAGCAAAGCCCATTTTTACGCAGACCTGATATTTTAAGAAGTTTTATTACCTATTGGCAGCATCATCCTGGTTTGTCGTATTTATTTTCGGGGCTTTTTATTGGCCCTACAAGCCAAGCGCCGCGAGTGGATGAAGCCCGTGATGAAGTTTTATACGAGCTAGAAATTGCCTTTTCGCATATGCCCGAAGGTGAGGTGCCTGAACCTTGGTTAGTTGATAGGTTACTTCGTAATTTATTAGTGGATTTAACGGGTAATACACACAGAGCAGAATTTTGTATTGATAAGCTCTATTCACCCGACTCAGCCACAGGTCGTTTAGGGATTGTAGAATTTAGAGGCTTTGAAATGCCTCCACATTCACAAATGAGTTTAGTGCAAATGCTACTGTTGCGTACTTTACTTGCTTGGTTTTGGAAAAAACCTTACCACAAGCCATTAATACGTTGGGGTACTGAGTTACACGACAAGTTTTTATTACCACAATATGTAGAAAACGATTTAGCTGAAGTAAGCCGCGATTTACAACAAGCAGGTTTTCAATTTCAGTTAAGTTGGTTAAATCCATTTTTTGAATTTAGGTTTCCGGTATGTGGAGCGCGAGAACTTGATAACGTGACACTTGAGCTTAGAACCGCAATCGAGCCTTGGCATGTACTAGGCGAAGAGGCAAGTGCGTCGGGTACGGCGCGCTATGTAGATTCGTCATTAGAAAGAGTACAGATAAAAGTACAAGGAACAATGAGCGACCGCTATGTTGTAACGTGTAATGGTCGAAGAGTGCCGCTTAAACCGGTTAAAGGTAAAGCAAAAGATGAAATGGTCGCGGGTATACGATACCGAGCTTGGCAACCACCTACAGCGCTTCACCCAACTATTGGCGTACATGCTCCATTAGTTTTTGATTTAATCGATACGTGGGAAGGTCGTTCAGTTGGAGGCTTTGTATATCATGTGAGCCATGCTGGGGGTCGTAATCCTGAAACGCTACCGGTTAATGCATTTGAAGCTGAAGGGCGCAGAGTTGCAAGATTTTGGGAGCATGGGCATACACCATCGTTACTTGCATCAGCAGAACCAAGCTGGAGCCCATCGGCGGTTACGCATAGTTTTCAATCGGCGCAAAGCGCAAGTGAATACGTGGTACCTGATGAAGAAAGTAGTAATCCTGATTATCCAAATACCTTGGATTTACGCAGGCAGCCTAACTTTAAATAATAATTGATAGTTGTGTCATTCCACTTTGAAATTATTTAAAGTGGAATGACTAAATATTTTTAAAGCATCATTATGAACACGGCTATTTACTATAAATTGGAGCACTTTCAGCTTGTATATTAACAATAACGCGATGCCGGAATTGCCTGAGTGGTTGTCTTTATACCTTGATAAATCACATGGACATGATGAACTGGCAAACCACAGTGGTTTAAACCCAGACCATTGGGATACTTTATTTAAGCGTTTAGCTAGTCTAACAGCAGATGATGTTAGTAGCCGCGCTACAGAAATAAGCCAATTGCTACAAAATGGCAATATTAAAAATGAAAGTAATAAGCAGTGGCACTTCGACCCGTTGCCATTTATGTTATCTAAAGCTGATTGGGCGTTGCTCGAAGAGGGAATAAAACAAAGAACCCTTTTATTAAATAAAATTCAGCAAGATATTTACGGTGACCAAACATTATTAGTTGATGGTCATATTCCTGCAAAGCAGCTTTTTCAAGACCCTAATTACTTACGCGAAGGTTTTAGTTTACCTAGCAACGAATTAACACTATTTTTTACTGCATTAGATGTTTACCGCACGCCAACAGGCGAATTTAAAGTATTAAGCGATCATTGTCAGTGCCCGCTGGGCTTAGGGCTATTAATTAAAAGCCGTATTATTGCAAGGCGTGTAATGGCTGAAGAATTTGCCGAATGTAATGTTCAGCAAATTAAAGAATTTTTAAACCTATTCCAAGAGGGTATTAATGAATATACCCACTATATGGATGACCCACGAATTGTAATTCTAACCCAAGGAATTGATGACCCTAACTACAACGAGCATGCATTCCTATCTACCTACTTTGGCTATACATTAGTACAAAGCGCCGACTTAACCGTACGTGGTGGTGACGTTTGTTTAAAATCGTTACAAGGCTTGGGTAAAATTAATGTCATTTTACGCTGGGTTTCTGATCGTTGTATTGACTCTTTAGAGCAAACTGAATATTCACTTCATGGTATTCCGGGCTTATTACAATCTGTACGACAAGGGTCGGTTAAGGTTTTAAACCCGTTTGGTAGTGGTGTGCTCTCGTCACCTTCAATAAAATGCAACTTAGAAAAGTTATCGCAGCAAATTTTAAAACAACCGCTGTTGTTAGGTGAGCCAAATTACTTAAGTGTAAAAGAAGCGCAAGCCATTGATTGGAATAACCTCGAACTACTATCTGCTATAGACCCTACACTTAAGTTAGATGGAGTGTTAGACGAGCAAGAAATAAAGCTACTTATTAGCAAAGAACCCGATAATTACTTTTTCCAAGAAAAGCCTTCTTTTAGCAGTGCACCATTTTGGCATGACGGGCAATTAATCTCCAAGCCAGTGGTGTTTAGATGCTATGCATTAACCACAGAAAATGGCGTAGAAGTACTTCCTTCAGCACTGTGTTTTTCGAACGAAAAAAGTAACAACCCGAGAATATCTGGTTGGATCAAAGATACATGGATAAATACAGCCGATAGAGTTGATTTAGGCGAGCATAATCCACCGGTGCCAATTAGAAAAAGAATGGATGTAACGCTACTCGAAGGGGTTATTTCGAGCCGTACGGCTGAGCACCTTTTTTGGTTGGGTCGATACTTAGAACGCTGCGAAAACACCATACGTATTTTGCGTATTTTTATAGACAAGTACACCGAGTTTTCTGTTTACCCAGATTCAATACGAAAAAGTATAGTTGCACGGCTTTCTAATGCCATTAGGTCGCAATATATTGTTTATCCCTATATAGAACCTGATTTAAAACTAGATGGCATTGATGTAAATCTGTCTAAAGAAACTTCTTTTCAACTCCTTGCAGACGAGCAATGCGCTGGCAGTATTATTAATACATTAAAGTACATTGCAAATGCGTCGGTGCAAATTCAAGAATTACTATCTCATGATAGTCGCCGAATAATTGATGATATTAATGAGCAAATTAAAGTATTTAAAAATGTAAATATTAATATTCCAACGCGTGCAATGCAAAGCAGCCTAGATAGAGTTATAGGCTCAATTATGGCTTTTAATGGCTCGATTGCAGATTGTATGCCAAATAGTAATGGCTGGTTTTTACTCGAAATGGGCAGAAGAGTAGAGCGTAGCTTACAAATAACATCACTAAGTGCGGCTTTATTAACCAAAGAGTTAGACGAGCCCGAAGAGCTTGGCTTACTTGAAGCAGTGCTAAGTTGCCAAGTTAGTTTAGTTACGCATAAGCGCCGATACAGAATGTATCAAACCATTGGTACAGGGCTTGAGCTATTACTTTTAGATGCTGAATACCCACGTTCTTTATTATTTCAGTTAGAGGAAATTAATAAGTTGTGTAAGCATTTACCCACAAAACGCAGACAAGGCGTAATTGCGGCACACGAAAAAGCAATTTTACTGTCTAAAACAAGTTGTTATGTAACTGAGAAAGATTACCTACAAAAAAGTGAAAATGGACAACGTAACCAGTTAATCGAATTTAACCATAATACGCGTATGAACTTAGATACATTTTGTGATGTATTATTACTACAGTATTTTTCTCATACCCAAACGGCAAATAAATTGAACTGGACTAATATTGAGCAAGCTCAATCGTGAAATATAAAATAAAGCACTCGACTACATACAACTATTCAGACTTTGTTAGTTTGTGTCAAAACCAAGCGCGATTAACGCCAAAAACGAATCGCGGGCAAATATGCCACAGTAGTCGTGTAGAAATTGAACCTACACCGACTTACTTACAAACATTTACTGATTATTTTAATAATCAGGTAACAGCGTTTGAAATAGCAATACAGCATAAAAAACTTAAAGTAACGATGATCAGCGAGGTAGAACTGTTAGTCGGCGCTAATAGTAATTTAGAGAGCGTTGATATTGCTTGGCGAAAAGTACGTGATTTATTGGTTAAACCAAATACAGCGGAATTATTAAAAACGTCTGAATTTGTACTACCTTCACAGCTTATTCCAATAGATAAAGGAATTAAGGAATACGCATTAATTTCGTTTGATGCACACAAAAATATAATTTCTGCATGCAAAGATCTAATGGCACGGATTTTTCATGAATTTCATTATGATCCTGGTTTTACAACAATTAGTACGCCTTTGAGCACTGTTTTTGCACAAAAAAGGGGCGTTTGCCAAGACTTTGCACACTTTGCGCTTGCATGCTTACGTAGCGTAGGGTTAGCAGGTCGATACGTAAGTGGGTACATAGAAACCATGCCGCCAGAAGGCGAAGAAAAGCTAGAAGGTGCAGATGCAACTCATGCATGGTTTGCGGTATTTGTGCCAAACTTTGGTTGGGTTGATTTTGATCCAACAAATAATGTTTTACCACGCGATCAGCATATTACTCTAGCCGTAGGGCGAGACTTTTCTGACGTAACTCCTTTAAAAGGAGTGGTATTTGGTGGCGGTAGTCAATTGCTTGATGTAGCGGTTGATATGATTCGAATGGAATAGCAGTTTAACTACGTCATATATGATGATGGATAAGGTGAAAGAGTGTATGAAAATTGATTGGAAAGCGTACCAAACAAAAGGTTTCTTTGATGAATTAATTGATGCACAAGGAAACGTTAGATCGCATGGAACACAATTAGCACAATTTTTTGCTAATTTATCAGCAGAAGAATTAGTAAAAGCCAGAGCGGTTGCTGATTTAGCAATTAAAGAAATGGGTATTACTTTCACGGTTTACAACGAAGGTAATATGATTGATAGAGCCTGGCCGTTTGATATTATCCCTCGAACTATTGGTAAAAAAGAATGGCAAAGCGTAGAGGTTGGTTTAAAGCAACGTGTTGAAGCGCTTAACCTTTTTATAGATGATTTATACCACGACCAAAAAATAATAAAAGATGGTGTTTTTCCAAAAGGGTTACTAGAAAAATCAGTTAACTTTCGCCAGCAATGCGTGGGAATAAACCCGCCAAATAAGATATGGGCGCATATTTGTGGCTCAGATTTAGTACGCGATGGTAGCGGTACAATGTATGTGCTTGAGGATAACCTGCGTGTTCCTTCTGGTGTATCTTATATGCTTGAAAATCGCTCTGTAATGAAGCGTGTATTCCCTGAATTATTTGAGCAAGTATCGATTTTACCTGTTGATGATTACCCTTCACAATTATTTGATATGCTAGCGGCAATGTCGCCTCGTCCACAAGATAAACCAGAAGTCGTGGTACTTACTCCTGGGGTGTTTAACTCCGCTTATTTTGAGCATTGTTACCTTGCCCAAGAAATGGGTTGCGAACTGGTAGAAGGGCGCGATTTAGTTGTTGAAAAAGATGACTGTGTATACATGAGAACAATCACAGGGCTACAACGAGTTGATGTTATTTATCGTCGTATAGATGATTTGTTTTTAGACCCAGAAGCCTTTTTACCAGAATCCCAACTTGGCGTTCCTGGATTAATGCGTGCTTGGTCTAAAGGTAATGTTGCTTTGGTTAATGCACCAGGCGCAGGTGTTGCTGATGACAAAGTAGTTTACGCCTATGTACCTGAGATGATTAAGTACTACTTAGGCGAGGAAGCTAAACTTGCTAATGTCCCAACGTTCAAATGTTTAGACCCGAAAGAATGCGACCATGTGATTAAAAATATCGATAAGCTTGTTGTTAAACCAGCAAATGAATCTGGCGGATATGGATTATTAATTGGTCCTAAATCGACTAAAAAAGAACAAGAAGCGTGTATTGCTCAAATTAAAGCGGACCCACGAAACTGGGTAGCTCAACCAACATTAGATTTATCAACAGTACCAACATTTGATGGTAATAAACCAGATGGTCGACATACCGATTTAAGACCGTTTATTTTATCATCAGGTAAAGATACGCAAGTTACCACTGGCGGATTAACGCGTGTTGCTATGGTTAAAGGCTCTTTGGTGGTTAATTCATCACAAGGTGGTGGCAGTAAAGATACTTGGATTGTTGACGAAGAGGCTAAATAATATGTTATCAAGAGTAGGCGAAACTTTATATTGGGTATCTCGATACATTGAGCGCGCGGAAAATGTAGCTCGTTTAATCAACGTTAACAATTTACTGATGATGGACTTACCCAAAGGCGTATGTACCGGCTGGGAGCCATTAATTGATATTATTGGTGTGCGTAAAGCGTATTCAGAAAACCATACTGATTTTACTGAACAAAAAGCATTAAGGTATTTACTTGTTGGTAGTGATAACAGCTCGTCAATTTTAAACTCTATTACTTCGGCACGAGAAAGCGCGCGTACAATCCGCGATGTAATTCCTCGAGATGTATGGGAAGAAATTAACTCTCTGTATTATTATGTAAAAGATAATCAAAAAGAAGGGATAACAAAGCGCGGACGTTTTGATTATTTAAAAAAGATTATAGATTCAGCCCATCAAATATTTGGGGCGTTAGATGCCACAATTAATCATGATCAGGGCTACGTTTTTATCCGCTTTGGTTCGATTATAGAGCGCGCAGACATGACATCGCGAATTTTAGATATTCGCTCTGCTACGTTAATTACTAATGAAGAAAAAGTAAAACCGTTTGATAATATTCAGTGGATCAGTTTATTGCGCTCATTAAGTGCTTATCAAATGTATCGCCAAGAAATGGGCGTTAGAGTACAGCGTGCAGATGTAATAGAATTTGTGATGCACAGCAAAGTATTCCCTCGGTCAATTTTATTTTGCATGAATGAATTAAAAGCATTGGTTTTACCTTTGCCAAACTCAACAGAAATTATTAAATCAATTGATGATGCAATTATTGAGTTAGAAAATAAAGACGTACGAGTACTTAAAAATGGTCTGTTGCATGACTTTATCGATGAAATACAAATAGACTTAGCTGGAATACATAATGGACTGGCCGAAACGTATTTTTTAAAGCAAGCAGAACAATAAAAAATGTATATTTTAAAATGACTGCTTAGCTTTAAGCGGTCATTTTTGCTTTAATTTATTTATAATAATTTTAAAATCTTCATAATTAATCTCCACTTTCCCAGCCGTTGGTATCGCAGTGAAAATAATCTCGACTAATATCTCTAAAATTAAAACTCTTATCCACAATGGTAAAGAGGTGAAAACGGGAATATTCAAAACCCCAACTAACGAACCTGTAGTGATTGAAAAGCTAAACATTATAGGTGATGAGCAAGCTGATTTAGTTAATCACGGCGGGGTAGATAAAGCGGTATATGCTTTTTCGCACAATCATTATGAGTATTGGCAGAAGACTCTTGAAAACGAGAACTTAAGTAGCGGTGTATTTGGCGAAAACTTCACGATTTCTGACCTTGATGAAGCGAATATACACATAGGTGACCATATTCGAATTGGTACTGCACTGCTTGAAGTAAGCCAGCCTCGTGTGCCTTGTTTTAAATTAGCTATCGCCCTTAATAATAAAAACAGCCTTAAACTGTTTACGCAGCATTACTGCACTGGCGTGTATTTTAGGGTACTAGAGCAGGGCGTTGCAAAAACGGGTGATAGTGTTGTTATCGAGAAGAAAGCCTCGCACGACATATCAGTTAAAAAACTGTTTCAGGCATTTTTTGATAAAAAATATGTAGGTTATGAAGACATACTTTTAGAAGCATTAACTTTGCCAGAGCTTGCTGTAGAGTGGCAAGAAAAGCTAAAGAAGAAGCTTGCTATTAAAAGTGAATAAAGTTAAATATAAATTGTTATTTATAGAGCATCTAGTAAAAAAGATAAAATCTGCTATACCTAAGGTTATAAATACTATACTTAATATAGTGTTACGCAAAAACTATTGGGTTAGTAGCTAAAATAGGTGTCGTATATGAATATCTCCAGAAAATTGATGCTTATTGTGATTTTAACTGCAGCAGAGGTAAGCATTACTGTTTATTCAGCTTTTGAAATCGCTAAAGGGGCTAAGTTTCACCAACTTAATTTTCTTCACTTAAAATATACACATCAACTTACCAAGTCAGTTAAAAAAATAGAAAACAATATCCCCATAGATATAAATACCATTGAGTCAGATATATTGTCAATTAGGCAGCAACCGATTGAATGTATTGAAGAAATAAACCCATTAAATTATGCTGTTATGAAATTTATTAACACAGAGCAAACTTTAACAATTTGTGAAAACGATATAGAAATTGCGGATAAAGCACTATTGTCAGTTATTCAATATAATAAAGGTGAACTCAGCAGAGATGATTTTTTATTAAACCTTAATGTTGCACTTGATAGCTTTAACAAACACTCTGAGATGTTTGAAGAACCAATCAGAAAAACAGTATCGTTTATACTAATGACGTTAATTCCACTTGTTATAATCATATCTTTTATTAATATTCTTTTTATAAGTTATCTTTCTCGCACAATATCCAGCTCTATTCGAAATCTAACTGTACTTTTATCAAGTAAGCCCGAAAGCAATATTAATCTAGACGATGAACTTGATATAAAAACGTCGGGTGAATTAAAAGCACTCGTTATCGCGGCCAGGCAGCGGGTCAAAAATGATCTTTTAAATATTGAAAACAGTATTGAACTCAAAGAGATTATAAATAGCCAAACAGCTTCCCTGCAGCAAGCAAATGACGAACTTGCACAGTTTGCTTATCGAGCTTCTCATGACCTGAAATCACCGCTGTCAGGGGCTAAATCCTTAGCGAATTTTGTTATCGAAGATATAAAAGCGGGAGACACAGAGGAGGCAAGCCGAAATGCACTGGTTATTTATCAACAAATGGAAAAGTTAGAAACACTTGTTGTTGATATTTTATTGTTAGCCAAAGCTGAAATTGGTAATGAGGATAGAGATGTAATTGACTTTAATCAGTTAATTATTGATATGAAAGAACGACTGTCTTGGCTCATGAAAGATAATCCTTGTACGCTCGAAACAACAATTAATCTATCAGTACCTATAAGGTCTGAAAAAGCACGTTTTGCACAAATCATTGAAAATTTAATATCAAACGGGTTGAAGTATTACGACAGAAATAAAGACTCGCCTTATGTCCGCTGTGATATTTTCAATGAGCAAGAGACGTTTTTTATTACTGTTACAGATAACGGAATGGGAATACCACAAAAGCATCAAAGTGAAGTGTTTGATATGTTCAAGCGATTCCATGCACAGACGAGCACAGGCTCTGGTTTAGGGATGGCGTTGGTTAAAAAACATATTGAGTACTTAAGCGGAGAAATATCACTGCAAAGCTCTGATGAAGGTACAGCGTTTAAAATAATAATACCAATGGATAAGCTAACATGACAAAAATTAAACCCCCTATATTAATTGTCGATGACAATGAAGTTGACCGGTATATTCTTAAAAGATTAATTAAAGAGGCTGAATTAGATCTTACAATTTTTGAAAAAAAAGATGGCCAGGAAGCATTAGAATTTCTCGAGAATTATGAAGCTAACAGAAAAGAGTACCCTGATGGATTTCCTCCAATACTCATATTTTTGGACATCAATATGCCAAGAGTCAATGGTATTCAGTTTTTAGAAGCGTTTTCTAAACTGAGGAAGATGATAGAAATCAGCTCTTGTGTGGTTATGATGTTTAGCTCATCAGAAAGAGAAGAAGAAAAAAAGATTATAATGTCACACGATTTTGTTAAAGGTTACCTTGTAAAAGGAAGTTTTCAGGCAGCAGAGTTAAAAGAAAAAGTATTGGCTGTCATCGGTCAGCATTTGGAAAAACACAGCTGATTTGCATGTGTTTTAGGTTTTAACCCGCTAGGCGGTGCAAATTGGAGAACCTTTAGTTTGAGTATGTGGCACAAACCAAAGGTTTTAGCTTAATTTTATACAGGTGTTTGATTTAAGCTTCAATTTTACAAAGGCTCAAAATAACCTATTTATTAAAGGCTTATTTTTTTACAATAGTCATCGAGCAGCAAATTAATTTCGTTTACAGGCATAGGCTTTGAAAAGAGAAAACCTTGTAAGTAGTCTATATTTAATTTTTTACATAGCTGATGCTGGGTTTCAGTTTCGATTCCTTCAGCTACCACAGAAAAATCTAGTTTTTTCAGCATTAAAGATAAGCTCTCGATTATTTTTAATCGCTTATTATTTTCTCCACTTAACGATTGCATGCTTTTGTCTAATTTTACTATATCAATAGGGTAGGAAATAAGGTGAGATATGGATGAGTAACCCATACCAAAATCGTCCAAAGCAATTCTAAACCCTTTGTTAGACAAATAGGTTAATATCTCAATCACTTCTTTACTGTTTTCCATAAAAGCTGTTTCTGTTATTTCTAGAATAATACTACTGGTTTTTAAATTGTATTTTTCGACTGTCTCTAATAGATACGTTTGTAAAACTTCTCTTTGCAACTGTATCGGTGAAATATTAATAGATAGAGTTAACGGCGTTTGGTAGTCTTTCTGCCACAAAGATAACTGCTTTAAAGCGCTCGCAATTATCCATTTTCCAAGGGGGGCTATTAATCGGCACTCTTCAGCAATAGGAATAAACTCATCGGGGGTATAATTAACGGTTGTATCTGGCCAACGGATCAGGGCTTCGACACCTGTCATTATTTGTGTTTTTGAACAGTAAACAGGTTGATAAAATAGCCTAAAGTTTTTTTCCTCTATGTGCTCTTTTATACTATTTTGAATATCTACCCGACGACTAAACTCATATTGATATTGCTCTTTGTAAAAGCTTATTCTACTTTTACCACTTTGCTTTGAGCGATACATTGCAATGTCAGCGCATTTTAGCAGTTCATGCGATTCAGTCGCATCATTTGGGTATAAGGCACTTCCTATACTAACACTGCAATTTAAAGTTCTGCCTTCATGCAAAAAGGGTTTAGAAACTTCAGCTAATATTCTATTTGCTATCATACCTATTTGATTAATGTTGCAAATCCCACCTATTATAACTGCAAATTCATCGCCTCCTAACCGTGCAAATCCTTCATTTTGCCTCAGGCAACTATGAATTCTTTCTACTGTTTGTATTAAAATTTCGTCGCCGACACTATGGCCAAGCGTATCATTAATATTTTTGAAGTTATCTAAATCTAAAGCAAGTAACGCCACGCAGTTTTTAGCACGTTTATTGTTAGCTATCATTACTTTTAGTATTTCTTCAAAATGATATCGATTAGACAAACCAGTAAGCTGATCCCGTTCTGCCATATGCTTTACAGCAAGATAACTGTTGTGAATACGTTGTTCTGCTTCGAAGCGTTTTTTGGCATATATAAGCGCTTTATTTAAACTATCCCTCGTTATATCACCTTTTGGTAAAAAGTCTTGAGCGCCGGCTTCTATACACTCAATAGCCAAAGCTGAATTTTCTGAGGAGCTAATCATGATAATTGCGGTGTTACCGAGTTTAGGCTTTGCACGCATTTCAATTAGCATTTCAATGCCATCTTCTTTAGGCATATTATAATCGAGTAGTATTATATCAAAGTGCTTGTTTTCAATGGCTTTCAAGCCCTCGGATACGCACGTTACCTCGGTAATGTCATGATGATGAGATCCATCAGAAATAAGCATTTTTTTAATTAATTTGCGATCAACTAAGTCATCATCAACAATTAAAATATTCATAAGTTCCTTCTAAGAGCAGCATCTACATGATGCTCGTTTATAATTGATAATTTCATAGTTAAACTTTGGGCCAAAAAATAGTGAATGTACTGCCAAGTTTCCCATCGGAGGCTACTTCAATTTTGCCTCCATAATTAATAATGAGCTTATTGGCAATACAGAGTCCAATGCCGCTCCCTTCAACATCATCTCGAGATTGCAATGTCTGAAATAACTTAAATATGAGTGAAAAATACTTAGGGTCAATTCCAGGGCCATTATCTTTTATTTCAATAATGTAATATTGATTAGAGGGGATAAGTGAAATGTCGATAACCGGGTGCTCTTTATTGTTATGTTTTATTGCATTACTAATAAGATTTTGAAAAACAGTTTTAAAAGGGAGCAGCGGTATATCGAGCACTTCGTTCTTGGCGTGTATGTAAACAGTGACAGTTTGTGGAACTTCCAAAATTTGTTCTACATTTTGGTAAATACTTTCTAAAGATATGTTTGCACGAGTTGAATCACAGCCATTTATTCTCGAGTAGCTTAGTAAATCTTCTAGTAGTACTTGCATTCTATTAGCTCGGCTGAGCACAAGCTGAAAGTTTTCTAGGTGCTCCTGAGGGAGTAAATCTTTGCAATCATCATAAACCCACTCTAATAAACGTTTTATAGCATTTAATGGTGACTTTAGATCGTGTGAAGCAATACTGGTAAATTCATCAAGTTCATCGCTCATTTTTTGTAATTTTTTGATTAGGCGATCTTTTTCAGTTTCGTCTTCTTTTAGCTCGCTAATTGTTGAGTGAAACTTAGAGCTGTTTATTTTATCTAATGAATTTTTACGTTGGACTAACTGATTAACAAAGTTTTTTTGTAAACTATTTAAGATTAATTGTTCTTTTTCGGTAAGTAGTGAATCACTTGCTCGCTCGAATACCAACCATCCAAACTTAAGGTTTGAGGGCAAAATAATAGGTGATACCACTCTAAATATTTTAGGATCATGCTCGATAATCGATTCATTAAAAACGTCATCAGATAGTTGCTCTTTAGCTACTGTTATTTTTGGACCTGATTTATATAGCTCGACAGCACGTTGAGGCAGGTTAGCAACAATAGAGATTGAGCTTGCATCAAAAATGTTTAAAATTAGCTCAGCAAAGCTTTTTAAGCTTGTTTGAATGTCATTATCAAGAGAAGTCGTTAATTGCTGCTCATCTATTAATGATACACCTTCTAAATAACTCTCTACATTGGGCATTCAAACTCCTACAACAGTATTAAATAAATATGCCTCATTAAAATGAGATGCAACAAATGATTAACTTATTGTAGTTGATTATTTTGAATGTGTTGAATTATTCACTTTATAAATTAACGCCAAATTAAAGCCTTACCTTATTATAGTCAGTAGCTTATGAATCTATTTTAAATAAGGTCAAACTAAGTCTGATCGTGAAGTTTATAACTGAATAAATAAGTATTATGTAGAGTAGTGTTCTTACTAAAGAGCAACATGCCCTAGTAAAAACAGCATATTTAATCGCTCATTTGTACAATTGTTTGCGCTACGCTAAATAAGGTTTTATGTGTATCCATTGCTTGTTTTTGTAGCTGTTTATGGGCTTGCTCTTCAGTGAGTTTTAACTGTTCAATAAGTATATATTTGGCTTGGTGAATTACCTTTTGCTCACTAATTACTTTTTTAGCGTCAAGTAACGCTTGGTTTATTTGTTTAATATGTTGGCTTTGCTCGATAATTAAATCGTACATACTTTTATTACTATTGAGCTTATCGGCCGCTATGTTTTGGCTTACTTCTGGCTCTGGTTGCTTAACGGCTAATTGGCCAAAAGTAGGGGCTATTTGTTGCTCTACCATATTGTTAAGTACCTGCTTATTTGTATTTAAGCTACGTTGAGCACAGGCTATTTGCATTGCTGCGGTATCAATTAACTGATCTGCTATATTTTGTTCAATTTTGTGCATTATATCTATGCGCGTAGTGGTTACTTCATACCATACTTCGCTCAGTTGTGAGAGCGGTTGAGCGTTCTCGTCATCGAGCTTTTGCAGTAAACTTCTAAGTTGCTCTACCTGATTATTAACCTGATGCGTTGTTAGTGTGCCAAAACATTTTAAAAGGTGCGCATCGGCGTACTCATTAAAAAAGTCAAAGCTGTGGTTTTGTTCTTGTACAAAATGCGCGAGTTGTTGTTTTTGCTCTGTGGTAAATTTACTCGCTGCAAATGCTTGTGCACCACAGGCACGCTCTTGTCCTGCGTATTCTTTACCTTGCATAAAGTTAAAAAAGGCAACTAATAAGCGCGTTATTTTGGGATCGCTTGCGCCATCTGCTGCCTCTAAAATAATATTGAGTAAACTAGCAATTAACTGAGTGAATGACTGCGTAGCATGTACCGCACTAATGTTTTGTTGTGCTATTTGCTTGCGCAATACCGGTAATGCATCGAGTGCTTGTAAGCTGTAGGTAATTAAATTAAATAACCGAGTATGGCCAGTATCGGCGTTGTCGTTTATAAATGTTTGTTTAAGAGAATCATAAAATGCAGTTTGTGCGCTGTCGCTTAAAGGGATTTGTTCTTGTAATTGGGTTTTAAATCGCTCTCGATTTGAGGCCAAAAATATATTACTCATTGCGCGTTCTTTTTGTAACTGATGTACAAAATCGCCTAATTTAGTAAGCGAGGCACAACTATTTTGTAATTGCTTTAGCGCGTGTATTTCTTGATATTTAGCCGCTAATAAAAACTGTTTTGTGAGAGGATTGCTTGTCGCCATAGGTATTATTCCACACTTTTTTGTTTTTAAAGTGCAACCACTGTTCCAATCATTAATAAGTTTCATCATTGAATTTAAAATCAAGCTAATACAATTGCTTAAAGTGTTGTTTTTGTTTGTCACTGTGTTTCTATAATTTAAATTACCATTACTTTTAACTTATTTGGTGCATTTAAACATGTTATTGCACACAACTTGAACCCAAATTAAAAACAAAAAAGCGCCTACTCCTGGGGAGGTAGTAAGCGCGAAAAGTGCATTATTCATTTTGTATCATGCGTTAACATTTACACTGTTTAATAACTCAGGGCTAATTGCCATTTTATGATTTATTACTTCGCCAATCATAATTAGGGTAGGGCCTTGAAGGTTGTGTTTAGCATGCTCATTTACTATTTTCTCAAGCGTACTGGTAATTACTTTTTGCTTAGTGGTAGTGGCATTCTCTATTAGTGCAATGGGTGTATTACTTGGCCAGCCCACTGATTGCAAACCGCAGCTTAGCGTTTGTAAGCGCGAAAGTCCCATATAAACCACTAAAGTGGGGTTGTTGTTTGCAGGCATAAACGCGTAATTTTGCCAATGAGGTTGCTTGTTAAGATCGGCAAACTGCGCCGTTAAAAATGTAACACTACGCGCTACATCGCGTGCAGTGAGCGGAATACCCGTATAAGCAGAAGTAGCACAAGCCGTTGTAACACCCGGAATAATAGCAAAATTAATATTATGCTTGGTAAGTGCATCGGCTTCTTCGTTAATACGTGCAAATATACTCGGATCACCGCCTTTTAAACGCACTACGTTTAAGCCTTGTTGCGCGTATTTAACCAGTAGTTCGCAAATGTTAGCTTGGGTCATCGAATGCTTACCAGCACGTTTACCTACAAATACACGCTGCGCTTTTTTAGGAAGCGTTTTTAATAAATCATCGCTTACTAACCAATCGTATAAAACAACATCGGCGGTATTAATTAAACGCTGCGCTTTTACCGTAATTAGCTCTGCGTCTCCTGGGCCCGCACCAATTATATAAACGTTGCCGCTTTTAGCACTGCGATCATTTGAGCTTGTTAGCTTAGTAACAAGCTTATTTAGCCACACGTTTTCAATACCCGAAAAATAAGACAGTACACTCATAATATTCCCCTAAGCCACAGCTGTTGTAACTTTTGGTTCAGAGCTTATAAATACACTGCCGTCTTCAATTTTTGCATTAAAAACCGGTAAGTGTATTGCTTCTGCTTCTAAACATTCGCCTGTTTCTAGGCAAAAGTGTTGCTTATATAAAGGCGATGCGACAACTAATTTATTGTCGGTTGAGCCAATAATGCCACGCGATAATACATTGGCTTTGCCAATCGGGTCGTAGTTGCTAATGGCAAACACAGCCATTGGATTTTGTGGAATGTAAAAAATAGCCACTTGCTGATTATTAACTAATGCGCATACGCCGCTATTAGCTACTAGGTTGTCGATTGTTCCAATATTATGCCAAGACATCAGCTTGCTCCTCTTCAACTTCCATTACTGGAATACGGTTTTGTGTATTACGTTGCTCACGCTTTTCGGCTTCTGTAGCAGGGCGGATTTGGTTACGCTCTTGCACAAACAAAATGTTGTCGTCGGTTTCGGGGCTATTAATAAACTGGCGGAATCGTTTGGCTGCATCTGGGCTTTCAATCGCTTTTTTCCACTCACAGGCATAGGTTTGTGTAATTAATTCCATTTGCGCTTCTAGCTCGTCGCAAATGCCTAAGCTGTCGTCAATGACTACGCTTTTAAGGTAGTCTAAACCGCCTTCAAGATTTTCCATCCATACCGACGTACGTTGTAATTTGTCAGCTGTTTTTATGTAAAACATAATCACGCGGTCAATGTATTTGATCAGTGTTGGCGTGTCTAAATCGGTCGCAAATAAATCAGCATGGCGAGGGCGCATACCGCCATTACCACACACGTATAAGTTCCAGCCGTTTTCGGTAGCTATAATGCCAATATCTTTACTTTGTGCTTCGGCGCATTCACGGGTACAACCCGATACCGCCATTTTAAATTTATGCGGCGCACGTAACCCTTTGTAGCGGTTTTCTATTTCTATTGCGTGTCCAACGCTGTCTTGCACACCATAACGACACCACGTACTACCCACACACGATTTAACGGTTCTAAGAGACTTACCATAGGCATGACCGGTCTCAAATCCGGCTTCTATAAGTCGCTCCCAAATAACAGGAAGCTCTTCTAAGCGCGCACCAAACAAATCAATACGTTGACCGCCAGTGACTTTGCAGTACAGGTTAAAGTCTTTTGCTACTTGTCCAATTACAATGAGTTTGTCGGGTGTTATTTCGCCACCAGCAATACGTGGTACTACAGAGTACGAACCATCTTTTTGCATGTTTGCTAGGTACGTATCGTTAGTATCTTGCAAGCCAACATGAGCGGGCTCTAAAATGAAGTCGTTCCATGTTGAGGCTAAAATAGAGCCAATGGCAGGTTTACATATTTCACAGCCATGACCGCTGCCGTGTTTAGCTAGTAAGCCATCAAAGCTTTTAATGCTTTCTACTTTTACCATGTGCAGTAGTTCTTGGCGTGAATACGCAAAGTGCTCACATACATGGTTGTTAACTTCAACACCGCGGCTTGCTAATTCGTTATCAACAACAGATTTCAATAACGCAGCACAACCACCACAGCCGCTTGCTGCTTTAGTGCATGATTTCACCGATGCTAAATCGCATGAGCCGCCATCAATCGCACCTACAATGTCGCCTTTACTCACATTGTGACACGAACAAATAGTGGCTGTGTCGGGTAGGGCACTGCCCGATAACGACGGCGCGCCGCCGCTATCTGGTAAAATTAAACACTCAGGGTTTTCTGGTAAGTCCATGTCGTTAAGCATGTACTGTAATAAAGTATCGTAGTCGCTGGTATCGCCAACAAGTACAGCGCCCAGTAATTTGTCGCCTTTTTCACTTAGTATGATTTTTTTATAACAGCCGCGAATAGCGTCTTGGTATATAAGTTCTTTACAGTCTGGCGTTTTTGCATGAGCGTCGCCAATTGAGCCTACTTCTACGCCTAACAACTTAAGTTTAGTGCTCATGTCGGCACCTAAAAACTCAAGCTCGCCACCACTTAATTGGCTCGCTGCAACGCGCGCCATGTTGTAACCCGGTGCTACTAAGCCAAATAGTTTTTTGTCCCACAGGGCACATTCACCAATGGCTAAAATATCAGGATCTGACGTTTGGCATTGGTTATTAATAATAATACCGCCGCGCTCACCGAGTTCTAAATCAGCAATTTTGCCTAGTTGGTCGTACGGGCGAATACCGGCAGAGAACAAAATCAGATCTGTTTCTAAAAATGATTCGTCCGAAAAATTTAATCTAAAGCGACTGGTTTCGCCTTTTACTATTTCGCTGGTTGCTTTTGATATGTGTACTGTTACGCCAAGTTTTTCTATTTTATTTTTTAGTAGCGTACCGCCTTGTCCATCAAGTTGAACAGCCATAAGTTGTGGTGCAAATTCAACTACGTGGGTATCAAGCCCTAGTTGCTTGATGGCATTTGCGGCTTCAAGCCCCAACAAACCTCCGCCAATAACAACACCGCTTTTACTTACAGCGGCACTGGCTTTTATTTGTTCTAAATCTTCTAATGTGCGATACACCAAACAATGGGGTTGGTCGTTACCTTTTATAGGCGGCACAAACGGAAACGAACCTGTAGCGAGTATAAGTTTGTCGTATGGGTATTGCTCACCGGTTAATGTGGTCACTATTTTTGCTGATCTATCAATGCCTTCAACCCACTGGCTGGTATGCACATTAATATTAAGCTGTTTGTAGTTGTCGTGAGTTGTTAGTGCTAAATCGGCGGCGGTTTTGCCATCAAATACACTTGATAAGTACACGCGATCGTATGCAAGATTTGCTTCTCCGCAAAGTACAGTAATGTCTGCGTTGGCATCGCTTTGGCGCATTTGCTCAACAAAGTGGTGTCCGACCATACCATTACCAATAATGAGTATTTTTTGCGAGGTTTGCATAGGGCATTCCTTAAAGTGACGGTTTAAATACAATTAACAAAAAAGCCCGCCACAAATACGCAATATGCATAACTGTGTGCGGGCTTCTTTGCCGATGGTTGCTAATAGCTATTGTGCTCACAACCTAAATTTTTGCCGTAAGTAAAACGGGCTTGTTAATAGAATGTTTGCAAAAATACAGCCAATTTTTTAAGTTATTGTTTAAATAGTATTTAATGTATTTTTAGAGTGAGAATAAAACCTATTTTGTTATATGTTGGTGCGCGCATGGCACTAAGAGGGTGCAAGTATTGTCATTGTTTTGTGCATTATCAGTCAATAAAACACCCATTATCATTCATTGTGTATTGAGTTAAATTTACCCCATGAAATACGCACACGAATTACGAGCAAAATGACTAACACAAACTCAATAGATGCTTCACCTTTTCACGAAGGCGAGCTGGCAATACAAGACAAACTCGGTAAACGAGAAATAATGGCAACATTTGGCAAACGTGCCGTGCGCTCATTTATGCCAAAGCAGCATCAAGCCTTTTTTGAGCAGTTACCATTTGTGGTTGCAGGCAGTGTTGATGAAAACGCCGATGTGTGGGTATCTATTGTTTCAGGGCCGTCAGGCTTTTTAAGCTCACCCACACCCACGTCGTTATTAATGAGGCACGCGGTTGATAAAAACGACCCTCTACATAACACATTAAAGATTGCCGGCTCGCCAATTGGTTTGTTAGGCATTGAGCTAAGTACGCGTAGGCGTAACCGTTTAAATGTGCGCGTAGGTGAGGTAATTAGTGATAATCAGGTGAGTTTTAGTGTTGATCAATCCTTTGGAAATTGCCCGCAGTATATTCAAACGCGAGACTTAACGTTTAATAGAGATCCTCTACTTAAAAGTAATGCGGTACAAAAAGTTGAATTTAATACACTTGATAACGCAGCCAGTACGTTAATTGACACCACCGATACGTTTTTTGTTTCAAGCTTTATAACCGCTAAAAACAATCCAAAAATTGAAGGTGTTGATGTTTCTCACCGTGGTGGATTGCCGGGTTTTGTAAAGCGAGAAGGTAACACATTAACGATTCCTGATTACGCAGGTAATAATTTTTTTAATACCTTGGGTAACTTTTTATTAAACCCAAAAGCAGGTTTGTTATTTCCTGATTTTGACACGGGTAATGTATTAATGCTTACCGGCAGCGTTGAAATTTTATGGGACGGGCACCCAGAACTTGAAGGCTTTATTGGCGCAGACCGAGGCTGGAAATTTACCCTCACTAAAGGAATGTGGCTTAAAAATTTACTCCCGTTTAGTGCTAAATTTGATGCTTATTCCCCTAACACTAAAATGACGGGCACGTGGCTTGAGGCTGATAAAAACAAACAAGCCGAAAAACTAAAACATACTTGGCAGCCTTTTAAAGTAACTAAAATAATTAAAGAAAGTAATGTAATTACCTCCTTTTATTTAGAAGGGCATAACAATATAACCTTGTTACCGTTTAAAGCAGGGCAGCATTTAACCGTACAAATACCAAGTAAAAGTAGTAGTAATAACAGTAACAGCAAACCTGTTATTAGAACCTACACCGTTTCATCAAGCCCTCATGAACTCTTTTATCGGTTATCTATTAAAAAAGAGCTCAGTGGCGAGGTGTCTAACTACTTTCATAATAACGTAAATGTAGGCGACGTTATTTTAGCTAAATACCCACAAGGGCAGTTTTTTATTGACCCAACTAGTACCAAACCAGCGGTACTAATTGGTGGCGGAATAGGTATTACACCTATGATCTCAATGGCTAAACATATTGCACACGAAGGGTTAAGAACCCGCTATACACGCCCTTTGCATATTTTTCACAGTGCTAAAAATAAACAGCAGCGTGCGTTTTATAACGAGCTAAAAACACTTGCAGATACGAGTGTCGGGGCAATTGATTACTACTCACTTTTATCGCAGCCTGAGCTTGATGAAAAGCAAGGCAATGGCTCTAATTTAAAAGATGAGAGCTTTAACTTAAAAGACGAAAGCTTTGATTTAAAAGGGCGCATAAATGCGGATGTGTTTAGGTATTATTTACCACTTGATGATTACGAGTTCTTTTTATGCGGACCTGCTGCGTTTATGCAACACGTATATAACGAGCTGTTATTGCTCGGTGTGCAGGATAAAAATATATTTGCTGAAGCATTTGGACCCTCCAGTATTAAGCGCAAAGTGCTTAACACAAGCGAAGCGCCTAATAAAAGCAAAGAGATTAGCACTGAGGAAGCCGACAACACTGTAATTAAATTCAGTAAATCGGGCTTTGAACAACGCTGGAATAAAGGCGATAACACTATACTTAATGTAGCCGAATCCCATGGTTTAGAACCTGAATTTGGCTGTCGAAACGGTAGCTGCGGCAGTTGCGCCGTAAGAATAAATGCAGGCGCTGTGGTTTATCGCAATAACGTAAGTTACCCAGCAGAAACAGGCCAGGCGCTTATTTGCTGCGCCGTACCTGCTAAAGGCATTGAGGAGCTTGATTTAGAGCTGTAGTTTTTTTCAAAATATAAATCTTCAGCTTTTATCATTGTAGGGCAATAAAGGCTCACTATTGATACAAAATAAACGTGTGATTGCAGTACATTCTTGCCTCTAACGAATACTATAACTTCTTAACTTTTTCGGGGTATCAACAATGATTACACCATGTAGTCTATGGTTTTTCTGTTTGTGTGTAATGTATGCATTACCAGTGTATTTAGCTTCTAATTTCGGATTTTCTAGCAAGGTTTGCACGTATTCATCTAGGCTCCTTATTTGCCTATCTGCAGAGTTTTTAGCAGTAAAATAGTTCGATAGTTTAGTTGTGTACTCTTTATGTATTTCGTAAAGATTTTCATTCCGCGCTAGAACAAGATATGTTCTTAGTTTAGATGACACATCATTAAACACTGATTCTGAAACAGGTAAAGTAATTGCTTGATTTAGTTTGGTATCAAGTTTAAATTCATTTTTATCGCAGTTCACAACTAACTGATTAAATGTATAAGAAATAATTTTGAGGAAGTTACTATCAGATATACCTAAATCCTTGTATATCAGGTAAATAACCAACATCCTTAATTTCCAGTATATTCCGCTTACTTCTTCTGTAGTGTATATTTCTGGTTGACCATGAGCAGCTCTATCTCTAACGTCCTTAATAACTTTCAGATCCTTTGTTGAAATAAATATCTCTGTAACGTACTTACCCACGTGATTCAGGTACTTTTTAACTTTTTGTATATAAGTTGTAGCAGAGCTATTAGGTAAGAGTTTTTTAAGTACTTCAACGTTACTCAAATCAGCCAAGATATCTTTTGAAAAAGTTTTGACTAGCTCTGAATCCTCAGAGATCAAGCCTGTAAGTCTATTCGTTAGTTCTGTGTACTCATCTTCATCAAGCTTGGTATCAAGATTGAGTTGATGTAACTTGTGGCTGCAATACTTTTCGAGAATGGAAGCATAGAGCATGGTTTCATACTCTAGAACTCCATTGAAATTGTATAAAGGGACTGTTCGTGACCAAATGTCCTCAAATTCAAACGTGTTTTTTTCAAAATATGACTCACAAATTTTTACGAAATTTTCTCTTAATTGTGCTGCTAGCATGAAGCCGTTTGGGTATGATAGGTCGTGTTCGGATGTATCTTTAACTGACGGAGTGTATAGAGTTCCTGTATTTTCACCATCAGAAACTTCGATTTTAGATACTTTGATTGGAAACCCTGTAATCCAAGTAAAAAGATTTTTAGACTTATACAAATACTTTTCTATTTCACTAAAAGTAATGGTGTTTTCAAATTCAAAAACTAGAGTCATGGAGCTTGTGAACTGAAAGCCATCTTTGGTTGATGTATCAGAAAGTTGATAGTTTTGATGCAATCCAACCTTGATGGTTTGATCACTATTTAATATTGTTGCTTCCATTGGCTCTATAGTGATATTTCCACTCAAGTCACCATTTTGTTCTAGATTTTTTGAAATTTCGTTGTTGAAATACGCAGCTAGTTCAGGGAATGTGAAGTATACTTTTTTTAGGTTAGTTGCTTTTGCTTTACCTGAATATATATATCGAAATAGCTTAGATGATTGCCCGCCAGAATTAATAGCACCTGACAACAGGTACCTTGGAGTTCGTTGCTCAGTATAATCCTCTACCTGAATTTCATCTTCTTTATATTCATAAAAATGATTGCTAACATGAGTTAATAAAGGCATTTTGCCGTAGTTAAGCTTAAGTTTGAAGTATTCACCTTCGGTATTTCGAACGTTTAATTCTAAATCTTTAGTTAGTAGTAAATCCAAAATTCATCCCGTATCCAACAATATACATAAGTATCTTACCGAACTTTTTCTCTTTAGCTATCCATTTCCGAGAGTTATAGTGGTAAGCAATCGCATTTGGCTGCGCATAATAAGTTGTAATAAGTAATTTTGCTTTGTTAGCTCAGTAACGCACAAAAAAGAGGCTTAATAGCCTCTTATAAAACAGTATTAAAAACTTAAAACTAAGCGAGTAAACCCGCTTTTGTTTCAGGCATTGCTATATAGCCATCAAGTTTACGAACGTTGCTTAACCATCTTAGAATATTTGGGTATTCACTAAGTGATACGCCGCCCTCTGGTGCGTGCGCTATGTAAGAAAAGTTGGCAATGTCGGCAATAGTTGGTTGAGTGCCTACTAAGTACTCGCGATTTTGTAAGTATGCATCCATTGTTTTAAATAATGTATGGGCAATATTTATCGCGTTTTGATGATCAAGCTCTGCGCCAAATACAGTGACTAAACGAGCTGCACACGGACCTGAAGCCACAAGCCCTGCAGCAACGCTCAACCAGCGCTGAATGTGCGCTTGAACAGTTACATCTTCAGGGTACCAGGTTCTGTTAGCATCAAATTTTTGTGCCAAATACAGCAAAATAGCGTTTGAATCGTTAATAATGTCATCGTTATGTTTAAGTACCGGGACTTGCCCAAAAATATTCATTTTTAGAAAGTCAGCTTGCTTTTGTGCGCCGTTTTGCAGTGCCACATCAACCATATTTACATCAAGCTTTAAAAGCGATGCAAATAACTCTGCACGATGTGAATGACCAGATAAAGTAAAACGGTATAGCGTTAGGTTGCTCATGGGTTGTCCTGTTTTTTAATTTTGAATAGTGATTTTTAATAACGCTATTCTTTCACTATTATCAGTATTGAAAAACCGAGCTAGTAAGGAATAAATGTCAATGCTATATTGACAATCATGGATACTATTATTGGCATTAAAACAATCATAGCGGTTGTTGAAACAGGCTCTTTTACAGCCGCAGGCGATAGACTAGGGCTTTCAAAGGCACTGGTTAGTAAATACGTGGGCATTGTAGAGCAAGACTTAGGGGTTAGATTATTTAACCGCTCCACGCGCAGAATTTCGATTACCGAGGCGGGGCAAAGTTATTACGCAAGCGTAGTGCCTGTAATTGAAAGCTACAGCGAAATGCTCGATAACTTATCGGGTCAAACAGCGCTTGCTAGCGGCAAGCTTAGGGTGAGTGCGCCGGTGTCGTTTGGCGAATCAAATCTTGCGCCGTTAATGCCTGAGTTACTGAGCCGCTACCCTGATTTAAGTATTGATTTAGTGCTTTCAGACAAAACAATTGATTTGCTAGAAGAGGGGGTTGATTTAGCAATAAGAATTGGCAGTGTGTCTGACTCTAATTTAATTGCACGGCAAATTACCAGTTACCCTTTAATTTTATGTGCATCAGCCGAATACATTCAGCGTTTTGGCGCACCAATGAGTGTTGATGAGCTTGAGCAACACGCTACGGTGATTGATAGCAACTTTAAAATAGGTCGCCATTGGCCTCTAGTTTCACCAAGTGGTGAGGCATTAACGGCAAGCGTAAACTCGCGTGTTTCGGTTAATAATCCACAAGCTGTAAAAGAGGTGGTTGTAGCGGGTGGCGGTATTGGCTTAATCCCTGAAATAGTGGTGAGAGACGATATTGCATCGGGTAAGCTTGTACAGGTTATGCGGGACTATAAAACCTTTGAGTTTGGCTTATTTGCTATTTATCCGCATAGAAAGTTTGTGGCTCAAAAGGTTACGTCGTTTGTTCAGTTTTTATTTGAAAAGTTTGAAGCTAAGCCAAAAACAAAAAAGCCTAAAATCAGTTAAGTGATTTTAGGCCTTTTAAAGTAGGTCATTAAAATATCATTTAAAACAGGTGCTTACTTTAAAGTGGTGCTTACTTAAAACAACCACTTACTTTAATATAATAACTGGCACATCGTTGTTTTCGAGCATTTTAATGGTATTACTGCCCACAAAAAACTGCCTTAACTTAGAATGCCCAAAAGCCCCCATAACAATCAAATCAATGTTATTTTGTTCTTTGTATTGCATTAACGAGTCAAAAATATTGCCCTCTAAAAAGCTTGCAGACACTTCAAAACCCATACTACTGAGTTTAAATTGAGCGTTAAGAAACTTCTCTTCTAAGTTCTTCTCATTATTATTAATACTCACTAAATGACAATGAAGCCCATGTAATAAACCACCATCAATAACTTGTTGCAGTGCTTTGTCGGCTGTTTCGCGACCATCGTACGCAATCATAAATGATTCAGGCTGCTTAAACTTTCTAGAAATAAGCAATATTGGTTGCGAGGCGCTACGCACGAGCGTTTCGATGTGTGAACCAAGTGCATTTAAATCAACACGATGATCAACACCATTTCGACCAATAACGATTAAGCGAGTATCATCTTTAAAATCAATAATAGCGTCGATTACATCACCGTGACGTTTAATTAATTCATAGTTTTGAATATGAGCAATTTTTGCTTGTACAGCAACCGAGTCGAGTAATTTATCTGCTAGTTTTAAAGAAACTTTACTACGATGTTCATCGAGTTTTGTCATTTCTTCAAGCAAAGCCGATTGGGCACCTAAACCAATCGTACCGGTGTAGTTACCTACATTAGTTTGTTGTATTTTTTCAAGCATATGTATAAAGCTAATTGATTTATCTAACTTTTTTGAAGCCCAAATAGCAGCTTCGGTTACAGCGTGTGTAATGACAGAGCCATCGATACAGGTAATTATTTTTTTCATTACATTCTCCTTAATGACCGCCAAGTAGTTTATCGACTTCTTTAGGGTCGTTATGTACGCCAAACTTATCAACAACTGTTTCGGTTGCGCTATTCATACCAACAATATTAACTGTTGCACCTTCGCGTCTAAATTTAATAACCACCTTATCGAGTGACGATACACCGGTTATATCCCAAAAATGTGCATGGGTTAAATCTATAACAACATTTGTTACCGCACTTTTAAAATCGAACGACGCTATAAACTGCTCTGCTGAGGCAAAAAATACCTGACCTACAACTTCATAAGTTACTAGGTTTTTAGTTTCATCGTGCTTAGTTGTAACAACCATAAAGCGACCAATTTTGTTCGCAAAAAACAACGTAGCTAACAACACGCCAACTAAAACGCCAATGGCTAGGTTATGCGTCGCAACAACCACAATAACGGTGGAAATCATCACTACGTTTGACGAAAGCGGGTTCTTTTTTAAATCTTTAACTGATGCCCACGAAAACGTACCAATCGATACCATAATCATTACTGCAACTAATGCCGCCATAGGAATTAAACGCAGCCACTCATCTAAAAACACCACCATGATGATTAAAAATAAACCAGCAATAAAGGTTGAAAGTCGTCCACGACCGCCCGATTTAACGTTAATAATTGATTGCCCAATCATGGCGCAACCCGCCATACCACCAAATAAACCTGCGCCAATATTTGCAATACCTTGACCTTTACACTCTTTATTGCGATCGCTCGTTGTATCGGTTAAGTCATCAACAATAGTGGCGGTCATCATCGATTCAAGTAAGCCCACAACAGCAAGACCAATCGAATACGGTAATACAATTTGCAGCGTTTCGAGTGTTAGCGGTACATCAGGCCATAAAAATATAGGTAGGGTGTCTGGCAGTTCGCCCATGTCGCCAACGGTTCTTATATCAAGCCCTAAAAACAGTGCAAGTAAGGTAATAACAACAATACACACTAAAGGGGAGGGAAGGATTTTGCCAATTGTTGGAATATACGGAAATAAGTAAATAATACCCAAACCCGCTGCAGTCATCGCATAAACATGCCAAGTAACATTAGTCAGCTCAGGTAACTGCGCCATAAATATTAAAATCGCCAGTGCGTTTACAAACCCTGTTACAACAGAGCGCGATACAAACCGCATTAACTCACCGAGCTTTAAAAAGCCTGCAAATATTTGTAGTACACCGGTGAGTAAGGTAGCAACCAGTAAGTATTCCAGACCATGATCTTTAACCAGCGTCACCATTAACAGTGCCATTGCACCGGTAGCAGCCGATATCATGCCAGGGCGTCCGCCTACAAAGGCAATAATAACCGCAATACAAAATGAGGCATATAAACCCACTTTAGGATCAACACCCGCAATAATAGAAAAGGCAATAGCTTCAGGTATTAGGGCAAGCGCCACAACAATACCAGCAAGCACATCACCACGAACATTAGAGAGCCAATCTCTTTTTACGTGATCAAACATGTAATAAACCTAATTAGTTAGTTTCCCAAAGTATAGGGGAGTATTTTATTTAAATAACAATGATTCTCGCGCAGATGGCGATTAAGGTTGCACGCAACGTGCTGATGAAAAAGGGAGTGGTTGCCTAGGGCGGCGTAAGTTTCAAGTAAAAAGCTCCTTTTTGATTAGTTTATATTAATAATGCAAACGAATTAAAGGTATCACATATATATTAGCAATATGCTGTTTTGCCTTAAAGACCAAACTTTAATCCAATAATGTTTTTGAATATTTAAAACTCAAACGTAAAACCAAACTCTTTTAATTTTTCGTACACGTTTATGTCAAAACGATAAAGCGTTGCGGCTCTGTGAGCTACATTTGTTTGTTTTTCTTTGCAGTTTATTAGTAAGTTCATTTTTTGAAACTTACGTCTAAAGTTAGGTTTATCGAGTGATTTATTTAAAATCGACTCGTAAATTCCTTGTAGCTCAAGCAGGGTAAATTTTTCAGGGAGCAGGCTAAAACCAATCGGCTCGTGTCTTACTTTGTAGCGTAAGTAGTCTAAGCCACTTTTTAAAATATCGGCATGGTCAAACATTAAAGCCGGTACACTATTTACATCAAACCATTCACATTCTAAAGCATTGTCGCCGCTCACAAGGTTGGTTTCTTCAAAGCGAACGAGCGAATAATAAACAATAGTAATAATGCGTCTAGCAGGGTAGCGGTCTACGTTACCAAAAGCACCTAACTGATCTAAGTACAGGTTTTCAACACCGGTCGTACTTTTAACAACACGCAGAGCTGCAAGGTCTAAGTTTTCATCTTTACGAACCCAATGACCAATTAAACCCCATTGGCTTGTTGCAAGGCCCCGATTATATTTAACCAGCAACACCTTTAACTTACCTTCATGAATAGCAAATACAATATTATCTACGGTTAGATTGCTAATGCAGTCATCAGGAATCGATTCTTCGTCAATGTTGTTAGAAATGTTTGATGTTTTATAGTGCATAAATTACTCAGAAAAAGCTATACGAAGATATTGTTATAAAGACTATTAAGGGTATATAAAAGGTGGGTAAAGCGCAAATAAAAAGCTTTTATAATTCCTATTTAAAACAATCAGATAAACCTAAAAAACGTTTACGCCCCATTGTTTGGATAGGAATTGGCTTAGCTACATTTCAGCAATTAGTCGGCATTAACGTTGTTTTTTACTACGGCGCGGTACTTTGGCAAGCAGCCGGTTTTACTGAATCTGACGCGTTACTCATTAATATAATAAGCGGCTTTGTAAGTATTTTAGCGGTGTTTATTACCATGTATTTTATAGACACAATTGGCAGAAAACCTTTTTTGTTAACCGGCTCAATTGGTATGACGGTGACACTTTCGGTTATTGTTTATGCCTTTTTAAACGCAGATATTGGCTCAACAGGTAATTTAGAGCTAGGAGAGCAGGGCATAGTTGCTTTAATAGCCGCTAACGCTTACGTGTTCTTTTTTAACCTATCGTGGGGCCCTGTAATGTGGGTTATGTTAGGCGAAATGTTCCCTAACCAAATTCGCGGCTCTGGCCTTGCAGTTACCGGCTTTGCCCAGTGGATAGCTAACTTTTTAATTACCTGGTCGTTCCCTGTCATGCTCACCGGTATAGGTTTAGCAGGGGCTTATGGTTTTTACGCATTTTGCGCGTTTGTTTCAGTTATATTTGTATTTAAGTTTTTACACGAAACCAAAGGCAAAGAGCTTGAACAAATGAAAGGGTAAATATTATCCCTTTAATAAGCGCCAAAACTAAAGCAATAGAACTAGAATAATAGAACTAAAGCAATAGTTTTGGAGTTGTTAGACTGCTTCACTCGTTAAGCTTTCTTTTTACTAAACCCAAACACTTTATAAACTCGCAGCAACTATCTCATTTCTCAATAGTTAAATTATTAATGCATTTAAGTAAAGTGTGAGTCGCTTGTTCAATATCACGATTTGTAATAGCGTTTAACATCATTTTTTAAACTTTTATTATTTCGATTTAAGCTGCCTTCATCGACGTCTTCCTTTGGTTTTTAACTGGATTATCAACTTTCGACCATGTTGTGAAAATGAATAATATTAGACGTGACGTAGTTTTTGTAAAAAGACGTAGTTGCGCAGTTTGTGTAATAAGCAACTAAAAAGCAAATACAGCTGATAGTCTGCAGTGAGCGAGAAGCAGACGGTCGGTTAAACTCGTTTTTGGACAAAACTGAGTTACGAAAGTAATGTGGCGAGATAACTTTTAGATTAGAAAATCTATTGTAACGTTGAACTGAGGTTACTCTTACCTCGCCAATATCTTTTTAGGTTATCATGCCCACTAAACCTATAACTATCGGAACACATAATATTACAGCACTAAACAATGCGATATTTTTAGTACTTTTAGCTATACCCAAACTATCTACTTCACGCAGTGCTTTGCTTTCTATCATTGCATCCTCTTCTTTCGAAAGCCATTGTTTAACCAAGGCTTGTTCAAAATCTTTGTAATTACTTGATTCACATTTTTTTTGAACTAAAGAATACCCTTCAGTCTTTAACTGCTCAAAAAGAGAACATTTAAACTCCTTAATAGCTTCCTCTTCTACACTTGTATCTTTTACGGAAATATATCCATTTTTAATTCTTCTTAGGATTCCTGGCTGTATCTTTAAAGCCATCCACTGACGAATATCTAGCGGGTTTTCACCATCCTTAATGGTGATTTCTCCCTCTGACGTTTTTACTACATTTGCCGCGGCTGCTTTATAAATTATAGTAACTATCATCAAGTACCATCCTCAAATATTTAAGTTTTGATTTTCTAAGTATACCTAAAAAAGAGTCTATTACAAATGAAGTTTCGATATAAGGCTTTGAATAATAAGCAAAAATTCGGTGTTGCGGTATTGCGTTATCGTTTATCTTGGTACGTATTCGTTATCGCCAATATTGCTTGAAGTTCACATCTAAGTTTTGGGCTGATTATAGATGTAAATAAAATTGTCTCTAAATATGGCAATTAACATTAGTTGAAATAGGGCTTAACCTAGCTAAGCAGAATGCAGCTGAGTACATGCCCTGAATGATAATGGGGCAGAAACGAGTTACGACTGATAGCACTAAGCTGAATTTCGGCAAAGAACGAATAGCGGTCATTGTGATTGGCTAAAAATAGTTAATTACTCATATTGGTGTTTGTTCACATATACAAGTAAACGTGCTACGAGCAGACATTTGCGCGGCTCGCATACAGTCAAATTTTTACCCCCACAAACCGATATAATGAGGGAAATAAATCAATTACAAGAAAAACGATTTTAATTGGCGAGTTTAGTGTGCTCCAGTTTTTTATTGATCTTTAAGCTTAGCACGCTACAAAGCGGTTCGTGGATGAGTGATAGCCAGGTATTGAGGCGCTAGTTATATTAAGTTGTTCGAGGCGGAGGGTGGACTATATTTATTTAGTCAAGACGATTGAGGCATCTACTTAATAATTGGCTATAAAAAAACATCTTATTCTCTTTTATTGACTACAGTTTTAGGTGGCTACAGCGGTGCTAAAAACAAGAGTTATTAAAAAGGCGTTAGCCTGTGAATAAGTTACAAAACTTTAAGCATTAAAGCCACTCTTCAGTTTATACTCCTGTCGGCCTTTCCCCTAGCTACGGCATCCCCCAAAAAATCACGACACTTCACTCCTCAGAGTGATTCTAAGCGACTTTGTATGAAAAGTGATGCAATTTACCTGTGCCTATGAAATTTCCTTATCGAGCCTCTAAGCTCCATAAAGAGAAGTTTATCAAGGCACGATTAGCTTTTTTTAGCTGGAAGATTGGTGAACGCGTTTTTTAAGGACTATTTTGCATTTAACTCTGTAAAGTCGCGCTCGTTCCTCGCTACGGCTTCGCCTAGTTAAAATTAAAAGCCGCGATATAGTGGGTTAGTTACCCATCCCCCATACATTAACTCTTAATGGGTAATGCTTTTGTAGTTGTTAATGATTTAAAAGTAATGAAAAAGAAATTATAATAATGTTTCTTTTACGTTTATTTAATTATGGAATGATTATGATAAAAAATTTACTTTTAACATCTTTAATTGGACTAGTTTCTTTCTCAAGTTTAGCCTCGGAAACTCCACTTTACACTGAATGCTCAACATGTTTTTCTTTCGAACAGTTCAAAAATACAGCAAGATTAAAAGCTAAAGTAGATCGCCCTCGCGATGTTTATGTAATGAATCTAGATAAATCAATTATTGAGAAATTCAATGTTTCTAAGACCATTACAGGGTACAGGATATTAAAAGGAGATAATGAACCTGATGGTCGTGGTGGTCATATTCAAGATGTAAGAATACCTATATATAGTTGGACTGTAGATAGCTATGGTGTAGAGCAGGACGCTTTAAATACTTTTCATAATATATCTGATGCAAAAAGTGCTGTTGTTGCAAGCTTAGCTGGAGTAAGCGCAACTATTGTGCCTAAAGAGATTGCAGGTAGCGCTTGGGACTTAGTTGGATTTGGTGCAAAACAATATGAAGTTTCATCTTATTATAATGAACATACAACCCTAGAACAGGATATATCGAACTTTACAATCGCAGCGGCAAAAGTTTCTGGCGTTGCTGAAATTGAAAAAGTCTTTATGCAGGTTGCTTTTGATGACAAAAGCATTGCAATATATTCGTTATATGGAATTATTGGTGATGAGCTTATATGGGATTTTGAACATGGTAGAGATGTTGACGGAAACAAAGTTGAACCTACACTTCCTGTAACATCACCACGTACATATACCTTTAAAAAAGGTGGTTTATCAACTTTCTCAAATTTTTATGATGCTGCCGTGCGTTCTGGAGCCCAATTTTACAGTACCTCTGCTAAATCACCTTCTTCTGCAGGTCGAGTTTCTTGTGTAGGCGGTAAAGCTCCTGGTTCATATATATGTACTTATACAAAATAATTAATTAAAAAATAGAGCCTTGTAAAACAAGGCTTTAAAATACATGAAAGTTCAACTCCTATGTAACACTATTTCTAACATCCATTATGAACCTTATTAAGTTTTCTTTTGTTGCTCTGATACTTTGAGCTTTGTTAAATTAAGATATAGAGTAAACATTAATTAATGCAGGGACAGCTACATGAGATTTAGAAAGAGCATCAGAATAGGTAAGGGTTCAAGGGGCAACCTAGGAAAAAAGGGAATTACTAGCATTTCTGTTGGAGGTAAAGGTTGAATTCGAAGAGAGCTTTTATGTTTCATAGCTCTCTTCGATGAATGAACTTAAGTATTCAGCATTGGTCTTTAATTTATTTATCAAACTGTTTTTTCGACTAAGAGCGTTACCGTGATTTTTTGCCTTCTGTTTTTCGATTTTCATTTCTCGTTTATTGTGCTGTATTAATTCGTTTTTTTCAGTCAGTGTATTTCCAATTTCATCCGATTTTCTTTTTTCCTTTTGATAGCACTCGTTTAAATCTTTTTTAGTCTCTGATATTAGTATTTTTTCAGCTTCAATTTCTGCTTGTTCTTGCTCTACTTCGAGCTTAGCTTGGATGCGGGCATTGTCTAGAAGCGTATGGGTCACACATTAAGAATCTTCAATGTCTGCTAGTGGAACTAAGCCGAACTTCGGCAAAGAGCGA